>JANTGF010000073.1 GCA_024763075.1 Bacteroidales bacterium | reverse complement strand
CGATATTTCATCTTTGGTACAGATGGTAATAGACAGAGAAGGCTGGGTTACAGGAAATCCTGTTACTTTAAATGTTGTTGGGCCATATGGTATTCCGATCAACCGTATAGCAGTGTCATCGGGTGATGGAAACTCTCCTGACGGACCTGCTTTACACATAGAATATGTTACAATGGGAGAAGTAATGCCCCCATTGGTAGCTTACTGGTCCTTTGATGAAGGCACAGGATTGACCATAGGTGATTCTTCTGGAAACGGTAATGACGGAACCCTTACAGGAGATGCACAATGGGTTGAAGGTGCAAAAGGTAAGGCGATATATTTTAATGATGAGAGTATCAATATGCAAACAGCAGTAAGTCAGGAATTCTCCAGAGAAAACTTCTCCATGAGTATGTGGGTCAGATGGCCACAGGGAATGCAAGACGGCTGGCATGCAATTGCAGAATATCACCGTGGCAGCTGGGATGACCAGTGGTGGGGTATCATGTACAACGGACCCAGTCTGCGGTTTATCCGTGGAGATAACAGTCCAAATGCTGACGTATCCATAGACACTGCAAAGTGGTACAATGTTACCATCACTCTGGATGCTGAAGGCAATCACAAGCTGTACCTTGACGGGGAACTGATCGCTGCGAATTTGCAGGCTCCGATGCGGGTTGATTCAGCCTATCTGACCATAGGTGCGAATAATGGAGATAACGGCGATGGTACAGGTGCATATGAAACAGCCAATGCCATGATAGATGAGATAAAATTTTATGATGGAGTGCTGACCAAGAATCAGATCAAAAAAGAAATACTGAATACGGATTTGGTTGCACACTGGATGTTTGACGAGACTTCAGGAAACGTTGCACATGATATCAGTGGGAATGGTTTAGACCTGGTTATGGCAAATACTACAGATACCAACTGGGTTGATGGCGGTGCAATGTTTAATGGAGTTGATCAATATGCAATTCTCGATAAGGAATCCACGCATAACTATTTTGAGAATCCTAATTTCACCATTTCAACCTGGCTGAAAGTAGAAGAAGATATAGTCGTTGACGGAAACGCCAGAATAGCAGGTATGGATGATCCTTACGGAATTAATCTGAAGGATGCTTCAAGCGGAGGCAGAGTAAAGGTTTACGTATATGATGGATCTGGCTGGACCGGAGATTATATTACAAAGAATTCATTCTCTGACGGGACATGGCATCACCTGACCATTACTCATGATACCATAAATGGTAGCGCTGCATATATTGACGGAGCATACGAAGGGAGTGTTGACAATCCTGATATATTCTTCCCCGGCAATTCATATTTTGCAATAGCAGCTTCGATATCACCTTATGATAGTACGGGGAAATGGTATGCTAATGCCGGTTACAAAGACTTCAGAGCGTATGACAGAGTTCTTTCAGAGGAGGAAATAGGCTTACTGGCCGGATTAACCGGGAAAGCCGGAGGCCAGGCGGTATATTATGATTTTGAAGATTTTGAACCTGGAGATGGTAATAAAGTGACCGATATGTCTGAGAATCTTCGTGATGGTACACAGAATGGACCTTATATCAACAAAATTGATGGAGTTTATGGAAGTGCAATCCAGTTTAACCCGGATGCCCTTGGTTTGGGAGCCTCGGCAGACTCAAATAACAATTGCGTTGTACTACCTGAAGACAAGATCTTTGCTTCACAATCGTTTACTGTTTCAGCATGGATCAATGTAGCAAATGACACCCTTGTATTCGATCCGACCTGGGGCGAATGGGGAGCTATCTTTGCACATGATATAGGAGGAGACGCCGATTACGGATTGTTCTATGATCCTTATGGAGCTACGATGGGCGTATGGTCCGAAGGAATGGGCAACACCTATTTAGGTGGCGGAACCATCAATGTGGGTGAATGGGCACATGTAGCCTTAACTGTTAGTGCTGAAGATAGTGTAATGACATTATATGTGAACGGAGAGGATGTAGCCAATACCAAACTGAGCGTGTTATTGCCGAAAGCAGCAGTAGCTGATACCAGTTGTATTGGCGGGTCAATAGAAAGGAGCAAACCATTCTTCGGAGCTATTGATGAGTTTGAGTTTTATGATGTAGCACTGGACAGTGCAACGATTGCAGAAATGGCTGTCCGCAGATACATGCTGACAACAGAAGTTTCAGCCAGTGGAGGCATTGACCTTGGAGAGCTGGTTATTGATCCTGAGTCAGAAGACGGATATTACTCAGATGGAGCATCAGTAGTATTAACCGCTACACCAATAAATGACGGTTATGTATTCTCAGCCTGGGAAGGTGCTTATACCGGAACAGACAATCCGTTGACAATTGCGATGGACTCCAATATTTATCTGAAAGCTGTATTTGTAGAGAAAAAATACAACGTGACCATAAATATTGTGGGGCCGGGAACCGTATCTCCGGAAAGTGGAGAATATACCGGATTATTGATAGTAACTGCAACTCCGGATGAGAATGCTAAGTTTTCACACTGGAGTGGAGATATAGGAGCTGCAGACAGCTCAAATGCAATGTTGATCCTGACAGTAGATGCAGATATGGAAATAACTGCAAACTTCATTGATATAACAGGAATTGAGGACAACAGTGCCGATGGACTTGGGTTGCAGGCATATCCGAATCCGTTCTCAGACTTTACGACCATCAAATATGAATTGGAAGAGAGTTCTGAAGTCAGAGTATCCGTATTGAACATGGTTGGAAAAGAAGTTATGGTGCTTGAAGATCAGTTCCAGAATCCGGGAGAATACACGATAGAATGGAATGGTACGGATGCATCAGGAAATGTACTTCCCAATGGTATGTACATATACCGGATAAAAGCAGGTGACACAAAAGTTGTTAATAAGAAATTATTAATTAACCGGTAATGGAAACCCTGAGGCTTTCAACTATGATTGTTTTTTAAGTGAGTAATCTGAAAAACAATTATAGTTCCGGAAAGTAAAAATCTCAAACCCGGCAGAGGTGTTTTAATTAAACATCCTGCCGGGTTTTGTTTTGAAGATTTACTTAAGTTAACATACGAATTAGTTTGTTATTTTATCAATCAATATATGAATGTGACAGAGAATAAGTATGTTACATTTAAATATCGATAAAAAATAAAGGTTTCGGAACCCTTACTCTTCTCTTTTTCTGAAATGTTTAATAAAGTATTATCTTTTTGATATCCAGATATATACGTTCCACATGGAACATGCTCATGTTGATTGTCAATGACTTACAGAGGCTGTTGTTAAAATTATATCTCATTGATATATTGATGCTTACGGGCTACAGTTATCAATAATCTGAAATCGTGAAATTTTTTCCTTATTTTGCATGAACCTTTTTAGACAGGACTTATAGTATAAGTATTCATTTTTTTTTGTATTTTTCAGTGGTCAAAAAAAAGACAATATTATTATGCTAAAGCTTGAAACAAGCCTGGTGATTGAAAATTTCAGGATTGCCTTTAATGCAATCAGGGCGAGTAAACTTAGAACGGTACTTACGATCTTCATAATTGCCATTGGAATAATGGCTCTGGTAGGCATTTTAACGGCTATTGAATCCATAAAAAAATCAATTACCGATCAATTTACCCTGATGGGATCCAATACTTTTACCATAGAAAGCCGTAGCATGAATATTCAGATGGGGGATAAGCACTACAGAAAGAAAAATCATAGCAGGATTACTTATCAACAGGCTGTAAAGTTTAAGGAAATGATAGATATCCCTGTAACTACTTCAATCAGTACATATGCCACAGGTATCGGAACAATTAAGTATAAGTCAAAGAAATCGAACCCCAATATACCTGTAATTGGGTCGGATGAAAACTATTTGCAAACTTCCGGGAATGAAATTGAGAAGGGTAGGAATTTTTCTCAAAACGATATAAAAGATTACAGGAATGTTGCTATACTTGGGAGCGAACTGGTCAATGTTTTGTTTGAGAAATATGAAGACCCTATTGGGAAGGTTGTGCTTACAGGGGGAGGCAAATACAGGGTAATTGGTGTTTTGAAGTCAAAAGGAGCCAGCATTACAGGCCTGGATAAAATTTGTATTCTTCCGATTACCACAGTTCGGCATCATTTTTCAAGACCCAATATGCGATATTCCATTAATGTGATGCCCGATGATCAGTATATGTTTGAAATGGCAAAAAGTGAGGCTGAAGGGGTATTCCGGATTGTAAGGGGACTGACAGCGAAAGATGAAAGCGATTTTAATATTACTTCAAGTGATAATCTGGTTGAAATTTTACTTGAGAACATCAAATTTGTGACAATTGCAGCTACTCTGATTGGCCTGATTACACTTTTCGGTGCCGTAGTAGGGCTTATGAATATCATGTTGGTATCGGTGAAAGAAAGAACAAAGGAAATCGGGATCAGAAAAGCCATCGGGGCAAAAGCACAGACCATTAAGAACCAGTTTCTTTACGAGGCTATTTTGATTGGTCAAATCGGTGGACTGGTGGGAATTGTCCTGGGTATTCTGGCCGGAAATTTGATCTCATTGCTTACAAAAACCTCTTTCATTGTTCCCTGGGACTGGATCATCACAGGAGTATTGGCCTGTCTTGCAGTGGGCCTTGTTTCCGGGTATGTACCCGCTGTAAAAGCCTCCAGGCTTAACCCGATCATTGCATTGCATTATGAATAATTGTTTTTTAAACTTATTGATGAACGCATCAATTTAATTAATAATTCTAATCATGGAATCAATTTATCTTGAACCTACTGCGATTACTCCTGAAATTGATTTTAATTTTAATTCAGGGGTGCTAAAACTTAAAGGAAGATCCATTCCGGAAAACCCCAGCGATTTTTACAATCAGGTACTGGATTGGATGAAGGAGTATTATAAGTCGCCGGCAGCTCTTTCTGAAATCTGGTTTGAAATGGAGTATATTAATAGTGGATCTTCAAGATATATTTTGGAAATACTCAGGAATGTAAAAAAATATCAGCAGGAGGGAAAAAAAACCATCGTAAAGTGGTTTTATGAAGAGGAAGACGAGGCCATTATGGGCCTGGGAGAATATTACCGCGATTTAATTGAAATACCCATTGAGTTTATTCGTATAATTTAAAATAAAATAAATCAGAAGTCCCCTTAACAAATAAAAAAAGCCCTGAACTCAGGGCTTTTTTTCAGAAAAGAGATGTATAATTAGTGCTTCTAAGAAAACTCTTAACTTTTCAAGTGGCTTCTTAGAAGGCGCCAAAGACAAGGCTTTCGAAGCTTTGAAAATCAGGGAGTTTACTTTTGTAAATGACCGTTTTCAAAACAAGAATAACGCAGCATTTGACGTTTTCTAAGAGACACTAATTAGAATAATTTCCCAATCAGATCAACCACGCGTGTTGAATATCCCCACTCATTGTCATACCAGGAAAGGACTTTAACTGTTTTTCCGGTTACCATGGTGGAAAGTGCATCAAAGATAGAAGAGTGCGAATTATGTATAATGTCAACCGAAACAATCGGGTCTTCGGTATATTCAAGGATACCTTTCATCGGGCCTTCTGCTGCTTTTTTCATGGCTGCATTAATTTCTTCTTTAGTGGCTTCTGTTTTCAGGTTCACTACCAGGTCAACCAGGGAACCGGTTGGGGTAGGAACACGAATTGCCATACCATCCAGCTTGCCGTTTAACTCAGGAATAACTTTTCCAACTGCTTTTGCAGCACCGGTAGTTGTTGGTATTTGAGAAACAGCAGCTGATCTTGCCCTTCTCAGGTCGGAATGAGGCATGTCCAGAATACTCTGGTCGTTGGTATAGGAGTGGATAGTGGTCATCAGGCCGTTTTCAATACCAAAGGAATCATTCAATACCTTTACAACAGGTGCCAGGCAATTGGTCGTACATGATGCATTGGAAACACAAACATCTTCTGCTCTCAAAGCATCATCATTAACGCCCAGTACAATCATATTATCAATTTCATCCTTTGATGGCACCGTAAGAATTACTTTCCTGGCTCCGTTCTTCAGGTGATCACCATAACCGCCTTTTGCACTTTCTTTTGCTCTGAAAACACCGGTTGACTCAATTACAACATCAGGAGTTTTTGCCCATGGGATATTGGCGGGGCTTCTTTCTTCACTAACGCCATAGGTTGTTCCGTTTACAACAATGCCCTGGTCATTATGGTAAACTGTTCCTTCAAATTTTCCCTGGGTTGAATCATATTTCAACAGATGGGCAAGTGTTTTGTTATCTGTGAGGTCATTAATTCCAACAATTTCAATTTCCGGACGATCCAATGCAATTTTAAATACATTCCGTCCGATCCTTCCAAAGCCATTTATAGCTACTTTAATCTTTGACATAACTTATTTATTATTTTGGTTAAAAAAAATCGACCAAAATTAGGCATTTAATTTTTTTGATCAAAAGAAAACAATGGAATTGTTGAAAATTTTTGTTAAAAAATTAACAGAACGCTGGAAATGCGACTAAAGTTTGCAAAGCCAACACTAATACGCAGCAGATGGTTGGCCTTGTTGGTATTCAATTTTCTTCTCAGACTTTTTATCAATAATTTTCCCGAAACGGAAACTGATATATAGGGCCGGGAATATCTGCCGGTTGTCTTCTGAAGCCATAATCGGAATCTTTTTCAAATAGGCGTCCAGTGTAGCTCCAACCTCCAGGGAGGTGATATTGGGATCTTTCTTCCCAAATTCAAAGTTTACACCAATCCGGCCAAAAAGACCGGGAGTTACCTTCAGTTCATTAAATCCTTTGAAAAATGAAGCTCTGCTAATGATGTCCTGAGGGGCATGAAGATCGGCATTAAATTTCTCGGTAGTAATAGAATAGGTGTTTGACGAGGTTTGATTGTAGACTTCATAATAAACCGGTTTATAAAACCCCAGGGATACACCCCCTGACCATAAAAACCTAACGGCTACGCCTCCTTTATCTAGTTTCTTGAATTTTGTCTTTTGAAAACCGATTCCCCCCCGGAGATTAAAAAAGAAGTTTTTCTTTCCAAAAACAAAGCTTTTGTTTCCGGGATAAAACTCATTACTTATTCTGATTTCCTTGGGATGCCTTAAAACATTGAAACCAACCTCGTAAAGTCTCTGGTTAAAGAAATTTATACGTTTGGCATATCTGAAACTTGCTCCATAACCTGTTGAACTGAGGTTTCCTCCCCATGTTCTTTCATTTCTGTAAAATAACCTTTGCTGGTTATCAATATCTCCCTGTGAAAAAACCTCAGCAACTATAATTAAGAAGAAAGCGAATAAGAAAATTACTCTCTTCATAATAAACAGAAAATTAATTAAGCAGGAGAAGCATACAGAACCTTCAACAGCCGTTTTTTTGAATTAGAAGATTTTACTATCCTAATTCGGCAGGCTGCTCAACATCTGCCTGTCCGTAAGCCGGACAAACCTCATTGTTACATGATGTAAAAGTGAGCCCCATGATAAAACAAACCGCCGCGATGATAAATAATTTTTTCATATTATTTTAAATTATTAGCTCTAAAACCGCTTTCTTCCTGCAAAGCAAAGATATGCTATTATTAGAAGAAAACAAAATACTGTCAAGAATTCACACTCTTGTAAACTTTCAACAGATATAATGTTGTTACGGAGCTGAAATAAAAAGGTTACTAAAAAAAACAAAACAAAAGGCGGCATTTAGCCGCCCTTTAGTGGATTTTTTTAAATTCTGAACCCTTAAAAAGATGGTTTGTCAGAGTGCCGGTAACTGTCCCGGTGTCCACGGAGCTCCTGCATCCAGCATCTTTTTTTGCAGAGCATCCAGTTCCTTGCCTGTTTCATTCAGTTTATTTATTACCGGAGGAAGTTCTTCCTTCAGAATTTCATACGCATCTTTTTCGGTTTGTGTAACAGCAGTTGTGGTACTGTTATGGGTGTACATCAGGTAATTTAACCTTTTGTTTAAAGGCTGCGGACCCGGAGGAACTTCTTCCCAGCTGGCTTTTGCCCTGAATCCGTTGAACTTAAAATTAATATTATCCAGATCTTTTCTTATTTGCCTGACCTGTGTGATCATTTGTGGTGTAGCACCATTCCATTCATACAGGGTTTGCAGAATTATTTCTGTTTTCTTGCTTAATTCATTAGCGTAACGGGTTGTTCCAAGCATGGTTTTGGCCAGTTCTGAAACTTTATCCTGAAACTCAACCAGCTCTCTGCGGTCAGGGGCCGGTAAAGTTGTGTTCTTCAAATCAACCACAGTAAATGCTACCGGTTGTACCAGATCTTTAATTGCTCCTTTTGAGGAAAGGGACATGCCAACTTTGTAAGTTCCCGGCAGCACCAGGTATCCGTCACTGCTTTTGGCAAGTGGATTAAATTTATCTCCACTAAGATTGATTGGCCTTGGAGAACTATTCCTCAAATTCCAGTTGATCCGGTTTATCCCTTTTGATGGTGAGGTGCGAATAATCCGAACGATCTTTCCCTCAGAATTATAAATGGTGAAAATCAACTGAGGTTTTTCTTCCTCATTTTCTGCCTTGAGTTCTCCGGGAGTCAGAACTTTTATTTTCTCCCCTTTTTCAAACTGTTTCTTCTCCAGTTCTTTTCTAATCTGTTTTTGTGTTTTAGGAACTTCTTTCAGGTAATAAGTGAAAACAGCTCCAAAAGGAGGATTTTTGCCCATGTAAGGAGTGGATCCCTGGCCGTACCTTCCTCCGGTCTGAACAAACATCAGGGCATCTTTAACGGGGAAAATATGTGCTTCCTGATCCAACATATCTTTTTTGAAAGTCCGGAGCGGAGTATAATCATCAAGTATATAAAAGCCTCTGCCGAAAGTAGCAACAACCAGATCGTTTTCTCTGCGCTGAATGGCAATGTCCCGTACGGAAATTGTAGGCATACCCGACTGGAATTTTACCCATTCTTTACCTCCGTCCATTGAGAAAAACATTCCGAACTCCGTGCCTGCGAATAAGAGATCGGGGTTGACGAAATCCTGCTCTATGGTGTGAACCGTACCCTGCTCAGGCAGATTTCCCGCAATTGAAGTCCAGGTTTTCCCTTTATCCATACTTTTTAGTAAGTAAGGTTTGAAGTCGTCCCGTTTTCTGTTATCAAACGAAGCGAAAACGATATTTTCATCAAATTTTGACGGACAAATATCACTGACATAAGTATATTCAGGTACACCGGGAAATGTTTTTTGCATGGACCAGTCCTGTCCTGCATTCTCAGTAATTTGTATGGCCCCGTCATCAGTCCCGGCAAATAATAAGTCTTCTTTCGCTTGCGATTCAGCCAGCGAAACGATTGTTCCGAACTGAGAGGTGGAAACATCTTTCCTGACAGCGTCCACGCTCCAGAATTTGCCCATTACTTTCCATGTATTGCGATCTGTTTTCGTACTCAGATCATCAGAGATAACTTTCCAGCTGTTTCCCCGGTCATCACTGCGGAAAACTTTGTTTGCAGCGAGGTAAATCCTCGTGTGTGAGTGAGGACTAACAATCAAAGGTGCATTCCAGTTCCATTTGTAAGTGTCTTCTCCCTTTCGGGGCTGTGGTTTGATGTTGATTCTTTCCCCGCTGGATTTATCAAATCGCACACAGTTTCCATACTGCCATTCTGAATAAACGATATTCGGATCTTCCGGATCCACGGCCTGCCAGAAACCATCACCTCCAACGGTTACTACCCAATCACCAATACCAACCCCTGCCGAACTGGTGTTTCTTGAAGGTCCTCCATAGCTGTTATTGTCTTGTGTGCCTCCGTAAACATTATAAAATGGCAGGTCGTTATCTAAAGCAACCCGGTAGAACTGGGTAACCGGAAGGTTTGATTTAAAAAGATAGTTTTTACCTGCATCAAAAGATTCATACAAGCCCCCGTCTCCCCCAATGATAAAATGGCTGGTATTTGTCGGGTCAATCCATAAGGCATGATCGTCCACATGCCGGTTATTGTTTCCCAGGGTCTTCCATGTTTTACCTCCGTCGGTTGTTACTTTCGTGATGGTTTCGGTACTATAAACCTTATCCTGATCCTCAGGGTCACAAACAATCTCATTATAATACTGTCCGCTGGAATGATAGCTGCTCATTTTTTTCCAGGATTCTCCTCTGTTGGTACTTCTGTAGAAACCTCCTTTTTCGCCTTCGGCCTCCATAATAATATAGACAATATCCGGATTTGCCGGAGATATGGCAATTCCCATGCCTCCCAGATTTCCGGATGGTAAGCCATTGGTTATTTTTTTCCAGGTTTTCCCGGCATCGGTTGATTTATAAACGGCAGATTCGGGGCCGCCTCCGATTTTTGTAAACACATGTCTTCGTCTTTGTTCTGAAGTGGCAAACATAAGATCAGGATCTGACGGGTCCATGATCACATTATTTACACCTGTGTTTTCGCTGATTTCCAATACTTTATCCCATGTTTTTCCACCGTCAGCCGTTTTATACAATCCACGGTCACCACCCGGGCCCCAGACAGAACCTTCCGCAGCAACAAAAACAATATCCGAATTTCTGGGATCGATGGCGATCATCCCAATTTGCCGGGACTCTTTCAGTCCCATGTTTTTCCAGGTTTTTCCATTATCGGTTGACTTATAAACGCCATCTCCGTATCCGAGTGCCCGCTGGTGATTATTTTCACCGGTTCCGGCCCAGATAACATTGGTTTGGTTTGGATCAATTGTTAGACAACCGATAGAGTAGGATCCATATTTGTCAAAAACAGGATGGAAGGTAGTGCCATTATTAGTGGTTTTCCAGATATTTCCTGAGGCAACACCAACATACCATTCACTGTGGTTCTCAGGGTTTACCACTATGTCTGCAATTCGTCCGGAAGTAAAGGCGGGACCAATACTTCTCCATTTGAGGCCGGAAAAAGTGGAAGCCTCAAGTGTGGAGGATTTTTCTTTTTCCTGATTTTTTTTCTTTCCGTACACATCCGGAGTCAAAATTAAGAATGTGAAGGATAATAACAATAATAAAATACTGCTGAGCTTTTTACGTTTTTCCATGAAAATATAATTTTGGTTTGAAGTGCTGAAATTACAAATAAATAAGCTTTATGTCATAAGATTTTTGTTTTTTTGCGAATATTTAAAAACAAAAACAATGATAAATACAATACTGAATCACCGGTCCATTAGAAATTATAAAAGTGACCCTGTAAATACAGACCTTCTAAATGAAATTCTTGAAGCGGGCTCCCGTGCTTCGACAACAGGTAATATGCAGGTTTACAGTATGATTGTTACCACAGAGCAAAAGCTGAAGGAAAAACTCTGGGAAAAACATTTTAAGCAGAGTATGGTAAAACAGGCCCCGGTAGTAGTTACGTTTTGTGCGGATTTTAACCGTTTCAATAAGTGGTGTAAGCAGCGCAAAGCAGAACCCGGATATGATAATTACCTTTCCTTTTTTACAGCTGCCATTGATGCTTTGCTGGTTGCCCAGAATGTGGCACTAGCTGCTGAATCAAAGGGCCTGGGAATTTGCTATCTTGGCACAACCACTTATATGGCAAAAGAAATTTCAGCGATATTACAACTTCCTGAAGCAGTTATTCCGGTTGCCACACTGGTAATGGGTTATCCTGAGGAGATGCCTGATCTCACGGACAGGTTGCCAATGGAGGCTATTGTGCATAATGAAATCTATCATGACTTCAAGCCGGAAGATATCGACAGGATATATGCAAAAAGGGAAGCATCAGACGAAACCAGAGCACTATTGGAAGAGAATCAAAAAGAAACTTTGGCACAGATTTTTACCGATAATCGTTATACCAAAAAGGACAATGAGTTCTTTTCAGAGAAATTCCTTGGTTTTATCAGGGAGCAGGGCTTCGGAATTTAGTTTCCGGATATCTGTCAATAGAAATTAAACCTCTGTATAAAAGGCAACTCCAAGTTTGTCAGCAATCTCTTTTAATTCTTTTTGTATGGGAGGAAGAAGGGAAATGCCGTTTTTGATATTTTTTATTTCAGCTTCTCTTTCAATGTCACCAGGAATACGAACCTTTTCTCCTTCAACTGGTTTTGAGCTTCTCAGTGTGGATATCCATTTATCCATTCGGTTTTTGAATACTTCCGGTTTTTGAAAAGCGTCAATCCGTATGGCCCCAAAAAAATGGCCCATGCCTTTGCCTGTTTGTATTTCAGGCAGAGGGAGGTATGCCAGAAAAGGTGGAATAAAGGGGCCAAAATTTGCTCCGCTCAACACTCCGGATAATATATCAACCATTCCTGCCAGGGCATAAGCTTTATGGCTCCCGCCCTGAATATCTCCACCCAGCGGGAGCATGGAACCTCCTTTTTTTAGAATATCCGGATTATCCGAAGGAATTCCTTTTTTATCCTGTACATATCCAAAAGGGACTTTCTCTCCTTTCTTTGCCGCCACTCCTAATTTTCCACGGGTAATAGGTGTGGTTGAGAAATCTGCAACAAAGGGAGGCTCCTTAGATGCTGGTACAGCCATGGCAATCGGATTTGTACCCAACATTCTTTCAATGGAATTTGGAGGAGCAACCGTAGGGTTGGCATGGGTCATTGAAATGCCGATCATGTCATGTTCGATGGCCATAGTAGCGTAATACCCACATATACCAAAGTGGTTGGAGTTTTTTACTGCTACCCAGCCGGTACCGGATTTCTCAGCCTTAGTTATGGCAAGCTTCATGGATTCTACAGCTCCAAGCATCCCAATGGCTCCATCTGCGTCCACAACCGCAGTTCCGGGAGTTTCATGGATGGTTTTTATATCCGGCTTTGTGTTGATCCTTTCCTTTTCCCATAAATTAATGTAATTTTTGATTCGCATCAGGCCGTGGGAGGGAAGGTTCTGTAATTCGGCTTTCAAAAACACATCGGCAATAATTCTTGCATCACCAGCCGGGCATCCTATTCTTTCAAAAATTTGAATGGTGAAATTTCTCAGATATTCAGGCCGGTACATATAAATGATTTAATTGATTGATGTATGCTCAGTCTTGAAGAGCGATACAGGAGACTTCTTTCAGTCATTTTCTCTGTGTATATAAAATGAGTTTGCCTGTGCTTTTGGAGTGATAATGATATCATTAATATTTACATGTTCAGGCCGGTTAAGGGCAAACCAGATGATTTCAGCAATATCCTTCCCTGTCAGGGGTTTCAAACCTTTATAAGGAATTTTTGCCTTTTCTTTGTCTCCGTCAAAACGAACAATGGAAAATTCCGTTTCAACCAGCCCCGGGTTTATGGAGGTTACCTTAATTCCCTCAGCCAGCATATCAATCCGCATGGCTTTGCTCAGTGCATCCACTGCATGTTTTGTACTGCAGTAAACATTTCCGTTTTCATATACCTCTTTTCCTGCAGTGGAAGCTATATTCACAATGTGGCCTTTCCCGTTTTTGATCATCATAGGTAACACAGCCCTGGAGACGTATAGCAATCCTTTAATATTTGTGTCAATCATCCTTTCCCAGTGGTCCATGTTGCCATCCTGTATATGGCTCAGACCGGCAGCAAGGCCTGCGTTGTTGACAAGAATGTCAATTTTTTTCCATTGATCCTCAAGGTTTAGAATCGCTTTATTCACTTTTTCTTTTTCCCTCACATCGAAACAGAGTTCCAGAACTTTAATGGAATACCCGTTTGTCAGCTTTTCTTTCAGTTCCTTTAACAGTGCTTCTCTTCTTCCTGTAATAATAAGGTTTATGCCGTTCTCAGCCAGGATTTCAGCCGTAGCTTTTCCAATTCCTGAAGTTGCACCTGTAATAAATGCTATTTTTGCCATAGTTTTAATTGTTTATGAAAATCAAAAGTATAAAAATTGAATGAATTTTCGGGTCAGAGTGGAAATAGTTGTTTATATTTGCTCTGAAATATTTAGCCTAACAATTTTATATTAATTATATGTCAGATACAGTAGTAACGCTTGATGTAGCAGAAAAACTTGGTTTGAATTCAGAAGAATTTGATAAAATAAAGGAGATTCTTGGCAGGACTCCGAATTTTACGGAGTTAAGCATTTATTCCGTAATGTGGTCAGAACATGCTTCCTATAAGAATTCTATAAAATGGTTAAAAACCTTACCACGGGACGGGAAACAAATTTTAGCCGCTGCCGGAGAAGAAAATGCAGGTCTGGTGGATCTTGATAATGGAATTGCCTGTGCCTTTAAGATAGAATCTCATAATCATCCCTGTGCTGTTGAACCATACCAGGGCGCAGCTACAGGCGTAGGCGGAATTAACCGCGATATTTTTACAATGGGAGCCAGACCTGTTGCCCAATTGAATTCCCTTCGCTTTGGCGAATTGGAGAACGACCGTACAAAATGGCTTATGAAAGGTGTTGTGAAGGGAATTGGTGATTATGGTAATTCCTTTGGAGTGCCGGTGGTGGGAGGGGAGGTTTATTTTAATAAGTGTTATACTACTAATCCTCTGGTGAATGCTATGTCCGTTGGTATTATGAAGAAGGATGATATGATTTCCGCCATAGCCAAAGGAAAAGGAAATCCTGTTTACATTGTAGGTTCTTCCACGGGAAAAGATGGAATTCACGGAGCTACATTTGCTTCAGCGGATATTACTGAAAATTCTGCGGAAGATCTGCCTTCGGTACAGGTTGGAGATCCTTTTCAGGAGAAGCTTTTACTTGAAGCCACACTGGAACTGAATAAAACGGGTGCTGTGGTTGGTATGCAGGATATGGGTGCTGCAGGAATTATCTGTTCTACTTCAGAGATGTCTGAGAAAGGAGGACACGGAATGCGCATTGATCTGTCAAAAGTACCCCTGCGTCAGCAAAATATGGAACCCTGGGAAATTCTTCTTTCTGAATCACAGGAAAGAATGCTTGTGGTGGTTGAGAAGGGCCGGGAAAAAGACGTGGAGGCTGTTTTTGAAAAATGGGATCTGAATTGTGAAATTATTGGTGAGGTTATTGAGGAAGATCGTCTGTATTTTTATAAGGGAGAAAAGCTGTATGCAGATGTGCCTGCCTCAACCCTGGTGCTGGGTGGCGGAGCCCCTGTTTATGACAGGGAATATAAGGAGCCGGCATACTATAAGGAATTTAAAAAGTTTTTAATTGATGATGTTCCGGAACCCGAGAATTTACAGGAAGTGGTTAAGGTTTTGGTTAAAAATCCGAATATTGCCAGTAAGAAATGGGTTGTTGAGCAATATGATACCATGGTAGGCACCGGAAATATGAGTACAAATTTCCCTTCAGACGCAGGTTTGGTTAATATCAAGGGGACACGAAGCGCAATTGCCCTTACGGTTGACTGTAACTCACGGTATGTGCTTGCTGATCCCGATATCGGAACACAAATTGCAGTAGCCGAAGCAAGCAGGAATATTGTATGTTCCGGCGGGAAACCCCTCGCTATTACAAATTGCCTGAATTTTGGGAATCCGTATAATCCGGAAGTTTACTGGCAGTTTGTAAATGCAGTAAAGGGAATGTCAAAAGCCTGTAAAAAATTCGGAACACCTGTTACAGGTGGGAATGTGAGTTTTTACAACCAGACTTCCATTGATGGTAATGTTGTACCGGTATTTCCTACACCTACAATTGGAATGCTGGGACTGCTGAAAGAAAAGAACAATCAGATGACCATGGCTTTTAAAAGAAAAGGAACCATGGTTTATCTTATCGGGAAATCAAGAAATGATATTGCTTCTTCTGAATATCTGACTACCTGGCATCATATTGAAAAATCACCACCTCCCTATTTTGATCTTGATGAAGAATACAGGATTCAAAAGGTTGTTGAAGATCTGATCCGGTTTAGTCTGGTTCTTTCTGCTCATGATATTTCTGAAGGAGGCTTGTTTATTTCCCTGCTGGAGTCTGGTATCCCAAAATGTATGGGTTTTGATATTACTACCGATGCTGAGGTCAGGAAGGATGCTTTTTTGTTTGGAGAGGCCCAGGGACGAGTTGTTGTTTCCGTTTCAACCACCAGAGAAACAGAATTTATTGATTTTATGCTGCAGCAGGACGTTCCGTTCTCCGCCCTGGGACATGTAACAAAAGGTGAAATCAGGGTGGACGATGTATCTTACGGTTTTATTTGTGATTTAACCAAGGATTATACAGAATCTCTGGGAGCTGTTTTTCAGGATAATTAGTGGTTTTCAGCCTTGGTACATCCCTACAATAATACAGATTCCGGTAAAAAAGAACAGGTGGAGACAATGTTTGATAATATTGCCCACCGGTATGATTTTTTGAATCATTTTCTCTCATTGGGAATTGATAGAAGGTGGAGAAAAAAAACTATCGGGAAACTGAAAAAGTTTTCTCCGAAGAAAATCCTTGATCTCGCCACAGGAACCGGTGATCTGGCTATAGCCTCTCTGAAGTTAAATCCTGATAAAGTAACCGGGCTGGACATATCTGCAGGGATGCTGGAGAAAGGGAAAGTGAAGATACGTAAAAAAGGGCTGGAAGAAAAGATCAGTCTCCTTCAGGGAGATTCCGAACACATACCTTTTGATGCAAATGAATTTGATGCCATAACGGTTGCTTTTGGTGTACGTAATTTTGAAAATCTTGAACTGGGTTTAAAAGAGATGTTCCGGGTACTGAAACCCGGAGGGATTGTGGCCATTCTCGAATTTTCAACTCCGGAAAAAACTCCCATGAAACAGTTGTATGCTTTTTATTTTCAGAAAATATTGCCCGGAATTGGAAAGTTTTTCTCCAATGACGGTTCAGCTTATACTTATTTGCCTGAATCTGTTGGTGAGTTTCCGGCAGGGGATAAGTTTCTCGGATTGCTTGAGGAAGCCGGATTCTCCTGTCTTTCAATTGAAGTATTGAGCTTTGGGATTGCAAGTATTTATACCGGAATTAAAGAATCTCACAATAATACGAAAGATTTGTAGTTATATTTATTTAAAACTGATAAGTGTGAAGAGAGCATTGATAATCGTATTATTACTGGTTCCGGTTTTGGCTTTTTCTCAGGTTAAGAAGCCTAAGAATCTGGTAAACTATGATAAAAAGAAAATCCACTGGGGGTTTACCCTTGGACTAAATGCAATGGATTTTATTCTTTATCCCTCACAATCAGCTTACATGGTTGATTCTCTTTATCCTGAAGTAACTCCTATATTTCCGGGTTTTAATATAAATGTTGTTTCCAGTTTAACATTGCACAAGCATTTAACCCTGCGGTTTCTTCCGGGCATAAGTTTCGGACAGCGTACCATATATTATTATAAGAACCAGGTAAACGGGGATAGCACAGGCCTGAACAGAATCCTCCTGGACACTGATCAGAAAATTGAGTCCTCCTTCCTGGAGTTCCCCCTGATTTTTAAGTACAAAGCAGACAGGATCAATAACTGGAGGCCCTATGTGATTGGTGGAGTAAATCTCAGAGTTGATCTTTCAGCCAAGAAGAAATATGATGAAGATAAACCGGTCAATTTGCGTTTGAACCGGACTGACCTGTATTATGAGGTAGGTTTTGGTTTTGATTTCTTTCTGAAGTATTTTAAATTTTCTCCTGAGCTGAAACTCTCCGTTGGTACCCGGGATATGCTGGTTCATGAACCCCGTGATGGAAGGCCGGAGTACGGTCAATATGTAAATTCCATAGATAAGCTGAAATCGATGATGTGGATATTGTCGTTTCATTTTGAATAAATTACCTTTTCTGATTATTTTTTTATTGTTTTGATAAAAGACCTGAAAATATCACTTAGGCCGAAAATTGCTGCTGCCCCGGATTTGTTTAAAAAGGCAGTTGCACAAAAACTCAGGCTCAGGGAAACTGATATCCTTTCTTATCAAATTCAGCGAAAATCAATTGATGCCAGGAAGAAAAAGGCTTTAATTAACTTCGAGGTAAGGGTTTACATTGAGGAGGAGCCTGTAAAAGATAATGAATTTGTGCCTGACTATAAAATGGTTAGCCGGAATCAGGAAGTCATTGTGGTAGGTGCCGGACCGGCAGGTTTATTTGCTGCTCTCAGACTTTTGGAACAGGGCATTCGTCCGGTAATTCTGGAGCGTGGAAAGGATGTTCAGCAAAGAAAACAGGATATCGCCGGCATCATCAGAACCAAGGTGATCAATGAAGAATCGAATTATTGCTTTGGAGAAGGGGGTGCCGGGACTTTTTCGGACGGGAAATTATACACCCGCTCTAAAAAACGGGGAAACGTAGGTAAAATATTAAATGTATTGCAATTTCACGGAGCAGGCAGTAATATTTTATACGAATCTCATCCACACATTGGTTCAGACAAATTACCGGGCATCATTGCAGAAATACGTAAAACCATCCTTGACCATGGCGGGGTCATTAAATTTGGGGCTAAGCTTAAAGATCTGGATATCTACGCTGGAAGAATTAAAAATGTAATCCTGGAAAACGGGGAAAAGATACCAGCGTCTGCAGTTATACTGGCTACCGGCCACTCGGCAAGAGATATCTATGAGCTCCTGGAGCGGAAAAATATTCAGATGGAGCAGAAATCTTTTGCCATGGGACTCAGGGTGGAACATCCTCAACAGCTGATCAATTCCATTCAGTATCATAATGACCCGGAAGCCCGGTTTTTGCCTTCGGCAGAATATAAACTTGTAAATCAGGTGGAGGGAAGAGGTGTTTTTTCTTTTTGCATGTGTCCGGGTGGTTTTGTGATCCCCTCAGCAACTTCCCGGGAAGAAGTAGTTGTAAATGGCATGTCGCCTTCGCACAGAAACACCCCTTATGCAAACTCGGGGATCGTGGTTGAGATCAGGCCTGAGGATATTCCGAAGCAATTCAGAAAAAGCAGTTTTGGAATGCTGGATTTTCAAAAATACCTGGAGAAACAGGCTTATCTGGCCTCCGGGTCTTCAGTAATGGCCCCGGCACAGAGACTGATGGACTTTCTGGAGGGCAGCTTCTCAAATGATCTGCCGGAGAATTCTTATACAGCTGGATTGGTTTCGTCTCCCCTGCATGCATGGATGCCTGAGGTGATCAGTAGTAAACTCAAAAAAGGCTTTTTGCGTTTTGGGGAAATAATGCGGGGGTATTTAAGCAATGAAGCCCTGCTGACGGGTGTGGAATCCAGAACATCATCTCCGGTAAGGATTCCCAGAGATCCGGATAGCCTGGCGAATTTGCAATTAGAGAATCTGTTTCCCTGTGGTGAGGGAGCCGGTTATTCAGGAGGAATAGTCTCCTCTGCCATTGATGGGGAGAAGTGTGCTGATGCTGTAGCACGGTTTTACCGGGAGTACAAATAGTGAATCTCAGGTGGGGATCATATTACGAAATAATTCTCCGTGCAATAGTCATTTGCAAGGCAGTTATCCGGTTTGACTTCTGTCTCCGGTTTTTGGCAAAACATTAGCGTATTGATAAACTGTGATGCGATGCATCGCGTATTTGCGATAATGTGGCACCAGTAATCTCTAAGTCACCTTATCTCCAAGTCACTCAGTCTCTTCGTCTTTTTTATCATCCGTCTTTACAGCTTGTTCTATACTGGAATTCATACATTTAGGCATTTAAGCATTATCTTATTGATAAACTGAGACGCGATGCATCGCGTCTTTACGATAATCTAAGATCTGTTATCACTCTCTCATTCACTTAGTCTCTCTGTCTCTCAGTCACTTAGTCATACTTTCTTGTTTACGACATCCTCCGTAGCTTCAGCGAAGGTGATAGCGAAGGAGATTCCCTTCTGCCTTCTGCCTTCTGCCTTTTGCCTTCTGCCTTTTTTATCCTCCGTAGCAATCTTTGATCTCCATAGCTTCCGCGAAGGTGATAGTGCAGGAGGACTGCCTTTCGTTTCCCTGTTAATCACTCGAATACATATTGTATAACATAAAAATGGGGGGGTAAATGTTTGTTTCTAGTAAATATTTGTTGTAGCTTGCACATAAACATCAATGAAATAACAATTGTTAGAGACATAATTTATGTGTTTTTTTTCCCAAAGATCGGATCTCATATTTTTACTCTGTACCTAAATTTACATGGCACTGGGATCAATATATAGAACCAGATATTTGAGTCAGGTATTTTTCAATAGGTGTTTGGTCAATTTATTCTGACATTTGCTTGTTATAAAGTAGAATTAGTTGGAATAGTTATTGTTGTAAAACCATTAAAATTATGAAACAAATAGGTTCAATATTTAATCTAATGGTTTTATTGGTAATCTTAAATATATCTTTACAAAAATTGACTGCTCAGGAATATAAAGAAGTTATCAAAAGTGATAATTCAGTTTGGAGAATCGCTCATAAACAACTTTCAGGTAACTTTATTGATACATTATATGCAGCAATTCAGATTGGTGATTATATTGAAGTTTTATATAAAGGGACAATGTTTAATGGCGAATCTAAGTATGTTGGTAAGTTTAGAAGCAGCTTAGATAATAGTAAGTTATGGTATATTCCACCTGACAAAACTGTTGAAATACTAGTTTTTGATTTATCTTTAAAAATGGGTGATGAATTTAATTTTGGCACTTATACAGCTAAAGTTGATTCTGTTTTTTATTTAGACAGTTTAAAATATATTGAATTTGATATTTCCACAGACTGGAATGAGAAGGTTAGGTTTATTGAAGGAGTTGGCCCAAATTTAAGTTTAATTTGGGCATGGGAAACATCTGGAATATTATCTCCTTTTTGCGTTTGTAAATATGAAGATAGTATTGAGGTTTATGTGAATAAAAATCAAAATTTTATAAATTGTGATTTAAATACCACTAATTCAGAGTATTTTGCAGCCACAGATTTAATTAAAATCAGTCCCAATCCAATACAAGATATATTTGAGATTAGAATAAATAGTATTGAGAATTACAGTAAAGTTGAATTGCAGATAATTAACTCAAGCAATAAGATTTTGTTTAAAAAAAGATTAATTGATAATAGAACAAACATTAATATATCAGGTTTTTCTTCTGGTATTTATTTTGTACTAATTAGATTCAATCAAAAAAATCAAAATTTTACAAAAATCATAAAACAATGAAAAAATTTATTGTTATTCTTTTTGTATTTTTCCATATAGGCTCCATTGGATATAATCAGGAAAATGAATGTGAATATTATGAAGGTACAATTTGGATAGTAATAAATGATACTAGAATTGCACCTGTTAGTAAAACAGATGTTCATACTAAGGATGAAAAGTTTAATAACATATTGGAGAAATTTAATACAACAAAATATATTCAGGTTTTTCCTTATTCAAGGAATGAATACTTGCTAAATGTTTATAAAATTGAATTTGATGGAAGAACAGATGAATTTATTAAAGAAATTGAAAGAACAAAGATTGAGGAAATAGAAGAGTTTATTAAAAGACCAAAAGAAAAGATGGTGGCTCTTTATGAACCATCAGATTACATGTGGGAATTAGGATGGCTATGGCATTTAGAAAAAATTCAAGCTGATTTAGCCTGGGATATTACTAAAGGTAGTTCTACAGTGAAAATTGCTATAATTGATACTTGGTTTGATGTTGATCATCCGGATTTAAATCAAAAAATATCACCACATTATGATCCTTATGATGGAGTAATGTTTCATGCTAGTAATCAGTATAATAGTCATGGAACAATTGTTGCTAGTTTTGCTGCTGCTGAAACTGATGGAGGAGGTCAGTTAGCCTCAATAGGATTCAATTGTACGATTATTGGTTATAAAGCGTGGGCAGGAGATTACCTAGAAAGAGCCCATCATGCTTCTTTGGCAATGAATGCTGATATACTTACATCTTCAGCTGGCGGATGGCGATGTAGCAATACCTTACTTGAAGTGGAAAGAATAGCAGTACAAGAGATTTTAGATAATGGAACAGTTATTGTTATGCCTGCAGGGAATGGTGTAAATGGTACACATTGTAGACCATTCGGAGATACCACAGATCAACCTTGGTTCCCGCTCCATCCAGCATATGATGAAAGAATTATTATAGTTTCAAGTACTGACCAAAATGATAAACATACTTATGTTATTGATGGAATCGATAAAACTCACTCTCATTATCCTGAAGTTGATATATGTGCTCCTGGTTATTGCATTTTGGGCGCCCAATCTACATTAAATAGTGATGGTTCAACTAATCCATGGCCCTATGAAGGTTGTTGTACTGGAACTTCTTTTGCAACACCAATTGTGGCTGGTGTTTGTGCTCTTATGAAAGCGATTAAACCTGATTTAACTCCTGATCAGGTTCAAGACATAATTAAGTGCACGGCAGATCCTATTGCTGATGGCTCACAATATCCGGGACTTATTGGAGCTGGAAGAGTAAATGCTTACAAAGCTGTAAGCGTTGCAAATTGTGATTATTCAATGTTTCCTGATCCTGTTATCACCGGGTCCACCCTTGTCTGCACCTCCAATTCCACTTTTACCCTTCACAATCGACCACCAGGGACAATGGTAAGCTGGATGAGGAGCAAGAACCTTGTCTATGTCAGCGGGCAGGGAACAGATCAATATACAGTACAGGCCAACAGCAATAATGTGAAATCATCTGGATTTGTAAAAGCAACAATTACCGGTCTCTGTGGACAAACAATACTACAAAAAACTACCTGGGTTGGCCGTCCGGGCATTCCTGTTACCTCTCCCGATGGTGATCCACCTATTGAAGTACCTTATGGCAGTTCTTTTTTGGTAAATATCTTTCATCCTCCGGGAGCCGATCCTTCTACCGGTATATGGTCAGCCAACGGAAGTATTAGCATCACTACCGGAGGTTCAGGTAGTAGTTGCGGGTTTGAAGCGGTGGGTATTGATTATGGGCAATGGCATGTTACTACTTCAAACAGTTGTGGTGTATCAGACACCTATACCGGCCAGGTAATTGTACCGGGCTGGAAATTCAGTATGCAACCAAACCCTGCAAATGATTATGTGG
>JANTGF010000072.1 GCA_024763075.1 Bacteroidales bacterium | reverse complement strand
ATCCAGAAAGGGCAGATACTATCATTATAGAACAATACGTTAAAGAACAAATATAGCCTAAATAAATCTTAAAGCCAGATGGCACAAAGATAGGGGTGACATATTACAGCCCCGACTTTAAAGTCGGGGTTTCAGGAAAATCACAGTAAAAGCGGCGCACCGGGATGCTTAACAAAAGGATATTCTTTCCCTGCGCCGGAACGGAACATTGGAAATTAACTTAATTCTTCATAACTTTCATTGAAATTTTCGACAAAATATTGATCATTTATTGATATATGTAAGGGGAAAATACATAAATTTTTTGTAATTTGTAATGCAATTTTTTATTCAGGCAGGATGTCCTCGAAAGGATCACAAATAACAAAACGGGAATTCATAAAACTCAGCCTGGCAGGCACAGGAGGATTGTTGTGCCGTCCGCAAGGTCTATTTACCGGCCCGCCCGGCCTGGCCGAAGATAAAAAATGGCAATTCAGTAAAGAAGCCCTGTTTCAGACGGAAACAGCACGAGGGGTTCGCTGCATGATCTGCCCCAATGAATGTACCCTGAAACCCGGTGAATTAAGTGACTGCCATAACCGGATCAATAGGGACGGGAAACTCTATACCATTGCCTATGGAAATCCATGCGCAGTCCATGTTGACCCTGTTGAAAAGAAACCCCTGAATCATTTTCTACCATCTTCCAGGGTGTTTTCTATAGCAACGGCAGGTTGCAACCTTGCCTGTCTGAATTGTCAGAACTGGACGATTTCACAGAAGAGCCCTACGGAAACTGATAATTACGATCTGATGCCGGATAAGGTAGTAAAGGGAGCCATAAAGAACAATTGTCCCTCCATTGCATACACTTATTCCGAACCCATTACATTTTTTGAATATACCTACGATACAGCACAACTTGCACGTACGGCAGGAATAAAAAATATTCTGGTTTCAGCTGGTTTCATTAAGGAAGAACCTTTAAGGTTTCTTTGTAAAAATATAGATGCTGCAAATATTGACCTGAAATCTTTCAGTGACAGCATTTACTTAAAGCTGAATGCAGGAAAACTCCAAACCATTCTTGATACTTTGAGAATTCTTCATGAAGAAGGTGTATGGCTTGAAATTACCAATCTGATCGTACCTTCATGGACGGATGATCTCGACATGATAAAGAAAATGTGTGATTGGTTATACGATAATGATCTTTACAATTACCCTTTGCATTTTTCAAGGTTTCATCCCATGTACAAACTTACACAACTCCCTCCTACTCCGGTTTCTACCCTCACCAAAGCCAGGGAAATAGCAATGAAATCAGGAATTAAATTTGTATATATCGGCAATGTTCCGGGAACCGGTGCTTCAAACACCTATTGTCCGGAATGTCATAAATTATTGATCGAAAGAAAAGGATACAGGATTCTTGCCAATAATATTGAAATAGGAAAATGCAAATTTTGCAAGGAAGATATTCCGGGGGTATGGGAATAGCTATTTACAAAATTTGTGAGCGAAAATTACAATCTTTCTCAAAGGAATGATTATCTTGTAAACTGGTTTATAAAAGTCACTGTTTGAAGTCAAATACTAATAAAAAATCTGCTTAAGAATGAAAACATTAAGAAACCTTATGCTGGGTATTGCCCTGTTGATATCTGCCAGCTCTTTTGCTCAGGAGAAGATATCTGTTGTTAACGAAAATGTTGATATGTCGAGGGGAAATAACCCTGCTTATGTTGTAATGATCCCACAGTCTGAAGCCAGTGAGGTTCAAAAAGACTGGGCTAAAAGAATAAAACAGAACACCAATGCAAGGGTAATCCAAAAAGGTGTTGAATACTCCATTACCGGAACGCGGGTTGTTGAGATCTATTATGAACCGATAAATGTGTATAATGCAGTAGTTCAGGTTGATTCTTCAGTTAAACTTGTTACTTTATTTGAGATTGATGGTATGTTTTTTAGTCCCCGTGATGAAGATGAAAAATTTAACAATGAAAAGACACATCAGGACATTATGAAATTCGTTTATAATTTTGCCATTGAAGAATACCGTAAATCTGTTTCAAATCAGATTGAAAAAGGCAGAAAAAAATTAATAGAGTATGGCGGACAGCTTGCAAAACTTGAAAAAGAAAATACCACCTTTAATACGAATTTAAAAACCAACGAAAACAATCTGAAAGAAAGCGAAATCACTTTTAGTACACTGGAAAAGGAAAGAGAAAGAATTGTTGCAGAAGTATCAAAGGATCAAAGTAATCTGAGTTCGGCTCCCAATAAGAAAGAAGCACAAAAACAATTGAAGAAAAGTGAAAAGGAAATGAAAACGGTTGGAAACAATCTGATTAAGGAACAGGATAAAATTAAAAATTATAAAACCAGGATTGTTGAATATAAAAGTAAGATCAAAGAAAATCTGGAAACTCAGGAACGGACAAAGTGGGAAATTGAAAGACAAAAAAAGCAAGTTGATGCCTTGATTACAGAACTTGGAAACATTAAATAATCCGGGTTAGTTCCTGTAAATCAATATATAATCCGTATTCACTCAGAATTATTTTTCCTGGCTCAATCGTCGGTAACAACTGGTTAATAAGCTGATCTTCATCTTCAGGGATCAATATTATATCTTCCTGCAGGGATTCAATCCATGGTTTTTCCCGGTCATCTATTTTCAGTTGCCCTGCTAATCATACCCAGTGCTTTCAGGCAGCCCAGTTTGGCACTTTCAATATAGCTGCTACATGTATCATTTCCCCGGCAATGGCGATTAAAGATGGAGGAATATCGGTTCCCTTGAAAAGAAATTTATGGGTGGATCCTTTTCATGTTCCCATAATGATGTTGAAAGCATTGAAAATACTGGAAAGAGTTTAACCCGGATTCAGATTACCGGTCTTTTTGTTCCAATCAGCTATTCTTTTTTAAGTTTGTCTTTATTCTTCTTCTTAAATTTCTTCACTTTAGGACTTATAACCACAGAACAATAAGGTTGATTCGGATTATTCACAAAATAATTCTGGTGATAATCTTCTGCTTCATAAAAACTTTTAAAAGGGACTATCTGGGTAACAACCCGGTCTTTGTAAGTACCCGAAGCATCCAGATGCATTTTCGACTTTTCCGCAGTTTCTTTTTGTTTTTCAGAGTGATAGAAAATTACAGAACGGTATTGTGTACCAATATCGGCACCCTGCCGGTTGAGGCTTGTCGGATCATGCACCTCCCAGAATACCTCCAGGATTTCTTCGAAAGAAATGATTTCCGGGTCAAAAACTATCTGACATACCTCCGCATGGCCGGTCAGCCCTGAACTCACTTCCCTGTAGGTCGGATTTTTGACAGAACCACCGGAATATCCGGAGACTACAGATTCTACTCCTTCAAGCTGATCATAAATTGCTTCTACACACCAGAAACAACCGGCCCCAAGGGTGGCTGTTTCCATTTTTTCATTGTTTATTTGCATAATAAAATTTTCATTTTTATTTTCAGGATTGAATTCTGTTTCCGGAATCATTAAAAACAGAATAAACAAGCGAAGTATTAAACTACCGGTAAAATACATTTTTTTTCTTTTTGATGGTAAAATTGCTAAATTTCCGGAACAAACCCGATTATTTTTATTCTAAACTATTTATAAATACGGAAGACAACATATGTTTTCATTCCGGCGCCGCATAGTATTCTTATTTTGCAGGGCATTTCATTGCGCCGGGTTTTATTGTGCTTGATCTTTTAATCCCCGACTTGAAAGTCGGGGCTAAATTAAACCGCCCATTCAGGGCGGAATACATTAAATTTGGCCATTATTCTTTTAAAAATTTTTAGCTGCCGGCAGTTTCCCAGCGGGTTTTAGCACCCTGAGCCTGTAAATCAGGGGGATCCCGGTGGGAGAATGGTGCTACCCACAAACCAAACAAACCATGTATAGAATTCCCCTCCTTTTTTTTGGGGAGGGGTGGTCCGGCCGATTTCATCCGGTACAGAAGCTGATTTATAAACCAATGTTCTATTTCGGCTCTGCATTGCATTCTTATTTTACCGGGCATTTCATTGCGCCGGGTTTTTTGTTTATGAATCACAATCCCGGGGTTTCACCCCGGGCTATGATAAAATGCCCTTACAGGGCTGATAATCAAAATTTGTCTAAATAATACACGTATCAATTCCCCTCCTTGTTTTAAGGAGGGGTGGCATGACGTACTCTTTCATGACGGGGAGGTACGGCCCGTGTGTAAGCCAGTTTCACCAAAACTCAGTTGGTGCAGATTTGCAATAAGTGACACAGCCCGTAGTCGGCCTCACACACAGGCAAAAAATACTCGTCCCATTAAATTCATAAACAAATAACCTGGTGGTCCGGCCAGTGTGCAGGCAAAAATGACTCTTTCCTCTATAATTATAAAACAGATAAAGGTGTGGTGGCCAGGACTTTTTACGGGTAAGCCAGGTAACCAATCTACATATAAGGATTCACGCAGCAATCAGGAAAACGAAACTTACTCCGTAAGCTCATCCAGTTCCATCCATCGCATGGTTTTCTCATCAATCAATTCCATGGTATCTTTCAGTTCCTTTGATATTTTTTCCAATGCCGTATATTCAAGCTTACCTGAGTTCAATGATTCTTCCAGAATTTTCACTTTTTCTTCCAGCACTTTAATATCCTTCTCCAGCAAATCGTATTCGCGCTGTTCTTTATAACTGAGTTTCTTACTGATCATTGGTTGATCCGGTTTTTTCTGTATTTTTTCAACCTTCTTCTCTTTTTGGGATGCAGATTTTTCCTTCTTCACCTTCTTTCCCTGATTTAACCGGTATTCCGTAAAGGTCCCGTAAAAATCACGGATTTGTCCATTTCCTTTAAAAATAAAAAAATGATCCACCAGTTTATCCAGAAAATAACGATCATGAGACACAAGAACAAGCACTCCTTTAAAACCGGAAAGAAAGTCTTCCAGTTTGTTCAGTGTAATGATATCCAAATCATTAGTAGGCTCATCCAGAATAAGAAAATTTGGATTTCTTATAAGCACCGTTAAAAGATACAGTCTTCGTTTTTCCCCGCCACTCAGTTTAGCTACCGGTGTGTATTGCATCACCGGGTCGAACATAAAAAACTGTAAAAACTGTGACACGGAAACCACAGATCCATTCCCCATGGTAACCACCTCAGCAATATCTTTCAGTACATCAATGACCCGTTTTGTTTCATCAAAAACAATTCCCTCCTGCTTATAGTATGCCGAAACAATCGTCTCTCCGGTGATTACTTCTCCTGAATCCGCCAACTCAAGACCTGAAATAATATTCAGAAAGCTCGATTTTCCTGTACCATTATCACCAATTATACCCAGTCTTTCACCCCTGTGAAAGATATAGTTAAAATCCTGCATAATGGTTACTTCGCCATAAGCTTTGCTTACTTTTTTCAATTCCATCACTTTTTTGCCCATTCGTGACATTTGCACATCAAATTTCAGGTCAGGATCGGATCTTTTCCCTTTTGCCTTCTCCTCCGTTTCATAGAAAGCTTCTATTCTCGATTTTGACTTGTGGGTCCTTGCTTTCGGCATCCGCCGCATCCATTCCAGCTCCTTCTTCATAAGCTGACCGGCTTTTTGTACCTCTGCACGCTGTACTTCTTCACGAGCTGCCTTTTTTTCAAGATAATAAGCATAATTACCTTCGTAAGAAAATAATTTTCTTTCACTGAGTTCCAGAATGCGTGTACAGACACGATCAAGAAAATACCTGTCGTGGGTTACCATCAACAATGTAATATTTGAGCTAATAATGTATTTTTCCAACCACTCAATCATTTCAATATCCAGGTGGTTGGTAGGTTCATCAAGGATCAACAAATTCGGCTCATCAAGTAAAGCAAGCGACAGCGCAAGACGTTTTTTCTGCCCCCCTGATAATGTATCAACTTTCTGGTCCAGCTCTCTGATATTAAACCTGTTCAGAATCTCCTTCATTTTTCTTTCATAATCCCAGCCATCCACCTCCTCCATTCTTGCCAATGCCTTATCAAACACCCGTTGAGCTTCAGGAGAAGGATTTCTGGATTGTTGTGCTAATGCTTCTTCGTAATCTCTGATAACCCTGGAAAGACCCGAATGGGCTGAATTGATCAGTTCAAGGATGCTTAATCCCTGTGGCAGTTTGGGCTCCTGGTCCAACATGGATAATAACACACCCTCCCTTACAGCCACCTCTCCCTCATCAGCCATATCTTTTCCTGCCAGAATATTCAGTAAAGTCGTTTTTCCGGCCCCGTTCCTGGCAATAAGAGCAACTCTGTCCCCTTTGCCGAGGCCAAAATTCAGGTCTTCGAAAAGGACCTTTTCCCCAAAATATTTTGTTAAACGCTCAACTGACAAATAATTCATTCCCGATTTTTAACTGATTTCTTCCTGTGCCTGGTAAAAAATTCAAAATTAATAAATTTCCACTCTGTATTTTGCGTAAATCTTTTAAATATACACACCCATTTACATTTCTTCTGTTTTTTAGTAAATTGCATGGCTGAAAAAATCTCATAGAACATTAAATTCTGAATTCATGGAAAACGGGATCATTCTAAACAATAGCATTCTGGATGTAGTTCTGGTATCGTGGGCCTTTGCACAGATATATAAAGTATTAAGCAGTATGATTACTGAAAAGAAACTGAATATCAGGCGCTTATGGGAAACGGGAGGCATGCCAAGTTCCCATTCATCGACGGTAACTGCTCTGGCAACATCAGTTGGAATTACCTATGGTGTATCCTCTCCCCTATTTGCAATTAGTGTTGTTTTTGCCATTATTGTGATGCATGATGCTGCAGGAATCAGGAGAGCAGCCGGAAAACAGGCCAGTGCTTTGAACAGGATAGGTACAACCCTGAGCAAAATATTTGATGAACGTTTTGATGAGGAACATTTAAAGGAATTATTGGGACATAATCCCATCGAAGTAATGACAGGGGCCCTTTTGGGCGTTGCGGTAGCCTTCATTTTTAAGTTTCACCTGGCAGGGTAAATAGAATTCAGGTGCAAGGTCTTAAAAACCAGAAATCGCAGGATTATTTTCGCATAAAAGGATTGTTGAAAGGGAATGCAGGGTAGAAATAAATTAATAAATAATCTCAGCCTTTTGGCTTATGGAAGAGTATGTATTAAGCATTGATTCGGGAACCCAATCCGTACGGGCCATTATTTTCAATAAAAGAGGTCAGATTATTGCTTCTGAGAGAACACGGATCGAACCTTATTTTTCCGTAAAACCCGGCTATGCTGAACAGGATGCTGAATATTACTGGGAAAGCCTTAAAACAACTACAAATAAATTACTACAAAACTTTCCGGACAAGAATAAGCTGAAAGGAGTCTCGGTCACAACACAGAGAGGAACAGTTATCAATCTGGATAAAAATGGAAAATCACTCCGGCCTGCAATAATGTGGCTGGATCAGCGAAAAGCAGATCTTGAAAAATACCCGGGAATTATAATGAACAAAGCATTCTGGTCAATTGGGATGCTTGAAACGGTAAAACATGTGATCAGGGATTGTGAAGCCAACTGGATAAGGCAGAATCAAAAGGATATTTGGGAAAATACCGATAAATTCCTCTTTCTCTCGGGTTTTTTTATTTACAGTTTAACGGGTAAATTCACCGATTCGGTGGGGAGCATCGTCGGATATATGCCGGTAAATTACAAAAGGCACCGCTGGTGCAAAACCTGGGAGAGAAACTATAAAATGTTTCCCATCGATGGATCTAAACTTCCGGAACTTATTGAACCTTCCGGAATTCTTGGTTACATTAGCGATGAAGCTTCCCGTAAAACCGGAATTCCTGCAGGTCTCCCTTTAATTGCCTCTGCAAGTGATAAAGCCTGTGAGGCGCTGGGCTCCGGGATATTGGAGCCACACACGGCTGCCCTGAGTTATGGTACTACGGCAACCATACAAACTGTAAATAAAAAATACATTGAAGTTGTAAAATTTATTCCGCCTTATCCCAGTGCCATACCCGGTTATTATAATACGGAAATTATGATTCAGCGTGGCTACTGGATGATCCGGTGGTTTATGAATGAATTTGGCTTTAAAGAGGTGGAGGAAGCCCGTAACCTGAACATCGAACCCGAGAGGCTCTTTAATAAACTGCTTGACCAGGTTCCTCCGGGAAGCATGGGGTTGACGCTTCAACCCTATTGGTCTCCTGGGGTTAAAGTACCGGGCAGGGAAGCCAAAGGGGCCATGATAGGGTTTGGTGATGTACACACTCGTGCCCATGTTTACAGGGCCATTATTGAGGGAATTGCCTTTGCCCTGAAAGAAGGAATGATCAAAACACAAAACCGTTCCGGAAAAACAATCAATAAGGTAATTGTATCGGGAGGGGGGGCTCAGAGTCCTGCAATTCTCCAGATTACTGCCGATATTTTTGATTTGCAGGTTGATCAACCCACAATTACCGAGACATCCGCCCTGGGTGCTGCGATTAACACGGCTGTGGGTATAGGCTGGTACCCTGATTTCGAAACCGCTGTCAGGGAAATGACTTCGGTACAACATAGTTATATGCCGGATGAGAAAACCAGGGCCATTTATGGACGTTTATTCCATGAAGTTTATCTGAAGATGTATAAACGCCTGAAACCACTGTATAATTCCATAAAAGAAATCACCAATTATCCGGAGGAATAAAAAATGAAAGCTGATTTCATAAAAAAAACATGGATCGTTCTGATTTTTGCTGTTGCAATGGGATTCCTGGAAGCAATTGTTGTAGTTTATGTGAGGGAATTGTATTACCCTGATGGCTTCCGGTTTCCTTTGGAGCTTATTCCGCCAAAAATTTTCACAATTGAACTGGTGCGAGAATTGACAACCTTAATCATGTTAGCTGGAATTGGCATCCTGGCCGGAAAGACGAAACCCGGAAAATTCGCATGGTTTCTTTTCACTTTTGGCATCTGGGATATCACCTATTATGTGGCATTGAAGATTTTTCTTAACTGGCCGGAATCCCTGCTTACATGGGATATTTTATTCTTAATTCCCGTAACCTGGATTGGTCCGGTCCTGGCACCCGTAATTTGCTCAATAACAATGATCCTGTTCAGCTTGTTGATTCTCATCCCTGAAAGTAAGAACCAGTACACGAAAATCCGGCCCACCTCATGGGGACTCACCATCATTGGCTCTTTGATTATCTTCATTAGTTTTATTTATGATTACACCGGACTCATGATCAGCGAAGGATATTTTACAAAAGGCGGACCTTCCCTGTTGGATCCGGGATTTACTGATGCAATTACTTCATATAACCCTGAGAAATTCAGATGGTGGATATTTATTACAGGAGAAATATTGATTATCTCAGCCTTGGGAAATATATACTTTCATTTAAAAAACAGAACTAAATAATATTTACAAAGTTTTTGTATTTTTAGCTTTTTACAATTCGAGAATTATGAAAAAAAATATCATGTCTATTCCCAGATTTTTCCTGTTAACCGGTTTATTTCTTTTAAGCATCTCTTCCCTTGCACAGAATAGTAAAAAGACTGAAACAATAGTTGACTCAACCAAAGCCATTCCAGAACTTATAGAACCAGCTGAGTTTACAAATGAACTTCCGGATGCAACAATGAAAGTTAATAGCATCCATAGCTCCATTATCCCGGATAGTGTTCTTTTGAAAAATAAAAGTGTTTTAGATACTTTCATGTTCCATTTTGAAGAATTCAAAAAAGAGGTTTCAATCGTTGATACCAACATGCAAGTAGATACACGCCTGGATAATCTTCGGTATTACTGGGATGATAAAAAAGCCGAACTGACTTCTATTCAGAATGAGTTCAATAACATTAAAAAGAACCTGGCAGATCAAAAAAAATCTCTAGATGAAATTCATCTGAAATGGGAAAACAGTCTGAAAGCAACTACGAAAGATGAAGTGCCGGAAAGTACCACAAAACTGGTAAATTCTTTTTTAGAAAATATACAGGCCATTGAAGATACAATAAATCTAAAAAACGAATTCGTATATAAGCAACTGGAACTTATTACCAATACAACCATTTCCATCAATGAAAACATTAAAATCATTGAAGACCAAAAAGGAAAAGTGACGGAACGTCAATTGTTAACAAAAGGTCCTTCTTTGTTTAAATCTTTGATATCCAAAAATGATAAAAATTTAATGCAGGGGAAAAGAGTAAATAGTTTTGCTGATATTTCCATCCCCATATTAAGATATATCTCGGATAACAAAAACCTTATAATTTTATTTGTGATTGGATTTTTCCTATTATTTGGATTTTTGGTTTTTCTTAAAAAGAAACTCAGTTTTGACAGATACCGGAAAATGGATTTACGAATCATACATGGAGCTCTTTCTGTACTTAACAGGCCATTCATATCTTCCTTATTAATTACACTTCTGTTTGCCACTTTTCTGATAATTGATGCTCCTCAGGTTTTCAATACACTTCTCTACATCTTGTTAGTCATACCTGTAATGGTCATTCTTCCTGCAATTACGATTAAGAAACTTGATATTTACATTTACGGGCTTGGTTTTCTATACCTTCTAACCCTGTTTTTACGACTTTCGTTGCTGAGTTACAATACCAGTCACCTGCTGATGATCGGGATCGACCTGATAAGCCTGTATGGTGTATATCAAATCTTAAAAAATAAAATCCTGGATAAGATCCTTTATAGAAAAACTTCACACTTCATTATCAAATTTCTGTTCACCAGTTTTGCCCTGGCCCTTATTGTTTCCATAATTTCAATTTTATTCGGATATTATAAACTTGGGATATTTCTCCTTGACAGCGCCATCTGGTCTATTTACAGATTTTTTCTTTTCTATGCAGCCTATGTTGTTTTAGTGGGTTTTACCGAATTGCTTATCCGAAGTGATCTTATGCAACAATTTAATTCGGTAAAAAAGAATTTTAAAACAATACAGCAATGGCTGGATTCCATTATATATTTGTTTATAATGATCACATTAATTTATGATATTTTAGTGATTTTCAAGGTTGAGGAACCAGTTGTAAGTTTTTTCATATCGGTTTGGGAGTCGGAATTGAATATTGGTGAAGTTACCATTTCTTTTGGAAATGTATTTACCTTCTTCATTACTCTTTGGGTGGCATCAGTCTTTTCTAAATTGATAAGTTCAATTTTTGAATATGATGTATCAAAAAAACTCAAGCTCAAACGGGGAGTACCAAAAACCATCTCTGTAATGCTTAAATATGGTGTCTTAACAATTGGTTTCATGATAGCTGTTGCAGCTGCCGGAATGGAACTTAAAAACCTCACCCTTGTTATAAGTGCTTTGGGTGTAGGTATTGGTTTTGGCCTGCAGGATGTAATTAATAACTTCATTTCCGGTCTCATCCTCCTTTTTGAAAGACCCATTCAACATGGAGATACCGTGCAGGTTGGAGCCCTTTGGGGGAAAGTGAAGAAAATCGGGATCAGATCGAGTGTTATTGTAACCTTTGAGGGTTCTGAGGTAATTGTACCCAATGGCATGTTGATTTCGCAGGAAGTAACCAACTGGACCTTATCAGACAACAGAAGAAGGTTGGATGTGGAAGTGGGGGTTGAATATGGCAGCAATCTGGAGCAAGTTATTGATATACTGGTGAAATGTGCTTCCAGCCATAAGGAAGTTATGGAAGATCCGGCTCCATCTGCCTGGTTTACAGGCTTTGGAGACAGCTCTATTAATTTTAAACTGGTATTCTGGTATCCGTCTTTTGACGGCGGACTTACCGTAAAAAGTGAGGTTGCATTAGCCGTTGACAATGCCCTGAAAGAAGCCGGAATTACCATTCCATTCCCGCAACAGGATGTATATGTAAAGGAATTCAAAGGGAGTACTCCGGTAAAACCTGAAGTAAAGAAACCTGCAATTAAAAATTCATCGGTCGGGATAAAAAAGAAAGAAGCTGCATCACAAAAAAGTGAAGAACAAAAAAAAGAGGAAGTTAAAAAACCAGCAGAGAAAGAAGATAAGTCATCACCACCTGAAAAATAGCCGGGATTTCTTTCTTTAACAATACTTTTTCTGCCCGGAAGTAAATTATAACGGTATGAAAGGAAAACAGAATGAAATGGCGGGATAATATTACTGAACCATATTAACTCTAAACCTGTTACTTTTTAGTATTTACTTAGAATTACTAATGAAAATGAATGATATTGATATTGCAAGAAAAGCAAAGATTAAACCCATAACTGAAATTGCCGGAAAATTAGGTATAAATGAGAAGGATCTGTATTTATTTGGAAAGGAAAAGGCAAAACTGTCCCTGAGTCTTACAGATCAGGCTAAAATAGAGAAAAGCAAGCTTATATTGGTTTCTGCCATATCTCCCACACCGGCCGGGGAAGGAAAAACAACGGTTTCCATCGGTCTTACCGAAGGAATGAACCGGATTGGTAAAAAAACCGCTGTCGTTCTCAGGGAACCTTCACTGGGGCCGGTTTTTGGAATAAAAGGGGGAGCTACCGGAGGGGGTTACTCGCAGGTCTTACCCATGGAGGACATCAACCTGCACTTTACCGGTGATTTTGCAGCCATCGAAAAAGCCAATAATCTGCTATCTGCACTAATTGACAATAATATACAAAGCAAAACGGCATCCATTGGCATTGACCCGAGAACGGTTAAATGGAAGCGGGTGATGGATATGAATGACCGGGCTTTACGCAGGACAGTTATTGGCCTTGGTGGAACAAGCTCAGGGGTTCCGCGTGAAACCGGTTTTGACATTACTGCTGCTTCTGAAATAATGGCCATTCTTTGCCTGGCAGACAATCTTCAAAATCTAAAGGAAAGATTCGGTAATATCTTTGTTGGTTATACTTATGATAAAAAACCGGTGTATGCAAAACATCTGAATGCTCACGGTGCGATGGCTGCCTTGATGAAAGATGCAATTAAGCCAAACCTTGTTCAAACCATGGAAGGGAATCCTGCCATTATACACGGTGGTCCTTTTGCAAACATTGCTCAGGGTACTAATTCGGTAATTGCCACCCGCATGGGAATGTCCCTGACAGATTATGTAGTTACAGAGGCAGGGTTTGGTTTTGACCTGGGAGCAGAGAAGTTTTTTGACATTAAATGTGTGAGTTCAGGTCTCATGCCAAAAGCTGTGGTACTTGTTGCCACAATCCGGGCACTTAAATATCATGGTGGAATGCCTTTAAAAGAACTGACAACCCCTGATGTGAAAGCATTGAAGAAAGGTTTGCCAAACCTCGAAAAACATATTGAGAATATTAAGAAATTTTCGATTGATCCTGTGCTGGCCATAAACAAATTCACAACCGACTCAGAAGAAGAAATCAATGTCTTACTGGAAGAAGCCCGAAAACTGGGTATACAGGCAGCTGTTGCCGATGTATGGAGTCATGGTGGAAAAGGTGCAGAAGATCTGGCTGAGGTACTGGTTGATGTAATTGCATCAAATAATCATAAGCATTTTACTCCTATGTATAACTGGAAATGGCCCATTGAGAAAAAGATTGAAATCATTGCCCGTAGAATATATGGTGCCAAAGCCATTGATTATACACCCAAAGCCAGGTTGGACCTGAAGAAAATAAATGATCTTGGGTTAAATGAAGTACCTGTCTGTATTGCCAAAACCCAGAAGTCATTGTCTGACAATCCTAAACTACTGGGACGACCGAAAGATTTTGTCGTCACGGTAAGGGAAATTGAAATAGCTGCCGGGGCCGGTTTTGTTGTTCCTATTACCGGGAATATTATGAGAATGCCGGGACTTCCGGCAAAACCAGCGGCTGAGAATATAGATATTGATAACGAAGGCAGAATTACAGGCTTGTTTTAGTCCGGGGTTACTGACAACAGAGCCTGCAAAAGAAACATTTAATTAACTAAGTTTTCGTACTTAGTGCTTCTAAGAAAACTCTTAACTTTTCAAGTGGCTTTTAAGAGACACGACTTAAGATATATTAACTGCCATGAAAAAGTGAGGCACAGTTTTTGGAATTACCTATGAAAAGGAAAAAACTGATCCTGTATGACATAAAATGACAGGACCTGGTTTTCCATAAAATGAACGGAAATGTTATCAGAAATAAATAAGATATATAAAAGTATCTGTGATCAGATTGCCCGTAAGCAGATAAAAAATGCCCTTGACAATCTGGAGCTACTGGTAAAAAGAACTTCAGGCGGGGATTACTCTGACCGTCTGCATAATCTGGAAATGACATATGAAAATTTACTAAGGTACACCATCGAGGGAGTGGAAGATCCGGAGAGAAAGAACATTTATAATCACCTGCTGGTATCCATCTTAAGACTGGCAGATCAGGTAAAAGCAGATATTTACTATCATACCTCGGGCTGGCAAACATACTTTTTAAAAAAGGATGTGGAAAGACAACAGTCTCTCAATGGGAAAGTTTTGGTTGAAAAGTTGGATGACTTGAGTTTTAAAAAACAGCTGGATGAGGTTCTGGAACAGGCAAAAATGCATAACACACCACGGGAATCATTTGAATCACAAAAACATACAGAAATTGTTTCCAGGGTTTTCAGGCATTTATGGCTGAGTACGAAATTCAAAGATGCTGAAAACAGCCTCATTCAAACATTACAGGATGCCGAAAAGTTCTACTGGTATGAAAGAAGCATCATTGTAAGTGCCATTAGCCTTTCTTTATTACGCCATTTTGACATATCTAAATTTAATGCCCTAATGGGCTTTTACAGGCTTAAAGAAGATGAAGTGTGGCAAAGAGCCCTGGTTGGTCTGATCATGGCTTTTTATAAATACAATCAACGAATCAATTACTATCCTTCTTTAATGAATATTCTCCTTGAACTGGCGGCAGCTGAGGATATGGAAAAAAACCTTGAACTTATCCTCATACAGTTTATAAGATCCGGCGAAACCGAAAAATTGTCAAAGAAAATCAGGGAAGAGATTGTTCCTGAGATGACAAAGCTGGTTCCCAAGCTGAAAGACAAACTGGACCTTGATAAGCTAATCCCCGATGATTTTCTGGAAGATAAAAACCCGGATTGGGGGAAAATATTTGAAGATTCAGAAGGACTTTATGAGAAAGTGGAAGAATTTTCAAAATTACAACTGGAAGGTGCGGATGTATTTATGTCGGCTTTTTCCCAGCTGAAACAATTTCCTTTTTTCCAGGAAATGAGCAATTGGTTTATGCCCTTTCAACCTGAAAATCCTGCCATTGACAATGCTTTTAATTTTGATGATCCGGAATTTGACAAAAGCTTGTTTTTAAAGGGAATGCAACAAACAGTTTACATGTGCAATTCCGACAAATATTCTTTTTGCCTGAATGTTCAGATGATGCCTGAAGCACAAAAATCCATGCTTCTAAAACTCTTCCAGGCAGAACTGGAGGGAATGGAGGAAATGAATAAAGAAGATAAGCTGCTGGATCATTCAAAAAAATCAAGATCAATTTACACGCAATATATTCACGATCTTTACCGCTTCCATAAATTGTTCAGTTTTAGGAATGAATTTTATGACATTTTTAATTCGGATATGGATTTTTACAATTGTACTTTTTTTAATATGCTTGTAAAAGATGATATGCTCCTTCGGAAATTCGGTGAATATTACTTTCAAAATCAGCGTTTTGAAAAAGCCATCAAAATTTTTGGCAAACTAAATGATCAGAAAAAGGAAACAGAACTTACGGAAAAGCTTGCCTACTCCTACCAGATGCTGGGAAATTATAAAAAAGCATTGAAATATTACAAACAGGCTGAAATTTTTGATGCTAAAAAAGAATGGACACTAAAAAAGACAGCGCTGTGTTACCGGAAGTTAAAAAAGCCAAAAAAGGCACTGGAATATTATAAAAGAGCAGAGTTTTTGAAACCGAATAATCTCTATACCCAGGCATCCATTGGTCATTGTTACCTCGACCTGAAAAACTTTGATGAAGCATTAAAGTATTATTTCAAAGTGGAATATCTTAACCCTAAAAACACAAAAGTTTTCAGACCCATTGCCTGGTGTTGCCTTGTGGAAGGGAAATTTGATAAGGCTGCCAAGTATTATGAGAAAATTCTGGAACTTGATGCGAACGCTTTTGATTATCAGAATATGGGACACCTGCAGTGGTGTAAAGGAAATAAAGGGAAAGCTGTAGAATACTATAAAAAAAGCGTAAAATTTAAAGGAAATTCACTGGAAAAATTCATGATGGGCTTTGAAACGGATAAGCCTTATCTCCTGAAACTGGGAATTGCAGAAGATGACATTCCCATATTACTTGATCATCTTCAGTATCAGCTTGCCGCTGGTCAGTAATATCAGGGCTAAATCCAATTTATGCTACTGAAGTTGGAGTGCATACTTATTTGTTCATTTTACAAAAACAGCCTGCGCTTTAAACGACAATATTTTATATAAGGCTTTAATATTGAATTGATTTTACATTTTTCAGTAAACCACACCATAAAAAAGCCGGCTCATCAGAACCGGCTTTTAACCCAATTGTTAACCAATTAATTCACCGTTTTATCAGGAGCATTTCCTGGTGAATATCTTCTGTACCCTGATCTGTGATATCCTGTTCCACGACCCGGACCATTATTGCCTTTATTCATCATGCAGCTGCCACGTCTGCCTTTCATGCCTGATCCGAATTTTCCAGATTTTCCTATTCTGGACTGTATCATTACTTTTTGTTCATCGGTAAGGATGCTTTTAACTTTCAGGAGCTGCTCAGAACCCATCTTCATTAATTTGTTCTGAAGTTTGGTCATTTCATCAATATTCTTATTAATGGCCTTTTGATCGGGATTCTCTGCATTCATCAGTGTTCTTTGATGTGCTTTCAGTTCCATTAGCTGATCCCTTACCGGCTGTACTGCCTTCATGTGTGCAACTCTCATTTCTTTCATCTGATTTTGCTGGTCCTCGGTAAGATTCAGGCCAAAACCCATACCATGTCCCATTCCGTATCCGGCTCCGGGTTTCATACCTGGTCCTTTTTGGGCGAACAAACTTGTTCCGCTGGTAAGCATTATGGCAAAAACCAGAACTGCCATCGATTTCATTTTTATTGATTTCATGATTTTTAATTTTTAGTTTTTAATAATTTTCGTGTTCGCATATTAGACATTTCAACTTCTTTCTTTATTCCAAAAAATAATTTAAAAATATCTATTTACCGGCATTCACCTGATAATCAATTCAATAAAATGTTGGATTTGAGATTATTCAGATAAAGCGGAGTAGAATCAACATTTGGTAAATTATTATAGTAATCAATATAACTAAATGATGCATTGGAAAGATAAAATGGAACCCACTCCTTAACCCTGGAAAAAATATCCATATTTATTATCTTTTTAATGGATTTTAGTACTTCTGACGCATCAATACTATTAAATTTAAGAACTTCGGAAGCAAATAATTCTTTATTATTCTTTTCAGCTCCGGTGATATAGAGCTTATCACCAAATATGTATAACCTAATTGGAAACCATGAATTAAAAGATACAGAATCAAAGCCAACAGGATAAATTCCTGTATGGCCATCTTTCAAAAGTGATACTATGGCCATTAATTCTATTACAATTTCGTCATCATCTAATTCATCTATTTTTTCCTTCAATATAATAACTGCTTTATTGATATTCTATAATATTGGTTGGAATTATGGAGCTCAAGTGAATGAAAAATCTATACCCCCGATCCATTGCTTTTTTGATAAAGTAGAAGAATTTTGACTGCTCAAAGAATTTGCCGCAAAACTCAATAAAATAAAAATCCCAATAACAAACTTTTTCATAACCCACCTCTTTTTACAATAAAACCAGATATAAAAATAAAATCACTCCGATAATCAAGGCTATTCCAATTGTGACAATATTTCTTATCCTCTTAGTTTTATATTTTTTAATGCTTGATGCATCAATTGTATTTTCTTCAATTTCAACTAAACAGCTTTCTAATTGTTTGATTTGATAATTATTTTGTTTTATTTGAGTAAAAGCACTTAAACCATAACTTAAAATAATTCCAATGGTTAAGACAATAAAATCATCTATTTTAAAAGTCGGGATTTGCTCATATTTGAAATGTAAATAAAAAAGAGAGCCACTTAGAAAAAATAATGTGCTCGACAAGGCACTCACGAATATAGACTTAAAATATTGCCTGTTGTAAAAGTCAATATAAGCTCTTAGTAAACCTTTAAGGTTTTCTTTTGTAACACTTATTTGATCCACTCTTTTGTAAACTTTTGTTTGCCAAACAACTCCAAAGACTGCTATAAAAATAAAAAATGAAGAAGTAAGAATGGCAATTAATTGATTTTTTAGAAGAAAAATTAATACAAGAAATGAAACGAGCAAAATACCTTTAAAAACTATATCGAAAAGTAATGAACTTTTGTATTGCCTCACAATTTTTGAAGCAGATTTCATAAAATTATGAATTTCAATTTCAGAAAGTTTTTCTGCTTGAAATGATTTCTCGTTTTTCCAGGCTAATCTATATTTATTTAACTCTAAATCTTCCATTAGCTTATCTCTTTAATAATTTTTGCTAGCCTATTTTTGCTTCTCACTAATTTTACGCTCACATTTTTTTCTGATATTCCAACTATTTTAGCAATTTCGTTATATTTCTTTTCTTCAAGCCAAAGCAGTATAATGGCTTTTTCTATTTTGCTAAGTTTTGAAATTCCTTTATATAGAATTTTAATATCTTCGGAATAGTCATTATTTTCTTCAATAAAGTATTCATCGTTTATAAAAGTTTTGTTCTTTTCAAACAATGTAGCTTTTTTGGTTAATGTTATTGCTGTATTTAGAGCTACCCGATACATCCAGGTTGAAAACTTTGCCTCTTTTCTGAATGAAGAGTAAGACTTCCACAATTGCAAAACAATTTCTTGATATAAATCTTCTTTATCAGTGTAGTTATTTGAATACACAAAACAAATCTTATGCAAAATCCCTTGATACTTCTGGATTTTATCTACAAATTCTTTTTCTATTTCTTTTTGATTTTGCACGCAGTTAAAAAGAATTATAAAATCTTAATAATAAAGTACAAAGCAAGGAAGATTATAAAACCAAACAACAATGAACTAATCATCATTTTAGTATTCTTTGGGTCGATTTGCTCATTTTTTCTCTGAAATTTTTGCTCTATACTAATTCCTGCAAAAACACCAATAGGCAAAGCAGCTGAAATGGCAGCACCAATGTTATTTGATAAGGTAAATACAACAAGAGCACCTACAATTGAGAGCAGAATTCCTAATAACCAGCCCGCTCCCTTAAAAATTCTCCATTGATTGTTACTTAAATTTTTCATTTGAAATTCTGTTTTAAATTAACTGTCTATTCAATTAGTATATAAAATTCCAAATTAACTACACTCCGGACATTTTTTTCAAAGTTGCACGCAGTGTTTTGCTAATGTATAATGTCTTTTAGAATGCCGGACTCTGATTTGATATATTGATCTAGATAAGTGATTAAAGTTCGTAAAAGTTTTTTTGCCACTTCCAGATCATAACTTTCTATAGTGGTTTTAGTAATTATTTTGTCAGCATAGTATTCACCTGATTTTAGTTTTGAGTTAGGAGTTTCGATAAGATAACTTAAAGTCTGAGAACCTTTGTCAGGAGACTTCCCCATAAAATAAAATATCATTTTTGAAAACCATCCTGCACTGCGTCCTAAATTTGTTCTAACCATTCCTGGATGTTGTGAGTAGATTCCTACTCTATGTTTTTCTAAAGATTTTGCAAGCAGTCTACAGATTAGAATCACACCAAGTTTTGATTGTCGGTAAACTTTAAAACTGGAAAAGAAATTTTTGAATTCCAGATTGTCAAAGTTAATTTTTCCCTGATGAAGCCCTGAACTTGTGAAAATTATCTTCGGGTCGTTAGACTTCTTTAAATTCTCAAAAAGCATATGACAAATTAGCAGCGGAGATAATAGGTTGACCTGTAAAGTTTCTTCTATATCATCAACCGTCTGCCGGTACTCGAAATTCATTATTCCGGCATTATTAATAATCATGTCAATGACCGGATATTTTAGTTTGACTTCTTTACATGCAGAATAAACTGAGTCCAGCGAATTCAGGTTCCCTTCAATAATTTCAATTTTACCGGAGCTATCTGGATATTGTTTTTTAAATTCAGTTTTAAGTGCCTGACTTTTGATTTTATCCCTGGCCAGGACTATGACTAAAGCACCATTTCGAGCCGCTTTTATTGCGCTAATCTTGCCCAAGCCGGAAGTTGCTCCAGTCATGAAAATGATTTTATCTAACTCCATATATTTATAAATTATACAATCTTCCGGGTGTCAAGTCAAATTTAATCTGTCATCCTATGTTTACACAAAATCATATCCTGTGCAAACATAGGATGACAAATAGTAACATCATATTATAATTGACTTAACACTGGTTCTCTTACAATGATTCATTATCTCAATAAGTTTGTCTTTAACAGACCTGCGAATAACCTTAAATTAAATTTTGCCTAAATGCACAACGGATTAATATAGTAAGATCTTACAATTTGTCTTTCCACTTTATTTCTTAGAGTTAATATAGGCTTACTTTTTCTTAAAAAAAGGAATAAATCTAGGGACTGTTTGTTTGTAAATACTGTAATCAGGATATTTCGATTCACTAATTTTCTCAGTAAATTCTGAACTCCCTGCAAATAATAGAATCAGTAAAACTGGACCTGCCAATGTCCAATTAAGCCATTGATTAGAACTGGCAACACCGAAAAAATATAAAGACACCCAGATAGCTTGTTCTGCAGCAAAATTTGGATGACGTACAATTTTCCAGAGCCCGTCAACCATAAACCCTTTTGACAAAGAATTAGTGAATTTACCATTAGGCGCCAATTTTTTCTTTTTTTGTAAATGAAATTTATATAATTGATTATCTGCAATCGTTTCTATAACTATGAAAAGGAACATAAAAAAAGCAGTGATATAATCCACGAATGATAATTTGTTTTCGGGATGAACGGCAACAAATAAAAGAGGTGAAGAGAATAGCAATATCAGGAAATGTTGATAAAAAGAGATAAAAAACAAATTAAATAAAGCTTGTTTCCATCTGGCTTTGAGTAAGGGATTTTGTCTCAAAATGCTCCAGCGATAATCTTCTTCTCCTTTCCAAGGAATAATATTATATCCTCCTTTTCGATAAAAGTTATAGCTTAATCTCAGACCCCAAAATGTAATCAGTACAGTCATAATCCATAGGCGAGGTGATGAAGGAAAGTACATTAAAGATATCCAACCATATACGATTGGCATCAGGCTCCATAGCTTGTCCACTTGGCTGTAATTTCGTGTCAGCTCCCCTGCTAGAAAACTAATCAGAGCAGCTGATAACATCACTATTATCAAGGTGTAAGTTAAATTTCCACCATCAAGCCCATTAATGTTTAGAAGTTGTAATAATGAATCTTTAGACATGTCTCTGAGTTTAAAATTTACGCTGAAATGGATTAGATTTTCTCATTCGTATAAGCAACAATAGCGGAATAAGTACATAAGGGAGATTAAATAGAAGAAATTTCTGTGGATTTGGTGTCCGAAAAGGAGCTTCTCCAAAGAATTCAACGCCAAAAACAACAATTCCGGTTAGAGAGCTAATCATAGTAGCATAAATAACTGCTGGCAATTGAATCCAATTTAATCCTTTTATCAAACAGTAAGCCAGTAGAAGATAAAAAGGACCGTAAACAAAAGCCGATAAACCCGTTACTATTCTCATCCAAAAGGGTGGATTTATAAATAGCGGATCGGTATTCAATGCATACCAATAATTCGCCCTTGCCAAAAAATTAGCCGAGTCGGCACTCATAGTAATGCCAAGTGTAGGTATAGCGTCACTGATACCACTAGTGATTGCAAATACTAGAAAAACAATCGCAAAAAATATATCTATTGGTCGTTCTTTTAAAGATAAATTACGCCCTAAATTCGATATTTGTAATGAATTCATAAAATTATTTTAAGGAAAAGATTTCCCCACAACTTAATAGCCTGTCCCGGATTTTATTCGGGAAACCGCTGTATACGAGACCCGTACGTACAGTGGTGGCGCCTATGCTGAAGCTTCAGCGCAAGCATGTGAGAGGTTCTTCCCGTCAGTGCTTACTGGCGGGGCAGCCTACTCGATTGTGCACCGTTTTCGTTTTTTACGTCTCAATTAGCTCAAGAATTAATTTTTTCAGAGTTTTAACATCACTGTTTATTGTTCCTTGCATATATTGGTCGTAAACGATTTTATTGTCAGGTGGGTTCAGATTCAATTTTAAGCCTTTTTCTAATGCTAATAGTCTTAAAAATTCTCTTTGCGTTCGACCGTTTCCTTCTCTGAATGGATGCAGATAATTTACATTATCCAAAATTTCAGCTAATTTTTCAGCAATCTTTAATTTGTCTCCTTTGGATATGTTTTTGTAATCCAAAATTAATGAATCAATGAAACGAAAAGCATTGTTAAAATGTGTCGTTGGAAAGAATTGTTTACCTTCTTTACTTATCTCAACCTTTCGTTTTTTTCCAGCCCAAGAATAAACATCTTGAAACAAATGTCTATGAATACTTAATAGACTATCTGCTCCTTTTATCTTGATAGGTTTTTCGTAAAGTTCTTGAATGCGTTTTGCAACAGCTCCACTTTCAAAAAATAGCAAAACATCTGGATCGGATATATCTGCTAAGTTTCTTAGTATTCCAGTTTTAGGGTCAGTATAAACATAATCGTGGTCTACGTATTTGTAAGATTCAGGCATAAGATTTGTCCTTTGCAAACTTTATCAATTCTGATAATGTGATTTTTCCAATAACATAATCTCTAATTATCTCAACGCCTTTTGGAGTTGGTTTAAAACCTTCAAACATATTGCTTCCTATTGCATTAGCAGTACTTTCCAAAGTTTTTAGATTGGAAAATTTCACCCCCATAATAGTCAAATTGTTACGGTCTATTTCTATAGTATTAAACATTTTCTATCTTCTTCAATTTATCATTACAAATTTAGTTATTTTCTGTCAAATTTCCTTATTTATAGTAGTTTGTTCTATTGGTGCACAACGGCAGTCTGTCAAAAACCTCCGGACTCGTTGAATTTCGGATAAATTTAATCAATTTTAAGTAGCTATGAGCCATTGTTTCTGAATTTTATTTGGAGAACAGTTAAAAGAATGAAATTGCTTAGATTGGCTCATTTTATGCCAGATAGTATGTAATATACTGAATAAAATAAATATACAGGCTTCCATATATTCCTTCAATACCTCTGCACCGAGAATATTTATTAATCTTCTCAGATTATATGCTGTAAATATTAGTCCTACATCTGCTTCAGCTCTTTGG
>JANTGF010000071.1 GCA_024763075.1 Bacteroidales bacterium | reverse complement strand
CATAATTTCAAGGCATTTTCTTAATTTTTTTTTCAGAGAACTAAAATTTCTTATAAATCTTTCATAAATAGGAAACAAAAACCTACATTTGCGCAAATTTTCAAAATTATATTTTAAATAATCCAAGATGGCAAAAAAGAAACCAGATCATACCGAAGATAGAATTGAAGGAATAGAACAGGCCCTGAGCAGAACTGAGCTCTATATTGAAGAGAATCAAAAAAGTCTGACTGTAATTGTACTGGCTATTGCCATTATTGTGATTGGTTTTACATTATACAAACGCTATATTGTTGCTCCAAAAGAAACTGAAGCTCAAAGTCAGATGTATGTTGCAGAACAATATTTTGAGAAAGACTCATTTAACCTTGCTTTGAATGGCGATGGTAACAATATGGGATTTCTTGAAATTATTGATGAATATGGTATTACAAAATCTGCAAAACTTGCGAACTACTATACCGGGATTTGTTATTTGCACCTGGGAGAATACAAAAATGCAATTGATTATCTGAAAGATTTCGATTCAAAAGATCAAATTGTAAAAAATGTGGCCACAGGTGCCATCGGGGATGCTTACATGGAACTGGGAAATGAAAAGGATGCTTTAAGTATGTACCTGAAAGCTTCCAAACAAAAAAAGAACCAGTTTACCTCTCCTATCTTCATGATGAAGGCAGCCCAGGTTTATGAAGGACAAAAGGAATACAAAAAGGCGCTGGACTTATATAAAGATATAAAGAAGAATTTTCCTAAAAGTGCCGAAGCAAAAGACATTGATAAATATATTGCACGGGCCAATATACTTCTGAGTGAAAAATAATCTTTTTTATTCCTTTACTTTTTCAATAGATGGTTCAAAACCGTGAATTAAACAAAGTTTCCGGTAGCTTTATAACATCCTAAAAAGTTTTTGGTATGTCATCAAAGAAAATTAATCTCTCTTCCTATAACTCCGATCTTATTCCGGATGCTTCACAATTAAAATTTGGGATTGTTGTTTCTGATTGGAATACGGAAATCACTCATTCCCTACTGAAGGGAGCTATGGATACCCTTAAAAAACACGGATCTGGAGAAAAAAACATTGAGGTTATTCATGTTCCGGGAAGCTTTGAATTAACTTTCGGAGCAAGACTTCTTGCGGAAAGAGAAGAATTCGATGCAATACTATGCCTGGGTTGCGTAATACAGGGAGAAACACCCCATTTCGATTACATTTGCCAGGGAGTCAGCCATGGCATCACCGAATTAAATCTTGAATATGATGTACCTGTTATTTTTGGCGTATTGACTACAGGCAACATGCAACAGGCACTCGACAGAGCCGGAGGCAAACATGGCAACAAGGGAGACGAAGCCGCAATAACGGCCATAAAAATGGCTGCCTTAAATCAGGAAAGCTAAAGCAGATTTCCCATAGTCTCAGATCAGATTAAAAATCAAAATTTTCGGGATCAGGCCCTATTCTGTATTTCTTGTCAAGACTATTAATGGTCCTGATTTCTTCCTCTGTAAGTTCAAAATCAAAAATATCGGCATTGGATTGAATCCTCTCCGGATGAACTGATTTTGGAATGGTGGCTATTCCCTGTTGAATATCCCAGCGCAAAACCACCTGAAAAGCATTCTTGCCATATTTCTTCCCAATCTCTGCCAAAACCGGGATTTTTGACACTTCTCCTTTCAGAAGCGGAGACCATGCTTCTGGTAATATTCCTTTACTTTTGCAGTACCTTATCAATTCCGGTTGCTGCAACCAGGGGTGGAATTCAATCTGATTCACCATTGGAATGATCCTGCAATTGGTAAATAAAATCTTTAAATGCCTTAAAGTAAAGTTACTGACCCCAATAGCCCTTACCTTTCCGGCATTGTAAATATCCTCCAGAGCCGCCCATGAATCCTGAAATAAATCCTCTACCGGCCAGTGAATCAGATACAGATCCAGATAATCGGTTTCTATTTTTGAAAGAGTTTCATCAAACGCGTTAAGTGCTTGTTTGTACCCTTGGTCTGCATTCCAAAGCTTGGAAGTAAGAAAAATATCTGATCTTGGAATATCTGCGTTTTTTATTGCAGCGCCCACACCTCTTTCATTTCCATAAATAGCAGCTGTATCGATACTCCGGTAACCCGCCTTTAAAGCCTCAGCAATTGCTTCTTCAACAGGATCACCATCACTGATCTTAAATACACCAAAGCCAAGAGCAGGCATCTCAACGCCATTTCTGAGTTCGAAAAATGTATCGCTTACTGTCATGATATTCAAAAATTAAAATTAAAAATAATATAAAAACCTTTTCTTCTTTTGTTAAAAAGCCATTTAATATAATTTAATAAACTCATAACTGTTTCCGGACCAGTCCATAAATTTAATAAAATCCTCAAAAGTAACCACAATGGAAGCTGTATTTATGTTCGGATGGAAGCTGATATTCCCACAATCCTTTAAATTTTCATCAATAAATACATGAACATGATTCTCCGAATCATTGATCAGTCCGAACGGAGTCACCGACCCCGGCGTTAATCCCAGATATTTAGCCAATCTCTTCTCAGAGGCAAAACTAATCTTACCCTGTTTTAAAATCTGTTCCAGATCTTTTATTTTAAGTAATTGTTTATGTTCAAGTAAAACCAGATAATGCCGGTTTCCTTTATGATTTCTGAAAAAAAGATTTTTGCATTTTACAGCATCCATTCCTTTCCAGTATTTCATGGCTTCTTCCACCGTTGGAACCGGAGGATGTTCAATGTACTGAAAATCAATATTCAATTCATCAAAAAGTGCATATAGTTCCTTTTGACCATTCATAAAACAACATTTTTTAAAATAAATTTAAGACTCCTGCAACAATTGCCCTGTTTGTGCGTCTTATTTTATGTAATCCTTATCAGGTTCAAACCTAATAAACTGGTTTAATAATCGCAAATTAATAAAACCCTCTCTCTATGAAATTTAGTCTTAAGGAAAATGAAGTTGTTCTAAAAGCCTCAGAATCTGACCATCTGAATAATGGAGAAAAAATATCAGGGAAGCTGGTATTAACGAATCAACGAATATATTTCAGGTCATTAAATGAAACTCTCCATAAATTCAATCATGAAATTTTATTCAATCAGATAAAAGAAATTATCTATTTTAAAGATGGCTTTTTTTCAAAAAAGGGAATTGCCGTGATTACCAGGAACGATGAAGAACGGAAATTTACCATGAAGAATAGAGATACCTGGGGACAAATGATTAATCAGATGTATTGATCATTTTACTTTCACAGCTTATCTTGATAATATTTTTCTTCATCCGGGGAAATAATTATTTTCACCCTTAACCTGAGATGGACTTTCTGAAAAAAGAATCTTATTTTTACAGGGAACAAAAGTTTTAGTTTGTAGAAATATTTCGAAAATTCAATTCCTGTTTATGATAAAAAATTATTGGATTACTGCTTTGCGTTCTGCAACCAGAAATAAACTTTTCACTTTTATTAATATAATTGGTCTGGCCATTGGTATTGCATCCTCCTATTTAATTATTCTTGACATTGAGGATGACCTGTCGTATGACCGTTTTTTTCAGGACAAAGAACAAATATACAGAGTTGTTCTGGATAGAAAGTATCCGGACAATGTTATCTCATATGCAATTATTCCGTTTTCAGTGGGTGAAGCAATGAAGAGTGACATCCCTGAAATAGAGGATTTTACCAGATTCATGTCAATGAACAATGAATTCATTATTCAATATAAGGATAAAAAATTCAAAGAGAATTATGCATGCATGGCCGATTCAAACTTTTTCAACATATTCAGTATTCCTATCCTTAAAGGAGATCCCGATAAGGTTTTATCTACTCCTAACGGAGTTATGCTTTCCGAAAAAACAGCCGGAAAATATTTTGGAAATGAGGATCCTGTTGGCAAAACCCTAAGTCAGCAAAACAATGAACTGGTTGTCACCGGAGTATTCAAAGATATCCCGGAAAATTCCCATATGAAATTTGACCTGATTGGTAGTATTAAAGCAACAGGTTTGGACAGGGAACCAAACTTTATCAGTTTTTCTGTTTTTACATATATTAAGTTAAAGAAAGGTACCAGGCCGGCAGATGTGGAAAAAAAATTACCGGATCTGGTTAAAAAGTATGCTTCGGGTCAAATTCAAAGGAGACTGGGCATCAGTTTTGAAGATTATACTGCCGCCGGAAATGGTTATCATTACTACCTCCAGCCTTTAACTTCCATTCATTTGAATTCACGTCTGGAAAATGAGATCAGGCCTAATGGGAATAAAACCTATGTCATCATACTGGCAGCCATTGCATTATTTCTCCTTGTTATTGCCAGCATCAATTTCATGAACCTGGCTACGGCCCGTAGTGCCGACAGAGCCAGAGAAGTGGGATTAAGGAAAGTGATTGGTTCCAGCCGGACCCAGCTTGTTATTCAATTTATGACCGAAGCATTTTTCATAAGCTTTATCAGCATTATTCTTTCCATTGTACTGGCAGAATTATTAATACCGGGCTTCAATCAACTGGCAGGTAAGAATCTTGAAATCCATTTATTTGGTAACTTAAAGGCAATCGGTCAGTTTATTCTGCTTGGAATTATTATAGGCATTGTTTCAGGCATTTATCCGGCTTTTATCCTTTCTTCATTCCAGCCGGTCAAAACACTTAAAGGCAAAATAACCGGAACGAAAAAAGGAATCCTGTCAAGAAATATACTTGTAGTTTTTCAGTTTTGGATATCCATTGTTTTGATATCAATGACCTTCCTGATTATAAAACAAATGAACTTTCTCAGGTATTCCGATATGGGATTTGAAAGAAATAATATTCTTTTGATTGAACGGGCCGGGGCTTTGGGAACCCGGATGGAAGCATTCAAACAGGAACTCTTGAAAAATCCGGATATCATTTCCGCCGGAATATCCAGTTCAAAAATCTCCGGTGGATATTATCCGGGAATATTTTTCCAGGCCAGTACAGGAAATTCTGAAGCTCTGACCACTCGCGGAATGTCAATTGATAACGATTTTTTCTCCACCCTGGGTTTACACCTGACAGAGGGAAGGAGTTTCTCAGATGCATTTAATGATTCATTATCGTTAATCATAAACGAGTCTGCTGTCAGGGAATTTAATCTTAAGAACCCGGTAGGAACAAGATTGTATAATCCTCAGGACAACGGAGGTGACCCACTTATTTTTACTGTTATCGGGGTCGTCCGGGATTTCCACTACAATTCTTTGCATACCGATATTAAATCCTTCGCATTTATGAGTAATGGCAGCCCTTTGTCATTCGCCGGGCTGCTCAATATAAAAATTAACCCTGACCGCAAGAATGAGACTATTGGTTTTATCCGGAATAAATGGGAAGAGTTTGTTCCGGAAGCTCCCTTTACATACAATTTCCTGAGTGATGATCTATTCAACATGTACAAAAGTGAAGAAGTAACCAGTGATATATTCGGTATTTTTTCAATTTTAGCTATTTTAATTGCCTGTATAGGCCTGTTCGGACTGGCAGCATACATTGCAACTACCCGAACCAAAGAAATAGGGATCAGGAAAGTGATGGGTTCCTCTGTTGGAAATATTATTTTTCTTCTGTCTGAGAATTTTGCCAGGTTGGTTTTAATAGCCTGGGTTCTGGCAATTCCTGTATCCTGGTTTTTAATGAAACGGTGGCTTATGAATTTTGCTTACAAAACGGAAATCAGCGGCTGGATTTTTATCTTATCCGGCTTGATCGCTTTTTTCATAGCTGTTTTTACCATCAGTCTCCACGCATACAGAACGGCTCATTTAGATCCTGCGGAATCTTTGAGGTATGAATAAGAAATGATGAACGATGAAGGATAAAGGTTGAATAAAGATCCAGGAAATAAGAAACAAAAATCAGGTGCGGGTAAGAGCCAGGAAACAAGAAACAAGAAACAAGAACAAAGTGAGATCAATTAAAAAATTTGGGGAATTGAACTCACTATAAAAAGTTTAAAGCGAAGATATACCTGGTTTATTTAGTATTTGTCTTTAAGTCCGATATCAGCGTTGTTGCTCAAATTTCCAATCCTCATTCTTATCCAAACGCTGCATAACTTAACTATTTTTGTTAGGCATTTCTTTGCGGCGGTATTTTAGTTAGTTTCCCTTTTACCGAGGGCTTCACCCCGGGCTGAATTGTTAAAGTCTTTGTTCCTCCGTCCCCGCCATCGTAAAGCTATGGCAAGACGTGACAATGCTCCGGTGATGTGCAGACAGGTCTACTCACTACAAAATACAGAATAAAGATTTTCAATAATTGAGTTCCGGTATAAATCTCACTCCACAGATAGTTCAAGTAAGCCAAGAAAGCCTGTCACTTCTTTAAATTGTATAAAAAAAAAGCCGTCCTGAAAGAACGGCTTTTTAAATTATTAACCAAACCTATTTGGCAAACCAAAGCTTCGTATTTTGTTCGTCGGGTCCCTGGCGTGAAATTGCATCTGCAAGATTACCACCATTCTGGTTGTAAGCTGCATTTCCATACTTCATCCTTGTGGGATAATCTCCGTTGATATCTCCAAATCCGAATATATTGATATCATGTACACCTTCGGCCAGTTCTTTCGGGAAACCTGTTTTTCTCACCACTGCCCATGCTTCGAAACCATCCGTATAGTCGTTCATCCAACGCTGAATGGCAATATTCTCTGCAGAAACTGTGGTCAATGGGTTTCCACTGGAGAGATAAGCAGCAATATCTGCATCACCCACACCCCAGAATTTCATTGAGCTTCTGATGCCTTCAGTATAAAGAGACTGTGCATCTCCGCCAAAACCATCCAGTGCAGCCTGAGCTCTCAGGAAGTATGCCTCTCCTGCTGTCATTATCAACTCCGGAGAAATAGGTTGTCCCTGATTTTTCCGTTGAATAATAGTCACTCCCGGACTACTAAAAAACTCAAACCTGGCCATACTCTTTATCTTACTATTCAATCGCGTGGGTTGTCCGATATAATAAGTGTCCGGGGGAACATCAAAAGTAGCACTATCACCATAAAACTGGAAAATATTCGTTGTATCCCCACCCTGAAGATCAATCGCTTCATTAATTGCATGAGCCATAAAACGTGCCCGTTTTTCAAAATAGGTGTAACCGTCTTCATTAGACTCCTGGTCTGGTCTTGTAAAAACAAATGATCCTCCGGCTGCCAATTGTGCATATTTGGATATCCTTGGATCCTCATTTTTCAACATGTAATTAACCAGGGTCTGACTGACCTTCCATTTTGAACCGTAACCGCCGAAATTCCACCATATATCACCATATGCAGCAGAACCCCACTGAGATATTTCCCCATCTTTGGGAAGGGTACAATCTTCACCCGCTTCAAGAAACAGATTTGAAGAAAGGGCCTGTGATATTACCTGGTCCGCAAAATCGTCACCATTGGCACCTTTTGCACGGATTGCAATACGCAACTTCAGTGTATTTGCCATTTTCTTCCATTTCTGAAGATCTCCTTTAAAATAAAGGTCGTTTTCTCCCAGATCATCCACACCATCTCCGGTAGAAGTGTTGTCTCCTATTGTAGCCATTGCAGCATCAAGCTCAGCAATGATTCCTTTATAGATATCCTTCTGTCCATCAAATTTTGGTAAAGTGATATCAGGATCACCTACTTCAGAATATGGGATTTCCCCAAAAGTATCAGTGTACATTTGAAAATACAGACCTTTTATTATCTGACCAACCGCATACATTAAGGGGTTTTCAAATTCGCCGCCTGTGTCTGTAAGTTTCAGAAAATTATCCAGTCCGCCAAAATAACCGGCAAGCCAACCCCAGGTTGCATCGGTGTATGAAGAACTATAACTGTAACCAAGTTCATCACTCCACCAGCTTCCATGACTACCGAAACAGAAGTGACCGGCGTAACGATCAGAATGTATTAACTGAGCTCTCCAGTAAGGATATCTATTTGGCCCGTAGAGACCAACCTCTGGATTAGTAATAAAGTAACGGCCACTGGCTTCGTCACTTGACACAACATTTGGATTTGTGTTTATCTCCTTAAAATCCTTTGTACAGGAAGCGAGAGTAAGCACAAAAACAAAACCGAATATATATTTTATTGTTTTCATATCTTTCCTTTCTTAAAAGTTAACATTTAAGGTAAAACCAAAACTTCGCGTAGTTGGCAGGTTATACCAAAGAACTCCCTGTGAATAGTTACTTGTGCTAAAACTAGACTCCGGGTCAAAATTCTCAATATCTTTATAAAGGAAGAACAGATTTCTGCCCACAACGCCAAGAGAGAGATTCTCAATAAAGATATTATTAAACATACTTGACGGGAAACGGTAAGTAAGAGAGAATTCCCTCAAACGGATATTGGTTTGATCATAAACATGATTCTCAGCGATACCTGACATTGCACCCCAGTACTCCTGTCCGGTAATTTTTGCAGTGTTTTGTTCATAAACAGGATCTTCTGCTGTACCGGTATTAACAACACCATCAAACACTATTCCGTCTTCCCTGTAAGCAAGCGTACGGTCAGAAACCCCACTTCCATCAAGCCGTGCATCGGTTCCTGAATACAGTTGGCCACCAATCCTTGCATCAATTAAAAAATTCAGGGTAAAATTGAAGAAGTTAAAAGTATTGGACAAACCTGCAACATAATCAGGCTGATAATTACCCAGATAAACTTTTTCAGCTGTAGCCAGCGGACGTCCGTTTGCATCAACGATAATCTTTCCATCCTCAGTTTTCTGATAGGTTTTACCATAAATATCACCAAAACCACCGGCAACACCCAGAGAGTCATTTTTAACGGTTGCCTGAACAACCACAATCCCGCTGTTGGTGGTTGTAAATACATAATTATCGAGTCCTTCGATCAGGTCAACCAGGGTATTTTTGTTATGAGAAAAATTCAACGAAACATCCCAGCTGAATTTATCTGTTTGTACAGGCATTCCACCAATTAAGAATTCCCAGCCTTTATTGGTTATTTCACCAACATTGCTCCTGAATCTGCTGTAACCCGTAGAAGAAGGTACAGGAACATCCATGATCAGATCCTGGGATTTAATCGAATAGAGAGAAAAGTCTCCATAAAAGCGATTACTTAACATTCTCCATTCCAAACCAAATTCCAGGGAAGTGGTTTGTTCCGGTTTCAAATCAGGGTTCATCTTGGTACCGGGGCGACTCAGTGTAGTTAAACCAAGGTAACCATTCTGCTGTAAATTATATCCAACATCAAGCTGGTATGGTCCTGTGTCATTACCTACCATGGCATAACTTCCTCTCACTTTCAGATAATCCAGCCAGTTGCCTTCTGCATCAATAAAGTTATTAAGTAAAAAGGACAAACTTGCTGAAGGGTAAAAATATGACCAGTTATTTTCAGGCAAGGTAGATGACCAGTCATTTCTTCCGGACAAGTCCAGATAAATAAAGTTTCTGAAACCAAGGGAAACAGAACCGTAAAGAGAATTAATCTTTTTCTGCCTTAAAGGTGTATAGGAAGGATACAATTCTCTTGCACTGTTTGTAGTTGGTTTGGTTGGTATTTTAAAATCCACGCCTCTTACACCATTGGATGTGAAAGACTGAGACATCATATTACCACCCAGATTCGCCGAAACAGAAAAGTCTTCACCAAAATGCTTGTTAAACATTACAAGGAAATCAAGATTTGTCTCCGAAGTTTTATAGGAAGTAAAACTAAACTGACCTGATGAATAGAACCAGTGTCCGTATTGATTAATCGTTTCAATATTTTGTGTAGTAAGGTCCGTACCTGCACGAAGGTGAAAAGACAACCAGTCGGTAATTTCATAGGTAGCTTTCACATAACCCAGTAAGCGGTTCCTTGTGTCATTATTTCTGTCATGATTAGTAATCCAATAAGGGTTAGCGCCCAGAGTTGAGTGAGAAACTGCAGAATAATCAGGGTTCTGGAAATTTTTATAGTCATTTATATCAGAGTTTCTTGGAATTGTATACAAATAAGCCATAATACCCTCAGTCCCCTGAACTGCCCTGTTATTTGCTTCCTGGATAAAATAGGTCACTTTGGTATCCAGTGTTAATTTCTTACTAACATGGGCAATTCCACGAATATTGAAGTTATTCCTTTTTAAATATGAGTTTGGCACAATACCATTTGTATTGTTATTGGTGTAGGAAAATCTCATATTGGCTATGTCATTTCCTCCTTCAATCGCAATCGTATTAATAAAAGAGCTCCCCTGATTAAAAAAGTCCTTGACATTGTCAGGCTGAGCTGAATAGGGTCTGGTGACAGGATTTCCTGAGCCCATCGGGTCTTCTACCCAATACATCTGATCAGAACCATCCAGTTTACCTCCCCAGGAACCACCATTACCTTTAAATGTTTCCAGGTCTGAATAATCATTCGGATAATTCCCGTCAGATCCCATGCCATACTGGTTCTGATACTTAGGCAACAACATCGGGTTCTCAACAGTTGCCTGGGATGTCCAGGAAACGCCAATGCCTTTTCTGGATTTTCCCTTTTTTGTAGTAATGAGTATAACTCCGTTAGCAGCACGTGAACCATACAAAGCAGCTGCATTCGGACCTTTTAATACAGAAACTGACTCAATATCGTCTGGGTTCAGGTCAGATACACCTGTACCATAATCTGCACGTGCATATTCTCCGGTTCCACCACCATTCACCGAACCAAAACCTGAGTTATCCATTGGGACACCGTCAATCACGTACAGTGGTTGATTATTTCCGGTAAGCGAATTATTTCCGCGAATAACCACCCTGGTTCCACTACCGGGACCGGAAGTTGATTGTGTAAGTACAACACCGGAGACTTTACCGGCAAGTGAATTAACAACATTTTGTTCTTTCACCGTATTTACCTCATCTCCGGAAACTTCAGTAATTGCATATCCCAGAGACTTTTTCTCACGGGAGATACCAAGGGCAGTAACCACCACTTCATTCATGGCTGTGGTAGCTACTTCCAGAACCACATTAATGGTATTTATTCCTTCAACAGGGACCAATACCGTTTTCATTCCAACAAAGGAAACCTCAAGCTGGGCAGTAGCAGCCGGAACATTCAGGGAAAAATTCCCGTCGATATCGGTTACTGTCCCAACCTGCGTACCCGGAACAAGAACACTGGCCCCGGGGAGGGGCATTCCGTCATCCTGCCCGGTCACTGTACCTGTAATGGTACGTTGTTGACCAAAACTGTTACCAATCATTGCCAAAAACAGCAAGAATGTAACAACATAACGCTTTTTCATAAATTGTATTTTTAAGTTAATAATTAGAAAATAATTTAACCCAATAATGTGAATCATCTTACATTTTTGAGATTTTTAAGTATGAAAATTTATCAAAAGTAGAAAATCTAAATCATGAAACAAATGTTAATGAATAATTATTCATAAGACAATCCAAGCAAATATTTCTGGCACAATAGCATCTAAACAAGCTTCAGAATGACTTATATGTATCTGTTTATATGCATATTATATTAATCATCAGACAAATCTTACATTTCCCAATCCGTATCAACCAGGCTTCCAAAGGCAAAGAATATTATTTATATTCATTCTACTATATAATTTTGCTAAATCTTTTAGTCCAAGATTCATCAGTAAACATTTATTTTAAAATTATTTATAATGAGAAAATCCGGAAAATATTTACTTTCTACTGTAAATTTTAAAAAATAATCCAAATCAGGCTGAATTATTCATTTTTGCAGACATTATATTTTTCCTATCTTTAACAAAACAGAATCGGTTTCAAACTAATAAACTCCGGTTTCTTATTCCGGAATCAAACTCTTAACTAAAATACATTACATCAATATGAAAGTTCAACTTCGATTTCCCCTGATTGCAATTCTTATGCTTGCTTTTGGCTCCTGCCTTAATCACTCATCAGGAAAAAAAACCGGTACACGCATGACAAAAATTGATTCGCTGAAAAAAGCAGGGTTTGAAATTATGGACCTTCATGCCCATTTAAAAGGCGGATTGACAATTCAGGATGTACTTAAGCATTCTGAGTTGACCGGTATAAAATATGGCATAGCAGCCAACTGCGGAGTGGGTTTCCCCATTCAGAATGACAGTGCTTTAAGCAAATATTACCATTCTTTAAAGGATTACCCGGTTTATATTGCCATGCAGGCCGAGGGAAGGGAATGGACGCATACATTTTCTCCTGATTCCATTGCGCTGTTTGATTATGTTTTTACCGATGCGATGACCTTTACCGACCCTGACGGCCACCGCACCAGGCTGTGGATGAACGATGAAGTACACATAACTGACCCCAATGAGTTTATGGAATTTTACGTTAACAAGATTACGGAAATCCTGAACAACGAACCCATTAACATTTATGTCAATCCAACTTTTCTTCCTGAAATAATCAGGGAACAGTATGATAAACTCTGGACAGATGAAAGGATTCAAAAAGTTACAAAAGCACTTAAAAACAACCATATTGCCTGCGAGATAAATGCCAGATACAAAATTCCCTCCCCCCATTTCATTAAAATGGCTAAGTCATCCGGAGTGAAATTTACCCTTGGCACAAACAACAGTGGCGCTGATCTGGGAACGCTGGAATACAGTTTAAATATGATTGATGAGTGTGATCTTAAACCGGAGGATTTCTGGAAACCGGCAAGGTAAGGTTCAACCCAGCAGCAGTTTTTATAACTAATATTAAGTCAAATATATTATGGCGTTTCTATTTGTCATTTCGAAGCCTACTTGCCGGCCTTGCTCTGCCATAGCTATGCGAAGGCGATGCAGGCAGGGAAGTATGACTGAGAAATCCAGGAATTGAAGCAGATTTCTCACCATCGTACCTCAGGTTCGACAGATAAAATGAATTGATGCTAATATCCAAAATATATTAATAATCTTTTGAGAGTTCTGTTAAAATCTTTTTTCGCAAAGACCTGAATGATTCGATATCGGTCTCATAAACGTTAAAACCAAAAACAACCTGTTTCGCAATTCCAAGGGATTGTTGTTTATCTTTTTGTTTCAACATCTTCAGCAACTCATAGTCAACAATACCATCCCGCATGGCTTCCAGCCGGATCGAACTGTAGATAGTATCTTTCCCGGGATATACAATCCATGCATCCCCCCCGGGCAAAATATTTCCGGATTCTTTGTTAATTCCTGTGGTTTCATTAAATGGATCTTCGCTTATTTTCCAATGGTTAAATCCCCAGTGCAGATATCCGGGGGAATTATACCTGAAATTTATCCAGTGTAGTAACCTGGTTTTAATCAATGGCTGATCTATGAACCGGTTCGCATACTCTCCCTTAGGTGCCAAACAGGTATAAAACCAAACCTCATCGCCCTGATTCCCTCTTTCAGAATAAAAATTATTATCAGTAGCAAAAAAATTCAATTGAGGAACCCAGATGGATATCATTTTTTCAACTTTTCTGCTATGGCATGCTTCCACAATTGGAACATCAGGGATGAGTCCTTTAACATATTCCGAAATCTCAATATATGACTGAACATTTGCATCTATTGGTTCGTCTGCAATATGCTGCATATAGACATCACGCCATCCGTTTTCGTCAATAACTTCCATTAACCGGCTAAAAAATTGTTTATAGAAAATCCGGGCAGTATCATTGCTGATTTTAAATTTTTTTAAAAAAACCGAATCATCCACTTCTACCGGAGCAAACACAACAAACGAACTCGACCATGTACTGTCCCGTGTACCGATGTGTCCGCCCTCTATTCTGCCAACAACGCCTTCCTGCTCAAATATATTCACCGTTTTTATAAAATTCGAGAAATCAATGCTGTATTTTAAGTTTTCGCCTATTTCAAATTCAGCAAGTCTCAAAGGTGAAATAAGCACTACATTCTCATTATAATTGGCCATCATTCTGGCAGTAAGCCTGATGTATTTCCAGTATTTATCTGAGAACTCTTCCACCGGCCTTCCTTCATTCATATAAGAAAAATCTGTTCCAAACCAATTGGTAACCCAAAGGGATGTCTTTTCTATGACAGGAGGATAAACATGAACAACAAAATTTTCAGATACACTTATTGTCTTCATTCCCTTTTTGATCTTAAGTGAAATTTTTCCCTTATAAGTTCCGGGCTCGGATGTTTTTGGAACTGGAATAGTTAGCCATATGGGTTGGGTTTCATTTGGCCGAAGATTTTTATTTTCACTCTGGATGATTGGATCGGGGTAATATCCGGAAACGGAGTTCAGCCGGTCTGTTGCAGGATCCAATGCTCTGCGGCCAATCCTGACATACTCAACGAATCCCCAGGTGGGAGTTCCCAGATGATCAGAATTATCCCTGTCCATTTCTATATTTACATCCAGAACAGTAAGAGGTCTTCGAGTCCTTAATGCAAACTGAAAGCTGGCATGTTCTCCTCTGGCAACATCAGCAATAGCCACTTTCTCAGGGAAAAAAGCAGTTTCTTTAAAAACTTTTTGAAGCGGATCAACATAGGTAAAAAGAATACTCTGATTATTTTTGGTTCCGTTACAGGAAGCCAGAACAAAGAAAACAAAAACGAATGCCGCCTTGCTCATAAAAGAATAAACTGAAGGAAAAAAATTTGAATTCATGATTATTATTTTACTTAATAATTTTATTGATTTTCTAACATATTACCGCTTAACAGAGCTGATAAGTCTTCTCTGAAATACTTTGAATTCCTTTTTAGACTCTTCCGGTGGATTTAATCCAATAGCTATTTCTATTTCTTCCTGCGCTTTCTGAAACTCTTCTTCCCGGGCATAAGCAACTGCCAGATGATAATGGATCAGATAATAATCCGGGGCGATGGATGATGCTTTTTGTAAATACTCCATTGCCAAAGGCACATTTCCTATTCTCATCTGTATTACACCCATGTAGTTATTTATCCACATATTCTCCGGCTTCAGCAGCATCAACTTGTTCAGCATCTGTAAGGCTCCCGGATATCTTTTTTGATTATACATTGCATCCACATATCTGTAGTACAGATAAAACTGAGCCGTATTTAAAAGATACTTAATATCCTGATTCTGAGGATTTATTTTCAGTGCCAGTTTATAGGATTTAACCGCCTCATCGGGTTTCCTGTCGAAAAAATACCCCAGGCCATCGTAGATAAACTCTCTTGCTGCAAAATAATCCTTTATATTTTGCTTTAAATTGCCTGTGTCGGGGATATTTTTAAAATGAGATGAAAACTCGGGAATTCCCAGGGAATTAAAAAGCTTCAGGTTTCCTGAAATAGTTTCTTCTCCAACGGATGTTTTTGGAATATTGTTGGGTAAAATAAGGTTATCGTCGGTATTTACGGGATAATCCCGTACTTTTGAAGCAATGGTTGACTCATCTGCGACAAACGAGGTGATTATACTTTCAAGATTATCTAAATCCACTTCTGCCAGACTTGCTTTCACAGCCGGTTCATTCATGGCTTCAGATAACTTTCTGACATCAATATTGAATTTCTTTTTAGATCCGATCAAAATGGCATGTTTGTTATTAAAATTGGTTGTGAACCAGATAGAAACATAAGGAAAAACCGAATTTATCGTATGCAGTAATATTTTTAAATTATCAGAATTGAGATGGAATAAAGGGATCCAGGTTGAGATCATTCCGTTTTCAGAAAGTCGCTGACTGCATAACTCATAATACTCTTTGGTATAGGTATTGTACGCTATATTAGGATGAACCGCATCACTTTCGATAACATCATAAGTTGTTGTGGAAGATAATAATACATTTCGAGCATCATTAATGATCAGGTTAAATCCATCCTGTTTCAGTATTGAATTGTTCAATTCACTGAAAGTGTTCGCTGCCTCAATTTCAACCTTTACAAGTTCTGCACAATCGAGGCGTTTGATATCGTGTTTTAAAATACAGTTGGAGGATTCTCCTGTTCCAAAACCCAGAATAAAAGCATACTCCGGATCTTTCCCCGTGAGTGCTTTAAACAGTAGCAAGGGTACATGCCCCTGAAACTTCTGAGTAGTTCGCAACATTCGTTCATTTCCTGCAACAGAAACCCCGTTAACTTCAATTTGCTTATACATTTCACTGGTATAAAGGTCAGGGGTACGCTGAGTGACGGATGCAGTACCTCCAACTCCTTCCTTATAGAACAATATTTTCCCTCCTGCTCTGGCCTCTGCAAAATTAAAGCTATAACTTCCCAAAGGTTGTTTCCAGGGAGTAATAAGTAACAAAACAATTGCTGCCCCGGCCAAAGAGATCAGCATACCTGTCTTTAATTTACTAGTAATAAATGGATTATATAATAGAAGAACACTGCCCAGCAAAATATTGATAAAGGTAAAAACCGCAATTCCCTTTGTTATACCAATAAACGGAATCACGATAAACCCGGCAAAAACCGCTCCCAAAACGCTTCCTATGCTATTCACTGAATAAATGCTGCCAACACTTTTTCCCAGCAAGTTCAGCCCTCTCGTATAAAGCTTGCTAACCAAAGGGATGGATAAACCAAAAAACATGGCAGGAATAAACATAATTATTGCAGAAGCTACAAATCCGGCTCCGGTTGCAGGCAACCAACCCTGTCCGTATTTTGTCCAGATGGATATAATTAAATTGTTTATTGCTGTAAACTCATAAATAGTAAACAAAGCAATGACACCAATCAATCCCTGTATAACTCCTAAAACCACAAGTGCCCGCTTTGTATTATCAATAAATCTCGATAGTACCAGGCTTCCAATTCCCATTCCAAACAGGAAAGTGGTTAACATGGTAGGGAAAGCATATATTGAAGTACGGAGAAACATGATAAGTGTTCTTGTCCAAAGTACCTCAAATGCCAATGCACAAAACCCTGAGATTCCTGCTGTAATCAGAATCAAAATTAACAAATATGATGGAAAAACAACCGATTCATCTTCTCCGTTAAGAAACTCATGTCCCTTTTGTTGTATAACTTTCTTCTTATTTAATCCTGATTTTGTTTTTAACACCGACTGACGTGCAAGCTGATATACATTTTCTACATTTGCAACTACGCTGGCCGAATTATTAAGGAAAAATACAATGATACCAATAACAATGTTTATAAATGCAGCATAGTAAATAGTGTGTTGCTTCCCAAATGCAGAAATCAGAATAAAACCCGTAAGAAAGCTTCCCAAAACCGACCCCAGTACATTGCTTCCATAGATCAGCCCTATCCTGCTGCCCGTTTTATCAAGCCTGTGAACAAAAAACTTAATAATTACAGGGATGGTTCCCCCCATTAAAAACGTAGGAAAAAGAAGGACAATAAATGACAAAGTGAATTTAATCAGATTAATGGTAAGATAATCTGCATCTAGGGATTTATGTATGAATACAAACAGATTTGTGAAGTTGGTGAAGAGCCATGGTGTTGTTAGTGCAAACAGACCTATGCCCACTTCCAAAACTGCATATATTTTCAAAGGCTGACTGAATTTGTCAATAAATTTGCCGAAGAAATAACTTCCCAGGGCAAGTCCGCCCATAAATGATGCCAGAATAATGGTTGTTGAATATGTAGATATTCCAAAAACAAGCTCCAGCATTTTTTGCCAAACCACCTCATATATTAATCCACACATCCCTGATAAGAAAAATATTACTACCAGCACATTGGCAATATGCTTATATTTTCTAAAATTAGTACCCGGCTTTAAATTTCCGGAACTTAAATCTTTTTTCACTGAAGTATTCTAAATTTAATAAATAGATTTATAAACATATAGAAAATATGATTTTTACCATGAGAATAAACTAATAAAAATTCAATATTACCAGTGCAACATTTTTAGAATGTAGTTCCTGAACTATCGGATAAAGAAACAGCAATACTCCAATAATAAATTTTTTAACCAACAACAGGCAGAAGTATTATTTATTCCCTTTCTTGGTAGTAATTTCAACCACACCACCTACTGCAAGACCACCATACAATCCTGCTGTAGCATCCTTAATTATATGGATGGATTCTACATCATTTGGATTAATTGAAGATAATCTTACGCCCTTCACCCCATCCACAACAATAAGTGCCGGGTTGGAATAATTCACAGAACTTTGACCACGCACTATTATCTCTCCTGTACCCTCATTAATAGACACTTCCGGATACTCTTCCCTTATCATGTCATAAATAGTACTATAGAATTTTTCCGGAGGATTCTGTAAACTCTCAATCAGTTTAAGCATTTTCTCTTTTTCAACATTTTCAAGTACAGAATAAACATTGTCGTCCAATGTTATTTGTTTCCCTGAACTTTCCAAAATAAAAACGGCCTCTTTTCGATTGTTCAGACTAACCATGAAAAGTTCTTGCTCTTCCGAAAGAATTACAAGTGTATCGGAACCTGAAACCTTAATCGAGAATTTACCTTTACTATTTGTTGTAGTGTATTTACTTTTTTCATGGGCAGTGCTTATAAAAACATTTTTAATCGGTTTATGCTCAGAATTCAGTACTTGTCCCTTTAGTTTATATGATTGGCCAAAACTTAATAGTGGAAAGAAAAGCAGGAATATTAAGACTGCTAATTTTATGAAGAAAAAACGATTTTGGTTTTTCACAATTAATTAGTTTTACAACAATTAATATCGTAAACAAACAAAAAAGAGGCTTGATAACCTCTTTTTTGTTTGTATAACTATAAAAATATTACTCCCATCCCGGGTTTTGTACTAAATTCTCATTAAGTGTAAGTTGTTCTGTTGAAAGTGGAGAAAGATAATCCCTGCCAATCACAAAACCATAACCACTGGGCAAGGTTGGCTGATACCAGTCAATAAATCCATCTTCATCAAGGAACACGCTTACACCAACTTCTAATGTAGGATAATATTCCGGAACAAATTTAGCTCCCTTGAATCTTTTTCCTACAATCAGTTCATCGGCGGCTGCCCATCTTGCAATATCATCCCAACGGTAACCTTCACAAGCCAGCTCAACTCGGCGCTCACGTCTTACCTCATTAATAACCGGTGATAAATCAGGGAATTGCCAGTTTGGGTCTGTTGTGATATTTCCAATATCCAAATGAGGCATCCCGACACGATCTCTCAAAACATTTATTGATTTATCTACATCTGCCTGAGTTAAGGTACCAAGTTCAGCTTTTGCTTCGGCAAAATTCAGCAGGACTTCACCAAAACGGAATATAGGGCTCGGATTTGTTCCTACCCAGCTTGAGTTGTATTGGGCAGGATCAGGTAAAGCTCCTTTAAACAACTGATATCCTGAAGGGCAAATAGATTCACCGGAAGCATCAATCATAGCCACTGTAAACCTCTCTGTTGTATCTGTACCTTCAATCCTTTTCGGGTCTCCCCGGTTATAAACTGTTTGAGTGAACCTTGGATCACGATTTAATTTTTCAACTGCCAGAGAATCATATCCCTGAAAAAGAGGACTTACCGCTATCGGCAAACCATCTGTACACAAATAAGAATCCATGAGTGATTTTGTAATACCTCTTCCACCTCCAATCCTGGGAAGATAGCGCTGATGATTGTGTGTTCGTCCTAAATTGGCATCATATTTCTTCCACAGCAGAATTTCAGGATTACCCGTATAATCATAAGGATTAAAAAGATGCCAGTAATCATTCTTGGGATCACCTGTAGTAAAGATGCTATATGGACCATTATTAATTAAATCCTCTGCGACCTCCGCAGCTTGTTGCAAGTAAGCTGTACCATCCGAACCACTTACACCAAACGGATCTCCGGCATGGTATTTTTCCCAGGTACCCTCATAAAGACAAACCCTGGACTTGAATAATTGTGCAATTTCCTTATTCAAACGCATACCATTCTCATTCGGTCCCGATTGCATTTCGACAATAGCCGTATCCAGGTCTGCAATAATATGATCAATCACCTCATTACGTGGAGTCCTGGGCTCATACAGCTCTGGTGATTCCGGAGTAAGCGGTTTATCAATCCAGGGGACATCACCATAAGTTCTCACAAGGCTAAAATAATAATATGCCCTGAAAAAGTGGGCCTCACCTGAATATTGCTTATAATCATCGTAAGGATCTGTAACGTTTTTGTAATTGGCAAAGAAAGTATTTACACTTCTTATACTACTATAGCTCCATCCACCACCACCGGGAACAACTCTTGTTCCTGCCAGCCTGGAATTATAGGTACGATAAAACATATTATCACTATTGTCATCAAACCAGTAAATACCACCGCTCCATGCACCACCATCAGAAAATGAAGGATAAAACTGGTTTACATACAATTTAAGATCATTCGTTGTTTTCCAGTAATCATCAGATGAAATCTGATCCAATGGTAAACGCTCAAGATAATCCTTGTTACAGGCACTCAATAAAATGAGAAGTGCCATAATGCTAAATATTAATTTATTTATTTTCATGATATCCAATTTTAGAAAGTTATATTAACACCAAGTGAATAGAGCTTTGCAAGCGGATAAATCTTACCACTTCCCCATCCGCCACCAAGGGCCTCAGGGTCAAATAACTTAGAAAGCTTTGTGAAAGTTAGCAGGTTTTCACCTGAAAAATAGATTCTGGCTCTTTGTATAGCTACTTTCTTTGTCCAGTCTGACTTTAATGTATAACCTATCTGTAAATTCTTCAACCGCATATACGCACCATTTTGAAGGTATTTTGTTTGTGGCTGTGTATTTTTCAAATGTTCTCCACTGATATAATTCCTTGGATAATACGCATCCGTATTCGGGCCTAAACGTCCCTCGTAGTCGGCTGGTCTCCAGTAGTCCAGGTGTTCCTGATACATACTGTTTTGCCACATATTGCCTCTGAAGCCCCAGAATACATTTGTATACCTGCTAAACATAATATCCCTTTTGGCAACTCCCTGCAAAAATATATTGAGATCAAGTCCTTTCCAGGTCAAACCACCGGTAATTCCATAAGCATACTTGGGAGAATTATTTCCAATTATAGAATAATCTCCATGGCTTTCTTCCGTCCAGTCACCTCTTGTAATTTCCCCGTCACCATCGGTATCGACATATTTCATATCACCGGCCTGCCATCTTTTATAGAACAAAGACTGATCAGCCCAGTCATCCACCTCACTGTCATCCTGAAAAAATCCTCCGGAAGTTAAACCCCATATTTCTCCGATTTCTTCACCTTCGCGCCAGTTCCCCAGATATTTGGTTGGATTGGAATACTCCAGAACCGTACTGACACTGTTCGCAAGTGTAAACCTGACATTATATCTTAGGTCAGAGCCAATTTTATCAGCCCATTTTAGAGACACTTCAAAACCTTTTGTTCCAAGTTTGGCATTATTCTCTTGAGGAGGACTGGTCCCCAAAACAGAAGGCAATGATTCTGCAGGGCCAAACATGTTAGAAGTCACCCTGTCATAATAATCAAAAACCAGTGACAATCTTCGATTCAGGAAAGCTGCATCTAAACCAATATCCGTGGTAGTAGATGTTTCCCAGGTAAGGCTGGGGCTTATCAAACCGGGGGCCAGTGTATAAACAGGTCTGGAACCTCCCATTATCCATGACAAGTTCGTTCTTACCGGCAGAATGTTTACATATAAGTAGTTCGGCACATTCTGATTTCCGAGTGAACCATATGAAGCACGGATTTTAAAATCATTGATAATATTAGAGATAGGATCCCAAAAGCCCTCTTTTGAAAGATGATAACCAACAGATCCTGAGGGGAAGAAACCATGTCTTTTACCTGATGCAAATCTGGAAGAGCCATCATAACGGGCATTAAACTCAAACAGATATTTACCTTTAAAATTATACGTAAATCGTCCGAATACTCCCTGAGTTGCCCAATGAGACTTTGAGTCATCAATATAAGAATCACCGGTTGCAGTACTGATGGAAGGAACCGCATCGGTAACAAGTGCTTTCTTATAACCCCATAATCCGGAATTTTGTTGTAGCTCCTGCTCATATCCCAGCATTAGAAATAAATTATGCTCTCCAATTGACCTTGAATAGGAAGAAGTAACATTAAACATTTGATAAATATTATTTCCAAAAGTTTCACGATACTCTGTAAGCGGATAGGCTGCACTATACTTCGTTCCATCAGCCCGGGTACCAAAAACCTGCTTCCTGTGATCCATTCTTGTTGAGCTGTAGATATTAAAGTTATAGGTTGCACGGGTTACCCAGCCCTTTACAGGTTCAAGTTCAGCTGCCAGTGTTGTCCAGGAATCATTTGATAAGGTACGTATCTTTCCACCTTCAGCAAACAAAAGTGTTGTAAAATCAATAATATCACCATGTTCATTGTAAAGAGCACTTGTAGGCCATTGTCTTGATAACTGGTGCCACATTACGGAATAACCGTAACCAGCCCAGGCCTGAGGATTCTGAATATCCCCTCTTGTGTATTTCGTACTAAAATCAAACTTTAACCAGTCAGTAACTTTTGAGCTGATGTTGGCGGTAATGTTATATCTTTTATAATATTCATCGCCCCATCTTAATTGTCCACCCTGGTCATAAATTCCAGCAGAAACATAATAAGTAGTATTTTCGCCGCCACCTTTTAAGCTGAAATCGTGCTTTTGCCTGAATGCATAATGATTATAATAAATATCCATCCAGTCGTTATTGGCCTGACTCAGATAACGGGTATTATCGTCCGGATTTACGATCGCTTCAGGTAATAATCCGGCCTGATGATCCTCTATTCTCTGAATCCATTCATCATCAAAGTACGGGGCCATACCTGCGTTTTTAAATCCATCGTTGTAGTAATCCACAAAGTCCCTTGAGTTCTGTTGCTTTGGAATGATGGTTGGCTTTGACCATGCAAAATTGTTTGTGTAAGTAAAACTAACCCCTTCATTCTTTTTCCCTTTTTTGGTGGTAATAAGTACAACCCCATAAGGAGCACGCGATCCGTAAATTGCAGATGCGGCAGCATCTTTCAATACTGTAACAGATTCAATGTCTTCAGGATTTACATTGTTAATAGACATCGGAACACCATCCACAAGAAAATAAGGAGAGTCATTCCCTGTAAGAGAACCAACCCCCCGGATATTCCAGGATTGTGTTGCACCGGGCTCTCCACCCAGGTTGGTATTGGAAATGTTCAGGTTTGGGACCACCCCCTGAATGGCCTGAGCCACATTGGCAACCGGTCTGTTTTCCAGGGTTTCAGAGCTAACAACCTCAACCGCACCGGTGAGGTTTTCTTTCTTCTGGGTTCCATACCCTGTAACAACAACCTCTTCCAGTCCAAGCACATCCATACTAAGAACCACGTCAATGGTGGACGTTCCTGAAACCGGAAACTCCTGAGTAAGGTAACCAATGAAAGAAAACTGCAAAACAGCATTCTCCTTGGTCAGAGCAATGCTGTATTTCCCATTTGCATCGGTAACTGTTCCCTGATGCGTGCCCTTAACAAGCACATTCACACCGGGAAGAGATGCCCCATCTTCTTTCGAAGTTACCGTACCGGTAATAGTGCTTACCTGCGCAAAGATGCTGCTCATCATTGTGAATAACAGCACAAACGCAAAAAATAGGTTTCTTTTCATAATGAAAAATTTTAGGTTAATAAAAAAGTATTAAAAAATCTATACTCAAAATAAGAATATATTCCAGGTTAATTAGGTTTTGTGGAAAAAAGGTATCTGTTTTAAATTCAAAAAGTACTGTCATGACTCAATCCATTCCTGATTCCTTTCAAGCTGTACTCAATGTCTTCCCTGCATTACTCAAATGTACGAAATAAATTTATAAATTAAAAAATATCCCATTCAATTTTTTATTAAAATTCAGAACTAATAATCAAAACTCCTTAATTAATTAATTAATTAATTAATTAATTTACAGCCAACTAACTAGATCAATGGTGATCCGGCTAATAAAACGTTTCT
>JANTGF010000070.1 GCA_024763075.1 Bacteroidales bacterium | reverse complement strand
TTGCTTTCGGCTATGAGATTCCGGTCATTACGGCTCTCTCTGGATTTGCACCATATAGTGTAAGAACATGCCCGGCACACCAAATATCTTGCACCTATCGGCGCAATTAACTTTTTCATTTTTCATTTAACATTCATTATTTAATATTTCCTTTATGGGACCTATTTGTTGCTTGGTTCCTGGATCTTGTTTCGTGAAACTGGCTTCGATAGGCTCAGCCAGCGGGCAATTTATTCTCCAAGATTACCACTCCATTTTCAAATCAATGAATTTTCAAATTTTCAAATTGTTCTTGATTCTTGTTTCTTGATCTAATCTTTCTCATCATAAAACTCAAAAAGGGAGGCAAAATACACATCCTTCCAGCCTTCCACAATGTCATCATAATCATCATCCGGTATATTGTTATGCCATAACTCTACTGATGTTCCATTTTTATGAGGATGCAATAAGAATGTAACAATGGAGGCTTCTTCCTGATCACCAAAATACCATTGCTGTACAATCTTTTCACCTTTTATGAATTCCAGGTTTCTGCCAACAATGCTTCCCTCCCACAATGAAAATTCAGATCCCGGTTCATCAGACATCTCAGCCGGCTCTCCGGTCCACAAATGGATGGTAGTAGGAGTTGTAAGGCCAAGGTATACTTCATCCGGTGAAGCCGGAATAAAATAGTATTTTTTAAAATCTTTCATAAACGTTTTTTTTTACAAATGAATCATGATTGTTCTGTCAAAGATAAGAATGATTTTCCAATACATCTCCATCCTGAAGTTAATTCATCAATCAGTTTAAATACTACATAACTAATGTTTCGTACTTAAGGTTTATTGACTGATATTAAATTAGTTATACGATAGAATATTTTTGTAGATCCCAGTTGATTAGTTAATTGGCCTTTCCATTTTTGAATGTTTTACTTTGTGTTACTTCGTGCTTTTCTTAGTGTTACTTCGTGGTAAAAGAAAGAACCAGTTTTAACCATCAGGAACACAATGGGTATCACAAAACTTAATAGGCTAAATAACAATATATTATGCCCATCTATTTTACCTGCAAAACTTTATTACTTAATTTACATAACATTTAATATTATTTTCATAATCCTGGTCACAGATGTTATCTAGTCTTTCTTAGAAAACTCATTATTTTAAAAAGTGGCGTTTTCTTATAGTCACTATCTAGAGAAATATTCCTAAATCCAATCAAATAAGGTTAAAAATAAATTATTTGATTATTTTTAGAGTTTGATATTTAATCTTTTGTAATTAAGCAGAAATTCCGTGAGAATAAAATACATATTGGTCGTTGTTTTGTTGGCTCTTTTTTTCAGAGGGAATGCCCAGTTGAATGTAGGTGCATTTGGTGGAATAAATATGTCTAAATTAAAAGGTGATAAACCAAAAAATGCATCCTATACAAGTTCCCTGGGAATGGAGTTTGGCTTACTTCTTGACCTGAAACTTTCCGATCATGTAATCATGAGCCTCCAGCCTTCTTACGCACAAAAAGGTTCAAAAATCAGCTTTACTGTTTCGAATGTAGATGAACCTGTGGATAGTTTAAGAATAGGTTTAGAATATATTGAAATTCCGATTCTTTTTAAAATTGATGCAAATAATAAACGTTTTTATGCATTGGGTGGGCTTGAGGCTGGCTTCCCTGTTAGGGCCTGGGCAGAATACATTAACCAGCCAGGCGAAAAAGAAGATATAAGCTCCATTGTTTCCAAAATTAATGTAGTGATGCATTTTGGAGTTGGCTACCGGATCCCTTTAGGAAAAACCATACTTTCAATTGAAGGCAGATATCTTCAGGGTTTAAATAATGTCATTGGTCAAGAAAATCCAAATTACCCTTATATTCCAAGGGTCAAAACCGGCGGATTTAAATTCCTTGTTAGTTATGAAATACCCTTATTCGGGCAATAATTATTACATTATGAGGCGAAAAATAAGTATATTTATTTTATTTCTTGCAGGATTTGGTTTCGTTTTTGCCCAAAATGATACTTCAAAAATTGTTTTGAAGAAACCCATGCTTAACGGACATTCTTTTTGCTCTTTCAATACAACAAACAGTGCATTCATAAAAACATACCTGGATGCAACCATGGGCATTGGAAGTACAGGGTTAATAGAATTACCGGGTATCCCGATTGGAGATAATGAGATTCTTGCATTTAAGGGGAAGGTAGCTTTTATGAATGTCCAGGTAAAATATCAACAAAAATTTAACGACTGGCTTGCCCTGTATGCAACAATGAGTATTGGGGGAAGATTAGGTACTAGTATATCAACAATTTTAGTGGATGGCGTAAATACCTATAACGGAGGTAGTATAGGTTGGTTATTTCGCGTGGTTAAGAAGCAAAAATTCCAAATGACGGGTAATTTATTTGTTAAAAATCTCGGAGGGAACTTCATTAACCTTATTGGTTATATTAATGATATAATTGACGATGTACCAAATCCTGAAGTTGTTAAATACGTTCCGGTTTTAAACGCTGGAATAGGTGTCCAGGGATCCTATGCATTTAATGAGACTTTTGGTTTGCAATTCAGCACAGATATTTCTTATGGTGAGTCATTTAACAGGGGCGAAAGTGATGTATTTTCCTCCTTCAGCCTGGTGGGTGATATGGACCTAATGCCCAGGCATCAGATACCTGTTGGTTTTGGGCTTGGATATACAATCACTTCCAATCCTGAAACTACCTATCTTAATTTTATTTATACCAACATATTTTCCGCCAAATTTGCTTACACAGGCTCTTCTGATTTTGAGATTGGTTTGCAATTTACTCTTAACACTGTTGAAGTTAGCAGCAGTCTTGATAAAAACCCAATGCTATTTAAAACACAGTTAGGCCTTAGGTTTTATTTTTGATCTTGCATGTGGAAATTTAAGTTTCCAGGGCCCCAATCAGATCATTTACATCAGAAAAACCATTTTCCAGGCAATATGATTCAATTCCATCAAGGACTTTCATACTCACTGCCGGATCAATAAAATTAGCCGTACCAATTTGAACAGCAGTGGCGCCAGCCAAAATAAACTCAATGGCATCGGTTGCATTCATAATTCCTCCCATACCAACAATGGGTATTTTAACAGAATGATAAGCCTGCCATACCATCCTCAATGCCACCGGTTTAACGGCAGGACCTGATAAACCGCCCGTTACGGTTGACAGAACAGGTTTTCTGGTCTTTGCATTGATGGCAATCCCCAGGAGTGTGTTTATCAGTGAAATGGCATCCGCTCCGGCCCCTTCCACGGCTTTGGCAAATTCATGAATGGAAGTCACATTGGGTGAAAGCTTTACGATCATGGTTTTTGCGAACGCCTTTCTAACCGACCGGGTAACCTCAATGGCTGAAGGGCAATGGGTCCCAAAAACCATTCCACCTTCTTTTACATTCGGGCAGGAAATGTTCAATTCAATGGCCGGGATTTTTTCAAGTTCATTCAGTTTTTCCGCTACTTCCACGTATTCCTCAATGGTGGAACCGGAAACATTGACAATAATATGACTGTCATAATCTTTAATTTTTGGATAAATGTCAGAGATAAAATAATCCACTCCTTTATTCTGTAAACCCACAGAATTAAGCATTCCGGAAGGCGTTTCAGCCATTCTGGGGTATGGATTTCCTTCCCGGTTACTACCGGTGGTCCCTTTTACAAAAATGGCACCCAGGCGGTTTACATCCATGAAATCCTCATATTCATACCCATATCCAAAACATCCGGAAGCAGTAGAAACCGGATTCTTAAATTTTAAATTTCCTATTTGAACAGCCAGATCTACCATATGATTTCTTTTGTATTAAAAACAGGGCCCTCCACACAAACTCTGAGGTTGCCATGAATGGTCTTTTGAATGCAACACAAACAGGCTCCAAAGCCACAGGCCATCGTATTCTCCAGCGAGGCTTCGCAATCCGTATTTTCCTTTTCTGCCAAAAGGGCTACGGCCTTCATCATGACCTGGGGACCGCAGGTATAAATTTTATCATATTCTTTCAGACCTGTTTTGATTAACATATGATCAAGTACCGTTCCTTTTTCTCCAAAAGTCCCGTCATCTGTAGTTATAAATACATTTCCGCAGGCTTCAAATTTATCGACATCAACAAGAAAATCCCTGTTCCTGAAGCCCAACAGAAAGTTTACATCTACCTTATTTGATTTCAAGGTTTTACCAAGGAACAACAGGGGAGCCACGCCTACGCCTCCTCCAATAAGCAAGGCCCTGGTTACCCCTTCCGAAGAAAACGAATTTCCCAAAGGATAGATCATATTCAGTATATCCCCGGGAACAGCACCGGCCAGTTGCCGGGTTCCTTTCCCCACTTCCTGAATTAATAAAGAAATCGTCCGGTTGTTGTAATCCACATCATAAAATGAAATCGGGCGTCTTAGAAAAACTGTGTTAGATCCATCAACACGAAGCTCTGCAAACTGACCGGGCAGTAATTCAGGTAAATCATCATCCGACTGAATATCAAGAATATAATATTCACTATTTACCTGCCTGTTGTTGATTATGGTAAAATCCTCTACCCTCTTCCTCATTGTTCAAAGTCCTTTTTTATATTCTATCTTTCTATTTCCCTGCAAAGATAATCATGCAAATGAATGAAATAAGAGGAATTATTGACTTTTTACTAACAGTGAGGATAACTAGTGCTTCTAAGAAAACTCTCAACTTTTCAAGTGGCTTCTTAGAAGAAGCCAAAGACAAGGCGTTCGAAGCTTTGAAAATCAGAGAGTTTACTTTTGTAAATGACCGTTTTCAAAACGAGAATAACGCAGTATTTGGCGTTTTCTAAGAGACACTAACTAAAGCGAATAAGGAAATTATTGATCCGGTGAATAAGTATGAAAAGTGCCATCGTTGAAAAATATTACAATTTTCTCAATGCTTTTTACCGGCCTTGATTTTTTCTTTTCGATAACTGCAGCAGGTTTTTCGGAAAAAGAGAGGACTTTCTGCTCAAGTTTGTTTCCGGTATCACCGGATGGCTGATCTTTTCCTATTGGTGATTGCACAATGTTTTCAGATGTTTTAAGCATTTCTCCACGGCCCATGATCAGCCAGTCGGGGTTCAGCTCAGGATAAGTGTCCAGAATTTTCGAAATAAAATCCATACCGGGTTTATTCCTTCCCGATAAAATATGCGAAATCCCAGAACGCTGAACACTTATTTCATCAGCAAACCTGGAGTTGTTTAATCCAAGATATTTAATAAAAGAAATCAATCTTCCCGGTAAATCTTCCATGTTACAAATGTAATACTATAAAATCAATTTAACATTCACAAATGTAACTTATTTCTATTTACATTTGTAATCTGATCTTTTGTTCAATTCTGTTGCATTTTAGTTATTATTATGAATAATATATTGATTTGGACTTCTGAACAATTTTATAGGGAAACAATGAATTTATTTGCATTTATATCTTGATTCATTGCTGCTGTTGAGTTCCTGAAGTCTGGATTTATTCATTATTTTCATTCAAATAAAACCTTACCTAAACTAATACTTTAATATATTTATGTATATAACTGATAAACAATCTAATATACATGCCATTATGTATCATTCTATACAAAAACTATATTATTACATATATAATTTTAAAGTATTAATTGGTATAAACTATGTAATTAACTGGATTAGTGGTATATAAGTGTTTCAGTAATTTGTGATGCCTTTCATGACTCCTATTGGTTACATCAATAAACACCAGTATAAGAAGATTATCAGATTTATGTTACTCATGTAATAATTACATAGTTTAAGCTGATTACATTTGTAACTTTATCTAATCGTATCATTTTAATCTATAATTTTTAGTCCGTAATTCTTAATGTTTTATTGGAGGTATATAATTTATTTCAGCTTTGCGTTTCGCTATAGTAGATGAGGAGGTTTTGGTTTATTACCCCAACCCTCCGGGTAGGAAACAGACCATTCTTTATAATTCCCTGGTCGCTCTACCTCTGGGTAGTTTATATGAAGTTTTATTCACTATGTAGTAATTCCATATTTTTTTTTATGTTTGCAGGCTATATATTTCTTACATATTTGATTTTAATTAAACATAAGTGAATATACAATGAAGATTGCAATAGCCATAGATTCCTATAATGATGCCAACGGCGGTACAGTAGCAACAAAAAGGCTGGTAAATGAACTTCGGGAACGAGGGCATAAAGTTACTATTATTAGTGCGATACATGAAGACCCTACGGATCCTGATTTCTATAAAATTCCCGGTTTTGTTCTTCCCGGTACAGAGGCATCACTGGAAAACATGAAATTCCTTTTTGGAAGAAATGATAACAAAGTCTATGAAAAAGCGCTGGAAGATGTGGATGTACTACAGGTTCAGTTCCCTTTTTTAATGGCCAAAGGGGCTGTGAATACCGCGAAACGTATGAATAAGCCTGTAGTAGGAGCTTTTCATGTGCAACCACAGAATATTATGGGCGCTATGGGTAAAACAAGTAAATATCTGGAGCGTTTTATATGGATGACTTTTAAGTTTTTTCTTTTTAATCGTGTAAACGCCATCACTTGTCCCTCCCGTTTTGCTGCAGAACTCCTGCATTCCGAAGGAGTAAAAGCCCATTTACGTCCTATTTCAAATGGAATCCCTGAGGAATATGTTCCGGGTGAATATGAACGGCCTGAATGGTTTGGTGAAAAGATGGTGTTGCTGAATATAGGCAGGCATGCCCTGGAAAAAAGACAATCTATTCTTATAGAAGGAGTAAAACGATCAAAATATAAGGATAATATTCTGCTCATGCTTGCCGGCAGAGGTGAAATGACGGAGGAACTCAAAGAAAAAGGCAAAGAACTACCGGTTGAACCATTTATAGAATATATCAGTTTCGAGGATAAACTAAAGTATTTGAATACGGCTGATTTATTCGTTCATTCTTCCATTGTTGAGCTTGAAAGTTTATCATGTCTGGAAGCTGTTGGTTGCGGACTGCCCTGTCTGATCAGTGATTCAAAGTATTCTGCAGCTTCCCAGTTTGCACTGGATGATCGTTTTGTATTTGGTACGGATAATCCGGATGACCTTGCAGAAAAAATTGATTACTGGTTTGAAAATCGTGAAGAACTCAACAGTAGCAGAACGAAAGAAAAGGTTTTAAAGGAAGCTGAGAAATACCGCTTTGCCAAAGCTGTTAGTGAAGTTGAGTCATTTCTTCAGGAGGCGATAGACGATGCGGAAGAAGGTAATGAAGTAGTTTTGAAGCCGGGAATTGCACAAGTAGTAACTAGATAATTTATAATGGAAACCAATCAGGTGCGCAAACAACAAATTCCTATGGAATCGGTTTATCCGATTACCATTCCACCTGATTACCCTTTTATAAAAACCAATTTTACATATCTTTTTTTCTCTCATATTCTCTATAGCATTTTTCATTTGGTGCTTGGAATCGGATTGTTTCAGATTCTTTGCAAACATAGAATCCATGGACGTGAGAACCTAAAACCTCTTAAGAAAAAGGGGTTCATCAGCGTGGCAAATCACTGCCATATATTCGACACGGTATTAACGGGCCTTACGGTACTACCACGCCGTCCGTGGTATGCATCCGTTCAAAGAAATTTTGAAGCACCGTATTACCGGAAAATGTTTCGAAACGCCAGGGGTTTTCCTATTCCTGATGGTGCCTTTGGCATTAAAAAGATACTGAATCCGGTAGTCACTGCCGTAAAGCAGGGGAAAATAATCCATTTCTTCCCTGAAGCCGAACTCTGGCATCTTTATCAACAAATTGATCATTTTCAAAGAGGTGCTTTTTACCTGGCTCATCATGCCAATTGTCCGGTTGTACCCATGGTACACTTGTTTAAACCCAGAACTTTTTTTGGGAAACAAATATCCGATAATATACTGGATATTACCACTATAGTTGGTGAACCTATTTATCAACGGGTTCCATTTGAAGAAGGAGGACGGGTTGACATGGATTCAGTCCAGGAGATGTGTGATACTGCTCATAACTGGATGACAGAAAAAATGAAGGAATATCATACGGACTACAAATAATTAAAATGATATTTCAATAAAATCCTTTATCTTTATTTTTTTATATCCGGAGTTATTATATTGTGGATGACTTTTGATAGATTTCATTTCTAAATTATTATTTTAGCTGAAATTCCTAAAAATTGCAGTAAAATGAAGAAACAAGGTTCTTTTGTAGGATATGTAATCATACTGATTCTGTTCACAACAACGGGTTACAATGCTTTTTCTTTGCAAAAAAGCCCCCGCATCAGCAATTACATCATTAAAGCTGACCTGGATCCCGATGAAAAGATCATTGACGGAAAAATGACCTTCTCATGGAGAAATCCTTCTCCTGATACCGTTTCTGTGCTTCAGTTCCATATGTATCTGAATGCTTTTAAAAATACCGAATCTACTTTTTGGGTGGAATCAGGAGGACAACTGAGAGGGAAAAAAGTAAATGAGTCTGATTCTAAAATCTGGGGATGGATTGATATTCTGAAAATGGAAACAGAAGATGGAAGGGACCTTTCATCGCAAATTTCTTATATCCACCCTGATGATAATAATGAAAATGATCAGACAGTCATTGAAGTTCCGCTGAATAACCCTGTTCTTCCCGGTAAAACCATCAAATTGCAAATAAAATTCAGGTCAAAACTTCCTAAAATATTTGCCCGTACAGGTTACAGTGACTATTATTTCCTTGTTGGTCAGTGGTTTCCGAAAATCGGTGTTTATGAGACTGCAGGAATGCGGTATGCTGAAAAAGGACAATGGAATTGCCACCAGTTTCACGGAAATTCTGAGTTTTATGCCAATTTCAGCAACTATGAGGTGGACATAACCGTACCGAAACGATTTATTGTAGGTGCAACCGGCTGGCTGGAAAGCAAAATAGAAAACGATGATGAAACGGTAACACTAAAATACAAGGCTACGGATGTAGTGGATTTCGCATGGACCGCCTCTCCCCTTTTTCAAGTAGTGGAAGACCAGTGGAAAGATGTGAAAATACTGGTTTACCTGCAACCGGAACATGCTTATCTGGCCGACCGCCATACACAATCGGTAAAAGCTGCATTGGCTTACTTTGATGAAAACCTTGGTAAATATCCCTATTCGACGATTACGATTGTTGATCCTCCCGTTAAAGGTGCTGGTTCAGCAGGTATGGAATATCCATCATTTATCACAGCAGGAAGTTTCTGGGGTATGCCGGATGAAGTCAGACTCATTGAAGATGTAACCATACATGAATTCGGGCATAATTATTTTATGGGAATTCTGGCCACCAATGAATTTGAAGAGGCATGGTTGGATGAGGGTTTTAATACCTATTTCGAAACGCGGATCATGAATCATGCTTACGGAGTGAAAACATCTCTGATAGGCTTTCGTAAATTTCATATTGGAGACGGGGAAAGCCAAAGATTTGGATACACAGGGATGAATAATCCAAAAATTGCTGAGATTTTCAGATATGCCTGGCAATATCCGCACGGGGGGTATGGGAATATGTCCTATAACAAAACAGCTACCATGCTTATGACCCTGGAAGGCTTGGTTGGCTCTGAAACAATGGATAAGATCATGAAAACCTATTTTGAACGCTGGAAGTTCAAACATCCCTGTGCCACAGATTTTATAGACATTGTTAATGAGATAGTAAAAAAAGAACATGGAGAAAAATTCGGCAAAGATATGAACTGGTATTTCGATCAGGTTTTGTATGGTTCAGATGTTTGTGATTATAAACTGGGGAGTATCCGGAATAAAAAAGTAAAGCCACCAAGGGGAATTCATGAGGTAAACGGTAAGAAAATGACCTTTAAATCAGATGAATATGATAATGAAATGTTTGAATCAAAGGTAATCGTATATCGTCTGGGTGAAGTAATTATGCCGGTGGAAGTACTGGTACATTTTGAGAACGGAGATGAAATTCTGGAAACCTGGGATGGTGTATCAAGAACGAAAGAATTCTCCTATGAACAACCGGAAGAGGTAGTCTGGGCAATGGTTGACCCGGATGAAAAGATAAAACTGGATATAAACATGATGAACAACGGAATAACTACCGAACCGGTAAAAGTAACATCATGGAAATACGCTGCAAAATTCCTGTTTTTCCTCCAGAACATTATGCAAACCCTAAGTCTTCTTACCTGATAATTAAATCTGAAAAAATGAAAATACTCAAGGTATATGCCGTTGGTTTTACAACCATTATTAAACGATTCAGACTGATCAGTCTGGCATACTTATCTCTGTTGATCCCGGCTCTTATGGTTGCGCTACCCTTTCATTCCTATTTTCAGAAGGCCATGTCACAGTATATTTCACCGGGAAAACTATTGTCTGGCTTCGATTATACAGCATACTCAGAGCTTATGAATTTCCGTGGAGATGAAATAAAAGCTGTGTTTTCTCAGAGTTTTTGGCTCCTTATCCTTTATTTTTTCATCAGTATTTTTATTACAGGAGCAATATTACATGTTCTTCAGGATAAAGAAAGAAAAGCAAAATTTATAACCTTCCTTACAGGAGGCAGTAAATATTTCTGGAGGTTTTTCAGGCTCAGTATCATTTTCCTTATTATCCATGCCCTGGTTGCTTTAATCCTCTATATTCCCTTTGGGATAATGGTAAAAAATGCGTTTGAACATGCGGCTACAGAAAGATCTGTTTTTTTTCTGTTTCTTCCTTTCGGAATTATCCACCTGTTTATAGCTATTTATTTGTGGGTTGTAAGTAATTATACCAAATTTATAATCGTTCATAAAGGCTCCAGACTGGTATTAAAATCCATATGGGAAGCTTTAAAATTTGTATCGGCAAAATTCCTGGGAACCTATGGTTTGATTTTACTTCTTTTCTTATTTCCACTATTATTGATGATGTTATATTATAAAGCATCAGTAAATATTGAAGTGACCTCGGGTTTACTCATTTTTATGGTTTTTTTAATGCAACAGATTTACCTCTGGTTAAGAGAAGCCACAAGGGTCTGGGCATATTCGAGCCAGTTTGATTATTATTTAATATGTAATCAAAAGCAGATAACGGAGAACAAGGATCAATCAAAGAGCAGTGACACATTAACAGGCAAAAACGATAAGACATCAGAAAGTGAAAAGGTTCCAGGTGATAAGCCTGAAGGTTAGAATGGTCTGAATAATTCTGATTAAAGCAGAAATTGTCAATGAAATTTAATTCCAAGCTAAAATATCTTCTTCTTATATTGACAATTACTCATTTGCTATATGGGAAATTTGTCCTGGGGCAAACAAACCATTACTGGTCAACGAATCTGAATGAAGAATCTGCCATGCTTGCCGGAGCAGTAGTAGGTGGAGCAGCAGGTGTGGGTTCTGTTTATTATAACCCTTCTCTTATTTCAACCTCAAAAAAATCATTATTTTCTTTTAATGCCAATCTTTTTTCATGGGAATTTTACACTCTTTACAATGCACTCGGTGATGGTATTAGTCTGAGAAAAAGCAGGTTCAAAGTTCAACCCAGATTTATTTCTTACGTTTTCACACTTGAAAAAATACCTCAGCTTTCCTTTCAATCTGTCATATTTAGTAAGTCCGAAAACAGAATGGATTTTTCCAAATCAGTAAGTTATGAAAAGAATATTATTCTCTCCCTGCCGGGAAATGAAAGATATTTTGCAAATTTCAAATACTCCAACGAGTATAATGAAACCTGGATAGGAATAGGAGCCTCATTCAATACATTATTCAATCTTTCCGTAGGGTTGAGTATGTTCGGAACCGCTAAGTCTCAAAGGTATCATCATAATGTGGATATTTATGCCGGACCTTTGACAGATACTGTAAATACCGGTACCGGGGAAGTGCCTTATTATGCAGCATCTACCACCAGATATGAGTATTTAACTTTTAATAACTACCGGCTTATCTGGAAAATAGGTATTTCCTACAAAATAGGAAATATTAATCTCGGACTGAATATTACAACTCCTTCCCTATCTGTATATTCAGATTACAAATCAGCTACCGGAAAATTAAGTCAGAGTAACATTACAAATCCCGCTGGAAGTGGAATGTTACCCGATTATGATATTGCCGATGAACAGGTAAAAAAGGATGTTGAAGTAAACTCAAAAGACCCTTTTTCCATAGCTATTGGAGCTAAATACAAAAGCCTCTCAGAAAAAAATGCATATTTTGCAACGATGGAATATTTTGCCCGTATTGATCCCTATAAAATAGTTACTTCCAGAATTCATACAGGTATTACCACAGAAAATATCTTCGATTTAATTCCCAACAAAGACTGGTTGTCTTATGCCTCAGGAGCAACCAGTGTTCTAAATGTTGCTATTGCTTACAAAAGAAATTTGAACAAGAATTTTCTTCTTCTTAGCGGATTTAAGACCGATTTTAACAATAAAAAGGATTTTGATTATAAAGAATACAGGGATTACAATAGAATATATTCCATGAGTAATAATTTGTATCATATAACCGGCGGTATGTTAGGAACATATAAGGGAAACCGGTTTTTTGCAGGCATACAGTATTCATTTGGCAACCTTAATAATGTAAAACAAATTGCCAACTTCTCTGACCCGGTTGAATACAATACGGAAGAAAATTTAGCTTTACAGGGAACCCGTAAAAATAGTATGGATATTAAGTTTAATGGTATAAATTTGTTTTTTGGAGCCACCTTTAATTTTGGCCAAAAGGTCAATGTTGAGTAGGGTTTGCTGAAAGCTCTAATTCAATTGAAAATCCTCAATCTTTATCTTTTTCATCATACCGGCCAGTTCTGCAGGGTCGATTTCCCCTGTGAGGCTTAATCCAAGGAACTCATCCTTACTAATAATCAGGGCCATCATTTCTTTAATATTCTCACCCTCTTCCAGCATCATCAGAGTAACTTTTTCACCGCTGTCGTTTAAGGTCATCATCTCGGAAAATCCAGCCTCTTTTAATTTGCGAATAAACTCTTTTGAAAACTCATTGATGTCTTTTGACTCCGCTTTACCCATATCAACCAGCATTATCTTTACCGATTCCATGTTTCTCATGGATTCCCGGAGTTCCTTATTATCCTCTCCGGTAATAAAAACAGCCACCAGACCAGGAGGAATTTTAAAGGTATATACACCTGCCATATTTTTGTAACTGTTGATTAATTCTTCTCCTGTTGAATTATTCCTCTGGCAGGAAAGTCCGGCAAGGGCTATAATCGCAACAAATAGAATGATTTTTGGTATTGAACGCTTCATAGAAAAGTACTTACTATTATTTAAAAAGAAAAACAGATCATTTTAAGGTTGAAAAGTACAAAAAATAATTATTTTTCATCCATCTTCTCCAGATTATCCAGGCCTTCAACATCAAAAGCCTTGCCTATTTTTGAAATGTTCTTCATGTCAATATCTCCCCGGATACTGATAAGTACATTGTCACCGGTATCTTTACCGCCACCGACAAGCAGCAACTCCACAATTTTACTGTTTTCCTCCCTGATCAGAAATTTAAGGTCCTGTCCGCTCTCTTTTATCACCATAAGTTCTTCATACTTATCCACCGGAAGGTCTTTCATAACTTCCTGGTAGAAATTTACCTCACCTTTTGGGCTTGCTTCATCATCACCTGCCAGGATGCGAATACTTTTCAGTCCGTTCATCATTTCCTGCAAATCCTTGTCATCCGGATCAATCTGAGAAAAGAGACTAAACATTTTACTTGATATGTAAACAGTGGTGTAACCATCCTGTCCCGAATATTTATCAAAAAGTCTGTCAACCGGATCTTTCTGTCCGAATGCACTAAAAAAGATCATGAACAGAGTTGTCGTTAAAAAAATTGATTTTGTTTTCATTTTCTGTTGTTTTTTAATTTTATTTCATTTTCTATTATCTGATTTCTTTGATTTTTCATTTTCAGGTTCCGGAACAAGGCTGAAATACTTTAAGGCATCCAGTTTTTCAGCCTTGGTTGAAATCGTCTGAACTTCATCCAGTCCTTTGTTCAGTTCTGAAATCTTTACAATTTCTTCCGTTCCCGTAACCATTTTTGTCAAGCTTTCCTCTACCGGCAAAGTCCCTTTATTTAACTTTGAGGATACATAAAGAAGTACTTTTTTTGTTTCCTGATATGCCAGTTCCGGGTTGTCGTAAGTATCTTCAATAGCCGGACTTTTCAGAAAAAAGTAACTGCTGATAATCAGCAGCAAACTTGCAGCCACACCGGATATCCAATAGAGGGATTTTGAAAAAGGTCTGTTTACCAGATATGACTTATCAGCTTCCTTTTCAATAATTGAAAGCAATTCTTCTGAAAGTTCAGCCGGATACTCCTCCCCTTTTTCTTTTGTATAAAAAAGGAACATTTCTTTTTCTGCCTTCAGGTGAGCAGGAATATCCTCCTGTTTGAAATAGGCAGAAAGACGGTCTTCCTCCTCCAGTGAGGTGAGTCCTTCGTAATACTTTTTTAGTAATTTATCAACTTCCTGAATTTCCATAATTCTGATATTCAATACTTAAACTCTTCCTGACGGATTTTCTTGCCCTGGACAGAAGAACACGGAGGTTATTCACATTTATATTTAATATTTCTTCCATTTCCTCAAAATCATATCCTTCAATATCCCGCAGATAGATAACCGATTGCTGATTCTCCGGCAGACTTTTAATGATCTTTTTGATCCGGCTTTCTGTTTCTTTTCTTTCAAGCAAATCATCCGGTGAATTACCATCTGCTTCCTTTTGCGGCAAGTCTTTTTCTTCTCTTGTCTCCGGTTTCTTCGCCTTGATTTTATCCAGGCAATGATTCCGGGTAATCCGCATGGTAAATGCCTCCAGACTCCTGTATTCTTCCAGTGTCTCCCTCCGGTTCCAAAGTTTTATAACAACTTCCTGTACAGCATCTTTTGCATCTTCAACATTCCCCAGCAAGCGGTATGAGTAGCTGTACATCTTTTTCTGCATGGGCAGAACCATCATCTTAAATTGGTCAGGACTCATCGGAAGCTTACTTTCTTCAGTGCAATTACATTACGGTCATTTTTGTAAAGCTAGGAAAATAATTCTTTTATTAAAAACTGAATCCAAAAGATAATTTCCCAAAATCCTGCTTACTCCAATTCATTCAAAACACTAAGTCCATCAACATTCAAAGATTTTCCTAATCCGGACAGTTTATTCATCTCAATATTTCCACGTACAATGATCAGGGTATTATCATCGCTCCCGGAGGCAACCAGTACCAGTTCATGGATGATACCTGAATTCTCTTTTATCCAGATTTTAACATTTGAATCAGAATCTTTTATATTCATCAACTCTTCATATTCATTCCCGGGAAAAGCTTTGTTAATTTCATTATAAAAATTCAAATCCTGGTCATTGTCCTCACCGGTAAGGATACGGACTTCTTTTATCTGTTTTAGTAAATCTTTCGCTTCTCCTTCTTCATCTGAACCTGCCAGCATCTTCACCATTCCAGAATTGAAAGAAATGGTGGTAAATCCATCCCTGCCCTCATACTTTTCAAATAATTTATCCGCTGCATTATTCTGTGCTGAAAGCACCACGGAAAAAAATAATGTCATCATTAATAAGTTTAATTTCTTCATTGTTTTGATTTTTTGATTGGAAATTTCTATTAAAATTCATGCCTGCTCAATAAAATGACGAACTCAAATGATTTTCATTACAATTTTTTTTTATTTATCGTAAAGACGCAATGCGTTGCGTCTCAGTTTAACTATAAGACAATGCTTAAATGCTTGAATGCTTATATGAATGAATGTTGAGCGGAGCGAAAACCCGCTACTGCGGGGATTGAATGCGTGATGAAAAAACAAAGTGATAGTAGCGGACACATTGTTGTAATGACGCTATGCATCGCGTCTCAGTTTAACTATATGGCAATGCTAAAATGAAAAACTTTAAGTCATTAACCCGCCCTGAAATCAAATCTCAGTCCGTCCCAGGCAAAATGCACATTTTCTGGTAATTCCTTTTCAATTTCTTTGTGAAGCCCCATCTGATGACTGATGTGCGTTAAAAATGCCTTTTCAGGAGCCAGTTCTTCGATTAATTCCAGGGCCTGTGCAAGATTAAAATGGGTGGGATGCTCTTGTTTTCTTAATGCATTTACAACAAGGTACTTCAACCCGGTTAGTTTTTTCTTTTCCTCAGGTGAGATATAACTGGCATCGGTAATATAGGCCATCTCTCCCACCCTGTATCCGAAAATAGGCAGATTATAATGGACTACCCTTACAGGGAGTAGGGTTAACTTATTTATTGAAAACTCATGGTTTTCGACTATATGCATAATTATTTGTGGAACTCCCGGATATTTTTTCTTATCAAATGCATACAGAAATTCTGTCCTTACAGACTCCAGCACCCTGTCCTCTGCATAAATATCCATTGGTTTACGCTGGATATAATTAAACGCCCTTACATCATCCAGGCCTGCAATATGATCCCTGTGCTCATGGGTCAGGATAATAGCATCAAGCTTCTTCACCTTCTTTCTGAGCATCTGATATCTGAAATCGGGTCCGGCATCGATAACCAGGCTGATATCATCATCCTGCAACCAGACAGAAGACCTTAGTCTTTTATCCTTTGGATCGGAAGAAGAACAAACGCTGCAATTACAACCGATTATGGGTACACCCTGCGAAGTTCCGGTTCCTAAGAAAGTAAGTTTCATGAGAAATGCCTAAAATAAGAAATGCCTAAAGTACTTAAAATGCCTTAAATTAGGAAATGACTAATATAGGAAATGCCTAAATTACTTAAAATGACTAAAGTGCCTAAAATTAATTCCAAACTATATAAAGCTACCTCTCTTCACTTTAGGCATTTTGAATTAGAAATTTCTTTTACTCCGGTAGTTCACTTAAAATCTTTTTATATTCCTCGTACAAAAGAGGTGCTGTTTCCGGGCCTAAAGAATTTTCTTCGCCATATTGGTCACTTTCTTTACCATATGCATAAGGAGGTTTAACATCCCACTGGCTTTTCGGTACGATATATCCTATCTCATCGTTTGCCAGACCGATTACAAACTTATAATCTCCCGGCATCAGTTCACGTAGTGAGGGTGTTTCAATGGGTGATATCTTATAATCCTGACCTTCCGGTGCTTCCACCCCTCCGTTTACAATTTCAGGATACATCTCACCGGGCATTGCCAGAAAAGTAACCGGTCCCAATTTAAAAGCAGCCACCTCCGAACGTGTTTTAAACCAACCGGTCATTCCAAAGTCAAGTACTCCAAGACCGGAAGCCAATCTGAACATATTATTTGTAAGTGGAAGATTGATGGTTTTGGCCCTTACCGAAAGACTGGCCTGGTCAAAAGTTGTATCCGGAGACTCAAGTGCAGAAAGTGCCAGCATTGCCAGTTTTTGCCCCTGTGCTCTGGCCTTGTCAAAAGTAGGTTCCACATAAGAGGTATCTTTAAATGGATCATGTACAGCCTGGCTTCCTCTTGTTGTCATCAGTCCGCCAATGGCACCATTTATATAAACAGCAATACCTCCTACTCCGGGTTTTACCAGACTGTCATCGTCAACTACTCCCTTTTCAATGTATTCCCGTACATAATGTGGAAAATCCGAGGAGATATATAAATTGTCGGACCAAAGTGTTTCGGGGTGATTGCCCCAGGCTACAAGTGTTCCAACCGTGCTTCCTGTTTCTTTATCCACTGCCTGTATCAGGCGCAAACCGGGGTCAAGGACAATGGGATCGCGGGTATCCATAAGTAGGTCTGAGGCTCCATCCGGATCCTGAGCAATTATTAACTTTACCGGCCGCATACTCTCCACAGCTTTGGTGATAGCGGCAATTGACTGGGATTTAACATACTTCAGGTTTTCCTGGTTTACACCGTTCTTAAGCGGACTTTCTCCCCATATGCCCAAAAGATCATTACTTTCATGCGTGTGTGTACTTGAAATGATGGCATAATCAATGCCCAGTTCCTCAGGAATATTATTCCGGATATCCAGCATGTCATCATGCCGAAAACCTATTGCATCCAATGATACCATTGCCACCCGTGTTTTGCCGTCATCAAAAACCACTACCCTTGCCCACACATCATCGTGTACCCCGTTGGCAGCTCTTTTATTGCTAAATCCGGCAATCCAGTAAGCATCAAATTTGCCGTTATGATTGTTGTCATTATAGGTATCACCATCTTCTTCCTTAAATTTGGCATCCCCGTTTTTATCATTCCAGGTATCCACAACCTCCGGAGTAATTGGAAAGGCAGCAAAACCTGCCTTTATATTACCCGGGGCATCCGCTCCGCTGATGGTAAGATCCAGATTGTATTTCGGATGCCGGTCACGCAGGTTCCTGAAAAACCATACGATCAACAGGATAATTAAAACTGCCAGTAATTTTAATATTCTTAGTAACCACTTTTTCATAATTTTATATATTAGTTATTTAGTTGATAATATGCAATTTAGTTTTGAAATTTCCGATAGCCATCGAAACCGCCAAAACAATTTCTTATTGCATCAGATTCCATTTGTTAAAACGTTTTCTTTTTCAAAACCGGATAAGGAACATCGTAGCCCTTAACAGAATGCCATATGATCCGATTAAATACATCTTCATCGATACGATCAAGCTCATCCAGGTTCTGCTCCAAGGATTTCTTTGCCCAGTACAAAGCATCTCCTGTGAGACTGGTAAGTTCCGGGTTTATCTCATCCAAAGGAATATTGTTTGGCAATGCTTTGTATGGTGTAAAATCAGGTTTATCTGTAAAACAGTCTAACATAGGAACTGCAGCCAGATCAAATTGATTTAAAGGAGGAATACCCAGGATATTCTCAATTGTCCGGAACATATTAATCTGTGAATAATTTGTAGAAACTACCTGATTTCGCTTGGTGTAGGGACTAATTACGAAGCCCACCGTCCGGTGACCATCCACATGATCAAGTCCGGCCTGAGGATCGTCTTCCGTTATAAAAATACAGGTTTCCTTCCAGAATTTACTGTTGGAAATTGCTTCCACAATTTTGCCCAGTGCAAGGTCATTATCAGCAACCGCAGATCTTGGTGTAGGCATGCCAGGCTTTGTTCCGGAAGTATGATCGTTGGGCAATAACATAATTATAAAATTTGGAAAGTTATCGTTCTTTTCAAATTCTTTTAACTCTTTTATAAACTCTGATGCCCGGTACTGGTCGGAGATTTTATTAGGAAAGCCAACATATACCGGACAGGTATAAGGTTCCATCTGTGGTAAATTTGATTTTGCATGGATCTTTATTTGATTCGAACCACTGGTGTAATCCTTCCATAAATCTGAAAAAGAAGAAGCCCGGGGTTCAATAACTGCGGCTACAAATTCACCATAATTCCGGTAGGTTAAGCCATGTTGCAATACATTATCCCAGATAAATCCTGAAGGGGAATAAGCCATAGGATCATCCCCGTCATAAGGATAACTCCGTGGAAAATCACCAAAAAACTTTTCCAGGTAATCTGTGGCATAGGCTTCATCCGTCCATTGATGGCCATCGGCGCTTAACACGCCACTGCAATAGAAATTATCCATCAGTACAAAATCATCAGCCAGTTTATGATGATTTGGTGTGACCTCCCTTCCGAAATGAACCAGGGAAGTATCCCCGTTCCCGTTTGGCATATCCCCAAAAACCTGATCGTAGGTCCTGTTTTCTTTAATGATATAAACCACATGCTTAAAATATGATTTCTGGCCCGGAAAACGGGGAACAGCAACAGTGGTATTCTTTTTATCCTTTTGAGCCAGTTGCTCCATCATTCCGGCAAATGAGTTGTTCTCCTTCACCACTTTGGTCATCTCTTCCAGTTTATTCTTCCCGGGAGGGGCAAGAATAGAAATACTTCCGCTATGGTTGTGTGTATTAAATCCGGGTCTGTCTGCACGGATATTCCTTGAACCGGTTCCCTTGGTATTGGCCACATATAAAAAGTCATTCTTTTTATCAAGAAGGAGCGCTCCCGGATACCAGCCGGTTGGAATAAAACCTGCGATTTCAAAATTATTGGCAAGATCAACCACACACACAGCGTTATCGGTTCCATTTGCAACAAACAATTGTTTTCCATCAGCGGAGATTGCCAGAGCATTGGGAGCACTGCCAAAGGGCAGATCTTTTGCCATCCGGACAGATATACTATCCACAAACTCATCCCTCTTGGTATCAATTACCGCAACATAATCGCTATTGGCACAGGCAACATACAAACGGTTTTTACCGGGACTGAAAGTCATTGCACCCGGGTGCAGGCCCACCTTTATATTTTTTACCACTTTTTGTGAATTAAGGTCAATTACTGAAACACTCCCGTTATTTGCAATACCTGTTTCCGGGTCAATCAGCATCTCACTTCCGGAAGATTCATAGGTTTCCTCCCCTTCAACAGGCTGACGTCCGCCCCAGTTACTTACATAAGCTTTATCAGCAGTAAGCAGTAAAATCTCATAGGGAGCAATTCCTACCGGAATTTCCGTTGTAACCGAATGATCTTTCATTTTTATCACTGCAATGGTATTGCTACGGTTCAAAGGAACATATAATTTATCCCCACTACTGTTGAAAGCAAATCCACCGGGTACAGGATGCCCGCCAATGGAAGGTTTGGAGAACTCAATGGCATCAACCCAGTGCAATACATTACCGGCATCTTTTTCTGCAATCAGCACTTTATTTCTGGACTGACTTACAAAAATCTGTTTCCCGTCCGATGAAAAAACAAGCCCTTTAAAAGATGTATTCCCCCGGACAGGCAGAGTTTGCATAATTGTTCGATCCAGTACCCGGATCAGATCCAGTGAGCTTCTATTGAGAACGGCAAGCCATTTACCGTCAGGACTTAATGCCATATCAACCGGACGGCCGGGAAATAAAATCTGAAATCCGGCGGGACGCAGCAGCTGATTCGTGGGAACCAGGATGCTGCCATCGGGCTGTGGACCGACTTTCCGCGAAAGATGATCATTTTTTTCTTTTGTCTCAGGCTGACAGGCAGTTAAGAACAGGAGAAACAGGAAGGATACAGCGTAAATTAATTGTTTTTTCATAATAGCATATATTTGAAATACTTATTTATTAATCAGAAAAATTCATTCTCAACCACCTTACAAATGGTATGATACACAGGAAGATGAAACTCCTGCACCTCAGGTGTACTGGTTGAAGGTACACAAATACACACATCACAAAACTCCTTCAGTTTTCCTCCGGTTTTTCCGGTCAGTCCTATTACCTTCATTCCCCTTGCTTTTGCAGTGATTGCAGCATCCACAACATTCCGGGAATTTCCTGAAGTAGTGATCCCGATCAACACATCCCCCGGATTCCCATATCCCACGATTTGCTGGGCAAATACCAGATCGCCATCAATATCATTGGATATGGCTGAGTATAATGCAGCATGTGCATTCAAAGATATGGCAGGCAATGCATTTTGCAGTTTCCCGGCTATATATGTACCACGATCTGCTGAAACTTTTTTCAGGCTCTCATCAAGCTCTTTTTTCAGCGGACGCTTTTTTTCAAAACTTTTCATTAGTTCACCCACGATGTGATCTGCATCAGAACAACTCCCGCCGTTTCCACAAATCAGAAGTTTCCCCGAGTTTCTGTAACAATTGAGAACCTCCTGAATTGCCTGTTCAAAATCCTGTTTACAGGATTGTAGTGCCGGATACCTGCTATACAGATCATTCATTATTTCTTTATGATTCATTTGCTTTATTTTTAAGAAATGACTAAAATTAGGAAATGCCTAAAATGACTAAAATTAAGAAATGCCTAAAATACTTTAAATGCCTAAAATTAATATTGTAAAATATGAAATTCTTCTTTTCCATTTTGGAATTTTGAATTAGGAAATGACTAAAATACTTAAAGTGCCTAAAATGCCTAAAATTGAGAAATGACTAAAATACTTAGAATGCCTAAAATTAAGAATGTCCAAAATTAAGAAATGATTATATTTCCTAAAATTATTCTCTATAATACAATTGACTTAGTCTTTTGATAGTTCTTTTTAAAATATTAATTCTCTGTCACATATTATGATTTTCTGGTATGATTTGCAATTGAAGTAAACAAGGCAAGTAATTCTCCTGATTCCTGATTTACAGGTGTGATCTTATCCGATACAAGCCAATTCATCTCATGAATGATACTAAGCCAGTACTGGGTTTCACTAGATTCACTTTCACAAATTTTGATCTTATTTCTAAAATCGGCTTTGCTTCGTGCTCTGTTGGCTTCCCTATAATTGGCGCCAATACTTGTTCCTGACTTTGTAATTTGATTTCTGACAACTTTCCCCTCTGGTGAATCAGGTAGTTGAACAGACAATTTTATTACATCAATTGCAAACTTCAATGTCCTTTCTTCAAGTTCTTTCCCAAACTTTTTAATATCGTATTTCAAATCTTTATCTTTCATTTAATTTAAATTAAGAAATGCCTAAAATACTTAGAATGCATAAAATGCCTAAAATTAATTCCAAACTATATTAAGCTATCTTTCTTCATTTTAGGCATTTTGAATTTTAGTTCATTTTGAATTAGGAAATGACTAAAATACTTAAAATGACTAAAGTGCCTAAAATGACTAAAATTAATTCCAAACTATTAAAACTACCTCCCTTCATTTTAGGCTTTTTGAATTTTAGTTCATTTTGAATTAGGAAATGACTAAATTACTTAGAATGCCTAAAATGCCTAAAATTAATTCAAAACTATATAAAGTTACCTCCCTTCATTTTAGGCATTTTGAATTTAAGCTCATTTTGAATTTTAGTTCATTACATTTACTGTAAAGCTATACATAAAGCAGCATAATCTCCAATTTTTTCGCCAAGTAAAGCAGGTACAATTTCACATACTGCTTTTGCTTCAGGGATGGCTTCCCTGTTTAATATTTTTTCAACAATTGGTTTGAAAATCTCTTCATTCCTGGCATAGATACTTCCAATCACAATTCTTTCCGGATTTAAGATATCAATCAGAACAGCAAGGCCTTTACCCAGATATTCAGCTGTGGTATTTACAACATCCTGAGCTGTTTTATCTCCAGAATAAGCTGCTTCAAATACTGTTTTGGCTGATATTTTTTCAAGTTCTGCTTCAGAATTGCAAAATCCAACAGATTCCTCATTTTCCCATTTTGCCAGGATTGCTTTTTTTGCAAGCTGGGCAATGCCGCCTCCACTGCAGAAACCCTCAAATGAGCCTGCTTTTCCAAACCCAACCGGACCGTCCTCTTCCATTCGGATATGCCCCACTTCACCACCAAGATCATTTGTTCCGATGTAAAGCCTGCCATTCAGGATCAGACCGGCACCCATACCCGTTCCAAAAGTCAGGAAAACCATATTCTGCGTACCTTTCCCTGCTCCCATCCCCCACTCAGCCAAAGCGCTGGCATTAGCATCGTTCTGAACTTCCACTTCCACATTGAATTCCTTTTGAAAAATCTCCACAATGGGAACGGCATCCCATCCGGGAAGATTCGGAGGGGAGTATATAACTCCCTTTTTAGAATCCAGGGGGCCGCCACAACTGATCCCGATTTTCTTAAGGTTTTCTTTCCGGTAGGTTTTGAATAAACTGTAAGTATGAGTTTTAAACTCATTTAAAATTTCGGAATATCCCCTTTCCGAAAGCGTGGGAAACTCAATTTTCTCATAAATATTATAATCATCGTCACCCAGTACCACACTGCATTTTGTGCCTCCGATGTTGTATCCCAGATAGTATCCTGATAATTGTTCTTGATTACTCATAATTTCCGGTTATTTTAAAATCAGCCTATTTAGAGTCCGTCCATAAAGTCGGTGTTTAGTTCAGAATGTTCGCTATCAAGACTTTCGAAGTCTTAAAAATCAGGAGTTTACTTTTGTAAATG
>JANTGF010000069.1 GCA_024763075.1 Bacteroidales bacterium | reverse complement strand
CATTTACAAAAGTAAACTCCTGATTTTTAAGACTTCGAAAGTCTTGATAGCGAACATTCTGAACTAAACACCGACTTTATGGACGGACTCTAAATAGTGTTTGTCAACTAATAATAAATCTAAATATTCAGGATTGAGAAAGCCTGGAACAAAAAACAAGAAGCATCGCCGAACAGGTAAATCGAATTTCTGGCTTAAACTGGGAGTTAATTTATTTTTTGCGGGCATTGCATTTTTTGCACTTTTCCTGTTTTTCATCTGGGTTGGCATTTTCGGCAAGCTCCCTTCAAAAAAAGAACTGAGCAGTATTGAGAACTATACGGCTTCAGAGGTATATTCTTCTGATGGGAAATTAATGGGTAGGTATTTCATTGAAAACCGTTTACGTACTGACAAAGACGGCATTTCCCCTTACGTTATCAATGCCCTGGTAGCTACAGAAGATGCCCGGTTTTTTGAACATAAAGGAATCGATTATATCAGTTTGGGGCGTGTATTTGTAAAAACCATAATTTTCAGAAACAAGTCACAGGGAGGTGGTAGCACTATCAGCCAGCAACTGGCAAGAAATCTTTATCACCGGAAAGGAAATCATTGGTGGTCTCTGCCGGTGGAAAAAACAAAAGAAGCCATTATTGCAAACCGGATTGAAAAAATCTATGGCAAAGAGCAGGTTTTATATCTGTATTTGAATACCGTTCCTTTCGGTGAGGATATTTATGGAATAGAGACCGCCGCTCAGCGTTTTTTCAGTAAACCGGCCAGAGAGTTGAATCCTGCCGAGGCGGCTACTCTGGTGGGTATGCTCGCTGCAAATACAGCCTACAATCCCAGGCTCCATCCTGATAAAGCAAAAAAAAGGAGAAACATTGTACTTCACCGGATGGAAACACAGGGTTTTCTGTCTCACAGGGAAGCCACCAAATGGATGGGTACTTCTGTCAACCTGAAGTACAGAAGGATTGATCACAATACAGGTATAGCCCCTTATTACAGAGATCACCTGAGAACAGAAGTTGAAAACATCCTCCGTGAAGAATACAGTGATACAATTCATCTTCTTACAGACGGGCTCCGTATTTATACAAGCATTGATTCCAGGTTACAATTATATGCCGAACAATCCATGCAAAAGCATATGGCCCGTTTGCAAAGAGAATTTAATGCCCACTGGAAAAACCGCATTCCCTGGAAAAACAATCCCTCTCTTTTTGAAAATGCAGTAAAGAACAGCAAGCCTTATAAATCACTTGCCAATCAGGGACTGGATGAAAAAGCTATATACACCGAACTGAAAAAGAGAACAAGTACTTTACCCGGTCAGTCTGATGGTAAAAATAAGGTCAGCGCACTTGACTCGGTCCGGCAGGAGTTACTCACACTGCATACCGGATTTCTTGCGATTGATCCTTCCAGCGGAAGCATACTTACCTGGATAGGGGGAATTGATCATAAATATTTTCAATATGACCATGTAAAAGCAAAAAGGCAGGTAGGTTCCACTTTTAAGCCCATTGTTTATGCCGCAGCATTAGAAAATGGCATGGAACCCTGTGACTTCCTTTCAAACGAACGAAAAACCTTTCCTGCATACGATGACTGGTCTCCCGCAAATGATGACAACAATTATGAAGGCTATTATTCACTGAAAGGCGGGCTGGCCCATTCTGTGAACACAATTGCTGCAGATGTAATTATGAAGACAGGAATTCGCAAAGTTATCAGACTGGCTGAAGAACTGGGGATACAAAGTGACTTTCCGGAAGTTCCTTCCATTGCTCTGGGTACTGTTGAAATATCCATTCTGGAAATGCTCCGGGCTTATTCAGCTTTCCTTCGTAATGGAAGTCCGGTTGAGCCCTATGGATTACTGAGGATTGAAGACCGGAACGGGAAAGTATTGTATGAGAGAAAACCTTCAAAAGAAAGAAGCAAGGTATTGAGCAGGGAGACAAGCCTGGAAATGATCTATATGTTAAAAGAGGTGGTAGATTCGGGAACGGCACGATCTTTAAGAACTGTTTTTCAGCTCAATGGCGAACTGGCAGGAAAAACCGGAACCACACAGGATAATGCAGATGGCTGGTTTATCGGTTTTACGCCAAATATCCTTGCCGGATGCTGGGTGGGTGCCGAAAGTCCCACGGTTCATTTCAGAACTACAACACTGGGACAGGGTGCCTATATGGCACTTCCTATATTTGCCGGGTTTATTGCCAAAGCAAGTTATGATCCCGGTGTACGGCGATATACTTCAGGCAGGTTTCCCCTTCTCCCTGTTGATTTAAAACACATGCTTGACTGCCCGGATTACTCACTGGAAAACCCGGAACTGAGTTTCTTTGAAAGATTATTCGGAACAAAACCAAAAAATGATTCCCTGCGCCTGATCCAGAAAGAAGAACGGATTCAGAAACGCCAGGAACAAAAACAAAAAGCAAAAGAGAAGAGCAGGAGTTTCATGAACAAAGTCAGGAAGTTTTTCGGGAAGAAAAAGAAATAAGTATAAAAAACCTCTATTCTTATTCTTGTCTGCGGGTTGATTTACTTTTCAGAAAGCAGGATCAAGCCTATCCACCCCTGTTTTATTTTTGAAGAAGATTTTATAGAATCTTTAATTTTCTTCACTTTCCGGTGAAAACTCCAGCAGGTTTTCATCCTTAAAGAAAGTGTATTGGATAACTGGTTAATGTTAATTCTCCTGCCTGTATTTGTAAGAATTAAAATATAAAAAGCCTTATCAATCGGAAATCTCAAATGATGAAAAACCGTTCCTGAAGTTACGGACTCCTTATAATTACATTTTCTGCATCTTCGGGTAAAAGGTTCATCCACGCTGTATTCTGTATTTTTACATTTCCTGCAGATAAAACCTTTCCCCCATTTTAGTTCCTCTAAAAACCGATAACAGGCATCGGCATCCTTAAAAACCTTTTTAAACTCCTCATAGTCCAGTAGTTTCTGCATCACCCTTGCCTCTGATATATTTTTCAGGTCCTCAGAGAGCCGAATATTATGTTTTCTTAACAGGGTATTCATTTCACTGATATGTTCTGCCTGTGTTTTTATCTCCAGGCTCTGTTTTTTCAACAAATAATTCTGATTTTCAATATTTTCTTTCTGCTTTAGAATCTCATTTTTTTGAGCTTCAACTTCAAAAGTTCTGAGTTTAACCTGTTCCTCAAGATATCTTCGTTGCCTTTTTACCATAACAAGTCTGATCTCAAAAAACAGGATCACACCGATGGGAATCACAAGGACAAGAATCAATCTGAACCACCATGTTTTCCATATTGGAGGTACGATAGTAATATTAAGTACAGCCATCTTATCACTCCATAATTCCCCGTTTATAGAAGCCTTAACCTTAAAAATATAAGACCCTCCATCCAGGTTTGTATAAGTTGCCACTCTGCCGGATGCACCGGTAAGTTGCCATTCATCATCGTAACCCTCAAGAATATATTTATAATCTATCTCCTCAGGATTCGCATAATCCAGGCCTGCAAAAGCTATGGAGAAAACCTTATGTTTATGTGTCAGGGTAATACTATCCGTTTCGGAAACCGATTTTGATAAAATCACCTTCCCTGAGACCTCATCTCCGGCCTCTACCGAAATATTGCCTACTTTCAGTCCGGTTATGATACAAGGAGGAGGAATCGTATTTCCGGATACATCTTCCGGATTAAAGTAATTAAAACCATTTGTACCTCCAAAATACATGAAACCATTTCGGCTTTCCAGCGAAGAACGCTCCAAAAATTCATCATCCTGCAAACCAGCTTCAGTCGTATATTTATTGATCCTTAAAATATTTTTCCGGTCATCTTTATCAAAAATAATTCTGGCTAGGCCCTTATTTGTTGAGACCCACAGGTTTCCTTTGTCATCTTCAGTGATTGCTTTAATACTGTTGGAAGGAAGTCCGTCATTTTTATAAAACCGGGTAATTGAAAAATCTTCGGGATCCATTCTGTTTAACCCACCGTATGTTCCAATCCAAAGCTCCTTTTCTCCAGATTCAAACATGCAGGTTATTTTATTGTTGCTCAGTGTACCAGGATCAGAAGGATGGTACCTGAATATCCTGAATTCTTTGGTTGTTCTATCAGTCATTAAATTCAGGCCATCAAGTGTGCCGACCCATAGTCTGGAATAGGAATCTTCAAGTATGCAACTTACTTCACCATCTGAAAGGCTAAGTGAATCCTTTTCATCCGGATGAAAATGGTCAAAACTATCTGATTCAGGCATGTACCTGTCAAGCCCTCCACCTTCACCATCAAGCCATGTTCCCACCCAAAGTGTCTCTTTTGAATCGATAAATAAGGAAAGAACATTGTTATTTGATATTGAACCCTCTTTCGCAGGCTTATTTATGTAATTGCGGAACCATTTTGTTTTTCTGTCAAAATAAATCAAACCGCCCTGCCATGTTCCCAGCCAAAGATTATCCTTTTTATCTCCTGTAATGCATACCGTAGGGGCATTCAAACCGGATTCTGAAGAAATATCAATCGGATAATGCCGGAATAATTCATTTTGCGGGCTGAAACGGTCCATGCCCTTTGAAGTTACGATCCAAACATTTTCATTTTTATCTTCATAAAAACCATGTACATTGTTGTTCAGAAGACTGTTTTCACCTTCTACGTGATAATAATGCCGGAATTTCTTATTTAATAAAACATTTAAACCATACCTGGTTCCAACCATAATTGTTCCTGAATTGTCACGATAAAACGATGTCACCGCATTATCACTCAGACTTCCGGGATCCATCTGATCATGAATGACAGAGGTGAACTTACCCGTTTTTCTGTCCAGAATACAAAGGCCATCCATGGTACCCACCCACAAGGAACTACTGTTGTACTCAAATACATTATAAACATAATTATGACATAAACCATTTTTATTCAATGGCTCATATTTATAATTCACCAAACTTTTATCTTCCGGGTTAAACCGGAATAAGCCTTTATTACTTGTGGAAATCCAGATGAACTGCTGTGAATCTATAAAAAGCTGATTTACCATTGAAAAATCAAGTACAAGGCCATTCAAATCTGAAAAAAATAGAGTGCCGGAACATGATTCTTCAAGATTTATTTCATCAAGTTCATGAAAAACCCAGAGTTTATCATTCCGTTCCTTACAAATCAATTCCAGAGCACCCAAAGAAGTTCCCGAATCAGTTTTGTCATCAAATTCCCTTATATTCAGCTCTTTAATATCAGCCCGGTAAAGTCCGGATTTCAAAACAAACCATACATGCCCGTTTTTATCCGGGTAAGCATAGGTATAGCCATCAGGAAAAGTATAAAACCTGTTTTCAGCAGGCTTGTACTGAAAAATATATGTCTCCGGACCAAAAACCCATATATTTCTGTTCTCATCTTCGATAACCATAGAGGAAAAAGAAGGGGCATTGCCATGAATTCCTGTTTCCGGGTCAAAAGAAAGAAATTCATAGCCATCAAACCTCGCAACACCATACCGTGTACCAAGCCAGATAAAGCCTTTGGAGTCCTGGTATATGCAATTTATATAATTATGAGGCAAGCCATCCTTGGTGGAATAGTGCCTGAATTCTAAATTCTTTTCTTGCGAAAATACTGGCGTTGAGAAAATGAAGAAGAAAGTAAACAGCCAAAAGATCCATAGTTCTCCTACCGTTTTCTCCTGAAATATTTCACGCAATTTCATAAGCATTTTTTGTCTCACCAATTGACAAGGCCTTGTCCGATAATAGAATCGGTGTTTATCCGGGGCAAAATAGATAAAATTCTGTTAGAAATGCAATTCACAACGAAAAGAAGAACATCCGGGATCTCAAAAACTATTTCAAGCTCTTCCAGTCTGAGCTGTAGTATGCTTTTTCAACTTCCAACCTGAACTTATTATCTTTTCTAATACTGCAATATTCCAGAAGGTCATTGTGAATATAAAATGCCAGCCAGTAACCATAACTGTATTTTTCATGAAGGGTTTTAGGAAATTTCATAAATGAGTACCAGGCCGTACTTAATTCCATTTTTTCTGCAACAGCCATAGCTTTTTCTGCATTCAGCCACATTTTTTCCGCCATTAATTTATACAGTTTATTGAAATCAGCATAATTATATTTTGAAATATCAATCAATTCAGCTGTGTCGTCCAACCCCAGTTCTTTCAAAGTAATTGATTTTTCATATGCTTTATCCCCGTCAAGGTCATATTCTATTTTATCAAAGAATCCGTTTTCATCCGTATCAGAATATTTAACAGTGGGGAAAATCTCAGGTTCGACTGTAACATGATCTTCAGGTTGAATATTTGGTCCGCGCCAGCCCTGCCAGCCCTGATAATAAGAGGCAAACTGATCAATCCTCCAATATCCGGTTTCTGCCCCGTACAAATGAAGACGTCCATCAAGCGGGCTTAAATATAATCGGCCTCTTCCTGAAAAATCAGTATCCCACTCCCCTCTGTCGCCTGATACATCCGCCTGTGGATTATTATCCAATCCCCTATTATATGCACCGGACTTAAAAGGATCCAATGGTTCATAAAACTCCACCCTCTCCCAACGCTGACAGTCATCATCTTCATCAAACACAAACCAGCAACCATTCCACTCGCCTCTTTCAAAGATCAAAGGCCATGCCGCATCATGATCACAGTAAACCAGTTCATCCTGGTGACGCCACCGCGGATCATAAAAAAAGCGATCCGTACCTTCCAGCCCTTTCATACTTTTGTACTTATGAACCTGATCTTCATAGTTGAATCCTTTACCATAAAATTTCAGACTCATATCATAATCCAGTTCATTTGACGGACCATTGTCATTATCCATATCGAAAGTAAGCTGGACAAGCACAATATTTTTTCGGAAGCCAAATGAATATTCGTCTTTGTCATCCTCTTCCGGTTCATCTACTAACCGGATAGCCATCTCCGTATAGCCGTCCTTATCTTCATCATAAAACAAAAACGGATTCTCCCAGTTGTATCTTAGATCCTTAAGATTATAAGTTGAAATATGTGTTTTTAACATGAGGCTTTTTCCGTTATAATCCACAAAAAACTTACATCTGCCCTCGTGATCCCAGGCTTCAACCTTCATTTTATTCCAATCAATATAATTCAGGATATTATCATGGTCTGTATCCAGCATATACATATAATGAGCTGACCATTTACCTTTATCCTCAAGGTCGGAGTTCTCTACCAATACCTGCATATCGGGCCGGCCATCCCCGTCTTCATCATTCCAGTCCAGTATAAGATCATGACCATTCCCATAACTTCCGTTCTTATTAACATCCACCATCAGGCAGTCATTATCCAGATCTCCTTCCAGGTCACCAACTTTCATATCATCATCATCATCAATCCATTGTACATGAATATCTCCCTTCAGGATACATCGCAGAATATCAGGATCACCATCATTATCCAGGTCAATATACTTTATTTCCTCCCCGGGCAGAGGCAAAGGCAGACGGAACGGAGTCAATAAGCCTGTAACAGGTACAGAAGTTTTCACGGATTCCCCTGTTTGCGAGAAAGCATGAAAAGGATTGCTCCATACTTCCAGGATAAACAGGAGTACTAAAATTTTATATATTTTACCGGACCGCAACAATTTGATTCCTGAATTTATAATTATTTAAACATTTTATATTTTTCAATAAACATGGTTTTACTCCCCCGGCCACCCTTTTGGCAATTCATAAACATATTCGGGGAAGGTCATTTTTTCATCTTCTCCTACCCTGATATACCTTCTGCTCACCTGGGGGATATTGTCATCCGAATTTTCGTAAAGTTCACTCAATAACATATAACCTCCTTTCTCTCCGGGAATTTCAATACTCAACGGAATCATTTTCTGCCAGAAAGGCTTCAGTGATACCGGAATTTCCCTGGTCCAGATATTTTTGCCTTCAGCGTTTATCATAGAGAATTTCACCATTCCACTTTTCGGTATTTTCGAATCATTTACAGCAAACAAATCAATTGATTGCAATGACCCCGGTTCCGGAGATGAGGGATTTTTCAGATAACGTCCATCTTCCACATCAATAAATACTGCAAAAGGTTTTGCCGTATGATATTGAACAAGTAAGGCCTGTGATGGATTCAGTTTTTTAATTTTGCCTTTAAACCAGTCGCCTGTATAGCCCTTGTTATTAGTTAAATATGCAAATGAAGCAATGCCCGGACATTGCCTTGTAGAGCGAATAATTTCTGTTTCGATACCTAGCAGATAAGCCTGAAAAGCCCAACGTTCTTCTGCTGTAGCTTCTTTTCCAAGAAAATAATCATAAACATCCCGGTTTGTATATAACTGGCTTCCATCGGGTTCAAAATATTCATAGTTTTTACGAAATGGTACTTTGTCCTGTTCCCTGAATTCACCGTATGTACGGATACCGGAATGCCTGCCATCCCTGTTCAGCCACAACCAGCCATATTCATTCAGGATTACCGGAGCACTGCTTGTAAAAACACTTTGCAAACCTGAATATTTATTAAAAAGACCTCCAAAACGAAAATCTTTACGCCATTGTTCTACCCTGTTATCAGGTGACCACCACCCATGCGCAAGTGAATACCAGTGAACCTCTTTCATTTCCATAACGTCCAGCTCTGATTCTTCCATCCAACCAGCATCCCAGATACGGGTGGGATCAAGTTTCCTGAGTTCAGGGATCAGTACATTCCCAAGAAAAGGTTCTTTTTGTTCGTTCAGGGCATCCCAGATCACAATGCCCGGATGATTTCCATCTGTCCAGACCCAATCGGTATATTCAATTTCATAACCGATGTCTCTTCCCCTCAAATTCCACATGGGATATTCATTCTGAATGATAAATCCGTACTCATCTGCAAGATCGTACCAAAATGAAGGAAGAAGGCCAATACTCACTCTGAAAAAATTCCATCCCAGCGACTTTGGAATATCTACCATGAGTTTTTTAACCCACTCTTTATCCCATGGAAGCCCTTTTCGTTCAGGATCTTCGAAAAAACGGTTCAGGGTAAAAGTCGAACCAATAAACCGGTATTCCTCACCATTCAGATGAAAGGTTTTACTCACTGCCTTAAAATCCCTCATCCCAAAAGTTACGACCTTTTTATCTGAATCTCCTATCCAGCTGTAGTTGCCAGCCGGCTTCAGATTTTCCGGATTTCCGTAATTATTAAAAACCAGGCCATCGGCAGAAACCATAACCACTGCCTCATATAAAAACGGATCCTCAGGTGACCAGGCATGAGGTTCTCTCATATCCACGTCAAATTCCAAAACATTCTCTTTCTGACACTTAATAATTCCGTTCAGACTGACTTCCTCTGTAACTTTCCTCCCTGATTTTTTTTCCCTTATCCATCCCCGTATGGAATATTCAATAGATGAATACTCCGTATTCCGTTCTACCAGTTTAGCATAATTCTCTAATTTTAGCTTAACAGTCACCTTTTGACCTTTCAGGTCGGGTAAAGCCAGACAACGATTAACCCTCAGGGGGCCTGTGAAAGTAATAAATACATCATCCCAGATACCCGGGAAATCAGTAATCTTCTCCCTGTCAAAACCGGTCGCAGCCTCTTTTGGCAACCAGGCACGATCACCCAGTCGTACCAGCAGTATGTTCTCTTTTTCAAAATCCAGAAAATCCGTGAGGGCCGCTTCAACCGGCGTATTACACTGACGATAAGTACCACAATCATGTCCATTCAGAATAATCTGGGTATTGAACCGGCTTTTTAATAAGGTAAGGATGGCTGTCTTTTCTTTCATCTCCGGCGGAACCCAAAAACGGAATTTATACCAACTGTATCTGGGTTCCTGTATACCGGAAAAATAAGCAGCTTTTTGTCCGAGTATTGGAATTGCCTGATCAATTAATCCCGGAACAGGTATTGATTTTTTAAATCTTTTTGGTGGAAATGCTGTTTTTGTCTGATCAAATTCAACAACTCCATTAAGTGAAATTACCATTCGTCCTTCACCCTGTGAAAACAAAACGATGTTGGGGATAAACAAGAACACAAGCAGGCAAAAAACGCTTCTTATGCTGTTACCATAAACACTTATATTCAGAATGGTTCTCTTCATGCAAAATCTACTGTTTAATCTTTATGGTTTGAGTTCCGGGTTGAAGTTTTACTTCTTTACTTTCCCATCTGAACACACCTGTCAGATCAGGAGGAAAAGTTATTGTTCCCAAAACTTCTCTGTTATTTTTCTTTTTTTCTAGAACCAGTTTAATCTGACCCTTTGGATGAGGAAAGCTTACATTCAACTTATCCAGCGTGCCAAACTGAGGTTCAATAATAACTGATTTGAAACCGGGTTCAGCCGGATAAATTCCTGCAACCGTATGTAAAAGATCAAAACAAGGGCTTGCGCTCCAGGCATGGCACTCTGATCTCGGATTGATATCCGTTTCACCGAAGGTAGTCATTCCCTTATCGATCATATTTTTCCAGGGCTGAAGCATCTCTGTATATAGATTGCCCATTCCTGCCTCCTGTAAGGCCCTGAACAAATAAAACCTGAAATAAATACTCGCTTTGATCAGGCCGGGTGTTTCAAGAATCTCATTCATCAAAGGTTTTTTATCATCTTCTCCAACGGTATTTGTCAGGATCGCAAAAATATTAGTATGCTGGGAGAAGATCTTTTTCTCCGGCGTTTCTGCAAACATGCCTTTGCTATCATCGAAACAATGCTTAACGACTGATTGTTTAACCTGATCTGCCAGGTCACTGTATCTTTTTACCTCATAATCCCAGCCAAAATACCGGAACAAATCAATCGCATTTTCCAGTGCCATAACGTATTGCAGTGATATATCAGCCGAATAACCATTGTCAGCACCGGGAGGAATTCCATTTTGAAAGCCCGGACTCCAGTCTGTAAAATTCCACCATTCCAGACCGGTTGGCATTCCGGTATCGTCCACTTTTGCGGCAAACCATTCCAGCACACCTCTTATACCCGGAAGAAACTGTTTCAGAAACTGAGGATCATCCCTGTACATGTAATAATCATGCACCATATTGACCCATATCAGAGAATATGGAGGTATTACCTGAACAATATAAGAGGGATAACGGCTTTGAGTTAAGCCCTCCGGAATACGTGATTCATCAAATTGTTTCAACGCCTTCCTCATCAGCCGGTCATCCCCTGAAACATAGATAGATATCAGGGCTTCAATTTTTGTATCACCAATATATTGCAATTGTTCATAATACGGGTCGAAAAAACTTTCCCCGGCAGAATTCCGCAAAGTGCGCCAGGACATTTCCCATATTTTCGTCAGTAAGGGATCAGTTGTTTCAAATTTTGCTTTTTCCTCAAACGGATAAGCCGTATAAACACCATAAAAATCATCAATCAGAAGATCCTCTTCTTTTGTTTCAATATCCAGTTGGATGAAACGGTAGGTTTTTCTCGATAAAGGTTTGAAGGATCTTTTTTCACCCCCGTCAGGAAAAAGAAGATCATAGTAACCCTGAATTTCCTTTCCTTCCAGAATATTTCTGTTTCCCTTTAGATCTGAGATATCAAAATGGGCAACTTTTGAATCCGTGTTTCTTTTTTTATACAGCGCTTCGGCATAGGTGATTTTTATCCCGGCTCCTTTCCCCTTTGAATATTTCAATTCAGGAAACCCGGTTGTATGATGATCCTGATCGAACAGGATGCTAACTTTAGAATGTGCAGGAATTCGCAATGCTTTTTCTCCTGATACGAAACTTTTTTCTTCTTTTATTTTTATTCCTTCGCTTCTGGCAATCTTTGAAAATCGTTCCGGTTTTTCTTCCATGAAAGGGATTTCACGGGGAACCAAAAACCAAGTACTTCCATATAAAAATCCACGGCCAACAGCAAATTCGACAGTTCCCGGCTTTGGATCCGGCCAGTGGCTATCATCAAAATCAATTTCCTGCCACCCCCAGGGGTAAATACTATCTGTCCTTCGTTCTCCTGGTCCGGCCGCATAATAAGCATGAAGGGAATCACTTGTAAAAGGAATTGAATGATAAGCTTCATTTTTACTTACCTTCCACCCTCTTTCACCGGTATTTATATGAGTTTCCTCATAAGGTTCTGCCTGTAAAATAAAAGCCGTTTGAAAAGTCTGCTGTGCAGCACGCCGGTATTCACCAAAATTTACCACCTCAGCTGTAATTGCATTTTCCCCTGAATTCAGATATTTCGCAATATCAATGGTTTCATACCTGTAATTACTGATATCACCCAAAGAAGGACCAAAACAAACCTGCTTACCATTTACAAACAAACGGTAACGATTATCTGCAGAAACATAAATAATGAACTTTTCAGGTTGTTTATCCAAGGTGAAAGACCGCCGGAAATTAAACACACCATAATCCAGGGTAGAGGCAGTTGGATGGGTGATCCACTGAGCTTCCCAGGTATGCTTCAGTTTATTAAAATCTTTGCCCTCGTAATTGATCTGAACTTCTGATTCCTGTGCAAACAAATCACTCACTCCAACCAGGAGGATGATCAAATAAAACAATCTTTTTCCGGTTCTATCCATTACAGGTTGATATTCAGAATTTGGTTCAAAATGAAGATATCAGAGGTTGAATAATAAATCTCTTATTTAAGATAAAGTTGATTTTTATATGCATAGAATTACAATTCACAGAAAATTCCATGATTAAAAAGCGGGAGAAGAACAGTGGTAAACTGCCGGCAGAAGAACTGCCGGCAGTTTTTTAATTTTTATTAATTGAAACTATTCCTTAATAATCAGCCGGGAAGCCACACCTTCCTCCGTTTCAATTTTCAGAATATAGGTACCATTTGAATACCTGGATAGATCAATGGTAACCAGACTTCGGTTATTCACCTGCTCCGTTTTCATAATTGCACCGGTCACACTTAGCACTTTAATGGTTTTCCCATTTTTGATGTTAGCCACAGTAACCTTATTTACAACCGGATTCGGATATACCTCAAAGTCATTTGCATTAAGTCTTTCCACACCAGTGCTGCCATTCGGTGTAAACGCTGCTATTGCAGCCCGTAAACCGGCAGTTGCCTGATCCACTTCTTCCTGACTGGCAGCATTACCCAGAACACTATCCGCAGAGGCAATTGCAGCATTTGCAGCATCTACCTTTTCCTGTGAATACTCACCATCGGCATCGCCAATAGTTACCGTATCAACAACAGCTTTGGAAGAATCAATTACGGTTGAAAGCTCAACATAGGAGTATGCATTTGGAACAAATCCTGCCATTGAAGTTCTCAAATCAGTAGTTGCCTGATCAATTTCCGGCTGGCTTTCCGAACTACCCAGAACACCCTGGGCTACAGCTATAGCAGCATTGGCAGTATCTACAGATTTCTGAGGATATTCTCCCGTATCCCAGCCAACAACAGCGCTGTTTACCACGGCCGTTGAAGAATCAACTACAGATTGAAGTTCGGTTTTATTCACCGTTACCACAAGTTCAACTTCCCCGGCATGATCCATATTTACATAGCAATTCATATCCGAACTCCAGTAAAGCTCAGACCACCAACCATCACTATCATTATCAACCATGTCAACATCAAACAGGAATTTTTTACCAGCCATAATGGAATCTGCATCAACGAGAACCCCGTTTCTGTCAATTCCTGTCCATGGCATAGCAGCTTCATATATATAACCTGAACCATCTTCCTTCTTAACAAGTGAAAAGTTTGGTATCACCCATTCATTTATAAAACCACCTGATCCGGTTGGATAATAGAATTGTCCAAACACTTTTGAGTTATCTGCACTTCCACCTTCACCATTCCTGTCATTCAAAAGACCCCAGTAAAAATGAATCCCATCTGTATTCCAGGTAGGTGTTTGTCCTCCGGTTGTATCCCACAATGTAGCATCATTTACATCTACCATAACATATAGAGTATCCTGTGTCCAGGCAGCTTTCCAGAATGCACTGGCATCAGCAGGGTCAACGACCGGTTTGGAGATAGACATTTTCATGTCATGTTGTTCGATATTGTCCCAGTATCCATCAGAAATATCTCCGTCAATTACAGGCAGGCTGTCAGCTGAATAAACTTTTGTAGTTGCTGGAGTAAAAGAAATTTTAAAATTACTGACATCAATATAACTATCCGGTTTCCCTCCCCAGGAAGGATCCGTAACCACTTTCAATACCCTGAAATTCAGTGTATCCGCAGCGGCTCTGAAACCATAATTTTCTGCAAGTAAAACAGGTACATGATCATCACCAGTTACGGTAACGCTATAAGTATTACTTAATACATCAACATCAACTGAGAAGTCATAGGTTCTGTCTTTATAATACTTATATTCTGCCATGGCTTCATAAGTACCACCGTTCCGAACATCAATAAGACCGGTAGTACCAAATCTGACGATAGCACTCAGATCTCCCCATGCCATAGCCGTATCTTTACTCATTCCCAGCCCTGCATTCATAGAATCATGTGATGGAATAGCAGAGAATTCAGCCGTAAACCGCGCTGTTTGCGGAGCAATTGGAATACTTGTTGTATAACCGTCAGAAGCCGGAATTGTTATTCCATACTCAATTTCAATAGGGTTGTCTTCAATTACAAAGTTTGTAATATCCAGTGTAGCATCATGTACACCACCCCAGGCAATAAGTGAATCATTATGTGAAAAGTAATTATTTATTGTATCTGCAGCAGCTCTGAATCCAAACTCATAAGCCATTACGACTTCTGTTCCCCCGTCAGGAGTAATTGTAGCACTGTAAGTATTGTTCGGTACATCAACTGTCATTACAATGTGGTAAACTTTACCTGCTTCATAAGGCAAAATCTCCAGATTCATATAAGAACCTCCATTTCTGGCACGGATATTCCCGTCGGGAGCAAAACCAAGAATGGTACTCATCTCCCCCCAGGACCCGATTTCTCCTTTTGACAAACCCACCCCGCCATTCATCGGAGCATGCGAGGGTGTTACATCAAAAGTAACTGAAAAGGTATCTGCATGTGCCGTCATGGCCGTGTTTACAGTCTGTGCAGACACATAGCCCGTAGTAAAGGTGAAAGCCAATACTACCGCCATAATACTTAAGTAAACTTTCTTTTTCATAGAATTAAATTTTAAATTAATAAATAAATTATAATTATAAATGGTTAATAAACTCATATCAATAATTTTAAATACGCGCCTTTAGAATCCGGGATTTTGCCATAATTTAGGATTTCTCTGAATTTCGTAAAATGGTATCGGAAACAAATTATGATTTACTGTAATTTGCTGTGCTCTGATGATATCTTCTTGTGTGGCATCCGGCAAAGTTGCCCTGTTTTTAATTGTTTCAACAAGAATACCCCAGCGGCGCAGGTCAAATAGTCTTTTTGATTCAAATGCCAGTTCCCAACGTCTTTCCTGACGAACCGCCTGTCTGAAGCCATCCTGCGAATTCGGATATATATTACCATCCGGATCCACTACATTTGGCCACTCACTCAGACCGGCCCTTCTTCTTACCTTATTAAAAGATTCAATGGCCTGTCCGTTCGGGCTGCCATCCGCTTCATTCTGTGCTTCGGCATACATAAGTAAAACTTCTGCATAGCGGAATAACTGGAAATTTGTCCCTGAAAGATTTTCTTTTGGAGGATACTCATAAAATTGCTCTGAAGGCAAATATTTTCCTATATGCGGAATATTCAGGCCCGGCCACCAGTACCAGTTATCCGTTGGATTATCAAGATTATATCTTCTCCCAAAATCCTTGTCATAAACCCACATCAGGTAAGTAGCATCCAGCCTTTTATCAGCCGGATCAAATGATTTATACAATTCATACTCTCCAACATATGATGAATAGGCACCTCCATTATCGAATCTACGCGGACCGTAATATTTTTTTGTTTCAAACCAGGGGCCTTCAGTAGTAGCATTTACAAAATAAATTTGCTCTTTACTGTTTTCATAAATATAATCTTCTGGCCGTGCAGGAAAAACAAGGCGAAAACTATCCAACAGGTTATAAGAGCCTTCATCAATAAGTTTTTTGGCCATTGTAGCTGCCAGCCCCCAGTTGTTATGATCACCCTCCACCATTTGTTTTTCTTTTGCATTCAGTCTCCAGCCGGCTCTTGTCATATAAACTTTTGCCAAAACCGCCTGGGCCGCGCCGGTGGTAGCTCTGCCCTTTTCAACCCGATCCCTGCCCCACAAATCTTTTTCAGCTTTCAGCAGCTCCTCTATGATAAAGTCGTAAATTGTTTCAACATCAGTTCTCCCCATTTCCACAGAGCCAACAGGATCAGAAATGTAATTATCACCAAAGAAAGGAACGTCTCCCCACAGCCGGATAAGATTAAAATAATTAAAGGCCCTCAAAAATCTGGCTTCCGCAATAATCCTTTTCTTCATTTCAGGTGAATCAAACACATTGTCGGGCATATTATTTACACCTGACACAACCAGTCCTGCACGGTTTATGATCATGTAGTGGTGCCACCACATTGATCTGAAATCTTTATAATCAGGGTCATAAATAAACCTGTCGTATTGCGTTCTGTCAGGAAACTCTGCATAAATATATCCACAATCATCTGAACCGATATCGTTTAAGATGATCCATGGTTTAAGGTACGATTCAATAGTATATTGGCCGGAATAAGCTCCGGTAAGCAGATCAAGGGCATCCTGTTGCTTTTCCAGAAAAGTTGAAGGATCAAGAAAACCCGGTTTGGGATCATCCATACTTTCACAGGAAAAAGCCAGGAAAATGAATCCTGTTAGAATGAATCCTGAAAAAAACCTGTTTGTAAAAAAATATTTACTCATTCTAATTATATTATTCAAAGCACTTTAGTAACTATAATTTTAAAACCTAACATTCAATCCAAGAGTCAATGACTTGAATGAAGGATAATTTTTATTATCAAATCCGATATTCAAATTCGAATCACCTCCTGAATGTTGCTCAGGATCATAACCTGAATAACCCGAAAATGTAAACATATTCTGGGCACTTACATACAACCTCAGACTTTTCAGTTTAATTTTATTTATTAAAGACGAAGAAAAGTTATAAGACAACATGATATTTGAAATTTTCAGGAAGGATGCATCCTCAACAAAACGGTCACTGGTTTTGGTTTGATAATTTGTTGAAAGACGGGGAACATCTGTTTCCTGATTTTCATGCGACCAGGAATCCAGGAGAAAGGATCCTCCGTTTTGCCGGCCGAGGTCCCCTTTTGCCAGCGATTCATATGTACCATTATACATATCAACCCCCACAACAGCATTCATCATCACCGACAGATCAAATCCTTTATAGGAAAGAGTTGTATTTAAACCCAAAATAAAATCAGGCAATGCATTCCCAATGATTACACGGTCAAGGTCATTGATAACCCCACTGGTATCCGTATCCACATATTTTTGATCACCCGGCCTCATACCGGTAGGTATCTCACCACTGATTGAATCCTGAAGAGAATACAAACCATCCGTTTTATAACCCACCAGATTACCAATTGGCTGTCCAACTTCTACTTTAGTATATCCAACGTAAAACTCATTCTGGTCTCCAAGTGAAATAACCTTATTTCTGTTCGTTGAGTAATTAACATCCATGGTCCATTTAAAGTCTCCCGAATTAATTAAAGTTCCACCCACAGCCAGTTCAATTCCCTTATTACTCATCTCAGCCATATTTGAGGTTACCATAACCCCATTGGTATTCCAACCATCACCATATCCGGTGTATAATGGAAGTAATCTTCTCCACAATAAATCAGACGTCACCCGGTCGTAGTAATCAAAATTAAGGGTGAGCCGGTTTGCAAAAAATGCCATATCCAAACCAAAGTCAGTTGTTGTAGATATCTCCCATCCAATATTCTCATTAGGAATCCTGCTAATTACAGCTCCCTGTTCCACTTTATCTCCAATAACTGCAATACTGAATGCAACATTATATGAAATTTCGGGCAACCACTGGTATAAAGCAATGCGGTCATTTCCCGACTGACCCCAGCTAAACCTCGGTTTCAGAGAGCTAATAAAACCAAATTTCTGCATAAAATTTTCACGATCCATCTTCCATGCCAGAGAAACCGATGGAAATACACCAAATTTTTTACTCGGACCAAATTTTGAAGATCCATCCCTGCGAAGCGTTGCCTGTAAAATATATTTATCATTATAAATATAGGAAAGCCTCCCAAACTGAGACTGATAAACGGCCTTCCACCAATCGGAATAAGGTTTATGATAATCCGGATTAAAGGCACTCATATCATACCACATCAGCGACTCTTTGTTAATATCAGTTCCATTTATCTGGTGCGAGTTTGAGTTGATCACCTGCTCTTCGATACCTAACATAAAAGTAACATGATGTTTTTCAGCAAAGGTTTTATCCCAGGTACCTATTAGACTCATAATCCATTTGGCATAATTACCCTGGGCAATCTGCCCTTTCGCAAGGTTCTGGGTTAATGTTGCTTCATTCAGGCCTGCGGTAACAAAGCGTTTACGCATGGAAACTCTGTACTCACCGGCGATATTAGCATTAAATGTAAGTCCTGGAATGGGTTCATAATTAAAATAAAAGTTCCCCTGACCGGCTGCTGCGGAGCGTCGGTCATCATCGCCCTCAGCTGCATATAAGGGATTATCCCATATATTATTTGTATAATAATTCCCTACTGAATCATAAACCGGATAAATAGGCAGGGAAACAACAGCGTTCCCGGCAGGTCCAAAAGCCCATGAAGAAGTAGTAGGAACTTCAAAACCCCGTTGTTCATAGCCGTAAGCTTTTATATTAATGCCCAGACTAAATTTATCATTAATCTTATGATCCAGGTTCAGTCGAATTCCTCCTCTTTGATAACTTGAATAATAGATGGAGCCTTCTTCTGTTTTATAATTTGCAGAAAGGGAATAACGGGTTTTTTCACTTCCCCCTGAAAACGCCAGATTATAATAATGAGCCTGAGATTTACGAAATACTTCATTCTGCCAGTTCGTGTTTGCTATATAACCGGTAGAGGCCACCGGCTCCTCCAAAGCAATTTCTTTATCCGTAAACTGAGGGTTGAAATTATCATTGGTCAATGCCTTATTCCTCAAAGTCATATACTGTGGAGCATCCAGCACATCCATCTTTTTCACAACATCCCTGAACTCTGTATAATACGAAAAGCTTACTTCATTTTGATCAGCCTTTCCTTTTTTGGTGGTAACAATAATAACCCCGTTTCCGCCCCTGGCACCATAAATGGCTGTAGATGAGGCATCTTTCAATATCTCCATACTTTCAATATCCTCAGGGGCAACGGTATTAATATCTGCACCCACATAACCATCGATCACCCAAAGAGGAGCATTTGAAGTTCCTAATGAACCCTGACCACGAATCCGGATGGAAGCTCCGCTGCCCGGCATTCCACTTGTTGAAGAAACCTGCACACCAGCAGATCTTCCCTGAAGAGACATATCTATACGTGTAACCGGTCTCTCCTCCATCTCCTCGGCAGTAACAGAAGAAATTGAACCTGTCACATCACTCTTTTTCACCATCCCGTAGCCAACTACAATAACCTCATCCAGCTTTTCAGTAACCTGAGTCAGGGTAATATTCAGGGAAGTTTGGTTTGTGACCAATACCTCCTTTGATTCATATCCCACGTAAGAAAATACCAGAGTATCACCCCGGCTGGCTTTTAAAGTAAATTTACCATCAAAGTCACTGGTAGTTCCAACAGTGGTGCCTTTTACAAAAATATTAACACCAGGAAGCGATATCCCTTCATTTGCATCGGATACAGTTCCCGAGATTTGTGCTTCCTGAGAAAACACTTTTAGAGGTACTAACAGGATAAAAACCCAAAACCAGTTAAATACCGGATTAATTTTCCTCATATTAAATGCAATAAGAGTTTGAATTTTATAATTCAGACCAAAATAAAAATGAAAGATCCCTGAAATATTTCAGGGACCTTCATTTATGTTTTATTTCTTAATAAATCTTTTGATAATAATGTCCTCCCGATCTGTTTTCATATTCATGAAATAGATGCCCTGAGGCAGAGAAGTTACAGAAACATTAAAATTCTTTTCACCTATGATATTTTTAGTAACAACAGACTTACCTACAATATCAATAATGCTGTATTGAATAATATTCCTTTCACTCTGTACCCGGAGAATATCTTTAGCAGGATTTGGAAATATATTTACTGAAGTACTGAGCTTTATATTTCTTCTCCCGGTAACTATACTATAATCTTTCTCCATGAAATCATCAAAGAAAACAACATCATTATGGGAACCCATACCTACTTTACCTGAGGCATTCAGTGAATCATTTGTAATGCTGTGATACTCCACTCCGTCAATAGATGCAGTAATTGTTGAACCCACCCTGGAAAGTTTATACTCATGATAAGCCGTATCAGATAATGCAGGAACGGGTTTTGCATCACCAACTCTGGTTCTTATCCCATCAACCACTTTAAATGTACCACTTTCATCATCTCCGTAAAAAGCAAAATAGGAAAAGTTATCTTCGTCCTCATAACCAAAAATGGTAATAAAATCATTGTAAGGGAAAAAAGCTCCGGAAGGAGTAACATAATTCATTTTTGCTTTGAAATTCAATTCGAAATCCTGGAATTCATGCTCATTAAAAATGGCTGTTGCTGCAGGTTTCCAGTTATTTGTATCAATCGAAGTCTTTTTTGCTATGATTAACCTTAGGTCTCCTTCATCTTCTTCAACAACCCAATTCCCAAATGCAGAAGGTTTGATACTGTAATTAGAGGTATCACCCATCATTTCGTAAGGGCTGAATCTTGACTGAGGTTTACCAATATAAAAAATAAGATGGGGAGCCTCCACAGGATATCCTTCATCATCTACTTCCAGATTCCACGGTCCGGGAGGTGAATTTAAAGATATAAAACCAAGCCATTTTTTCCGTGTAATATTTGCGATATCCATATCATAAGGGATCACTCGCAGTGTAAGGATTTTATTACCATCATCACCCAGTTCAAAATTTACTGCCTGAGTCAAATCCACATACTCCTCCTGAGGAACAATACCGGCATATTTTTTTGCCATTATTGTATCATAGTTGGCAGGATCTTCAAAATCTACAGGCAGGCTTTTTGCTTTATTCCATGTAAGTCCATCCAGATTATCGCCAGCACCTCCCGGAACACCATTCCCCTCATTCCAAAAATCAAGACCGGCATTTTTTAGCTGAATTACACGATATCCCTGGGCAATTGCAGTATCGGCACTATTCCAGGAAACCCTGAAAACAGCTTCAACATACAAAATTTCCTCATCAGGTCCGATTTCGCTCTCAATGGAACCTAAATCCCACCGAATCCAGCTTTCTTCAGGTGAATCATTTCCACCATAAGCTCCGACTGAGTCCCAGTTACACATTTCATTACTGTAATCATAACCCAGATTCAGGTCAGGCTTCGCAGATAAAATTGTAACATCTGCATTGGTACGCACTCTTACTTGCTTAACCTGAGCATCAAGGTTCAAAAAAGCGGAAACAAGCAAAACAAGTACAAACAATTTCAATTTGAGTAAATTTTTCTCCATAACATTTCATTTTTAAAATTAATCCTGAACAAAAATACAACAATTCACCCTAGGAAAAAAGTTCAATTATCACTATTTCAGGCTTTTATGTATGTTATTTGGCGCTTATTAAAATAAATATATTGATTTAAATTTTACTTATTCTTCTCTGTTATAAAAATTTATGATTCCAGCACCTTTTTTATAACTGGCGTATAAATAAATATTTAAAACTTTATTAATTCATAATTATTCTAAAGAAGAATAACAGTAGTCACACTTTTCAACGATTTGTCAGGTTTTCTTTATGCGCCAAAACCATATAGAATTACAGAAATGCTTCGGACTTAATCCGCTCTGAATTTGCTTTATTTAAAGTTAAAATTATTTTATTGAAACGCCACCAATACCAAGTATTTAGCTATTTGTCAGCCATTTACAGCCTTACAACGGATTAATTAGTATATTTGCTCCCTGATTTTAAGTCATATTGCAAAATACAAACTCTTTTGATGGGACACCTAAATAAGATTTTATTATGAGAAATTATAAATACAGCTATTGTACCTATGCAAAAAGATTTCTTTTAATTTTTACTCTACTGGTTCCCGGAATTCATTTAAAAGCTGCAGACACACTAAAAATACCATTAAACCAGACTCTTTTTCAGGCAGAAATTCAATATCAAAATATGCTGGGATCGATACCTGACGTAACAAAATATCCCAGATCAGTTTATGAAAATGGTTCAACAAGAGTGGTCGGTTCCTCTGACTGGACAAGTGGTTTTTTTCCGGGAGGGCTGTGGTATTTGTATGAACTGACTCAAAAGTCAGGGTATAGTTCTATAGCTGCGGATAGAAATCAGGCTATTGCTGACCAGAGATTCAACACAGGGACCCATGACCTTGGGTTTATGCTTTATTGCAGCTTTGGAAATGGTTTAAGACTAACAGAAAATGAAAGCTATAAACAAATATTGCTGGATGCAGCAAACTCACTCAGCAGCCGGTACAATGAGACTGTTGGTTGTATCCGCTCCTGGGATTTTGGTTCATGGTCATTCCCTGTGATAATCGATAATATGATGAATCTGGAGCTGCTTTTCTGGGCAACAAAAGAAAGCGGTGATTCTTCCTATTATAAAATTGCGGTAGATCATGCAAAAACTACATTGAAAAATCATTTCCGGGAAGACAATAGTTCCTGGCATCTTGTTGACTACAACCCTTCCACAGGTGAAATTATTGGCAAGATGACTGTTCAGGGAGCTTCTGATAATTCATCATGGGCCAGGGGACAAGCATGGGGGTTGTATGGATTCACCATGACATTCAGGGAAACAGGAGACAGCACCTTCCTTCAACAAGCTAAAAACATTGCTGATTATATCATTGCCAATCCATCTACACCCGGCGACCTTATACCCTACTGGGACTATATGGCTCCCAATATCCCCAATGAACCCAGGGACGATGCAGCTGCGGCCATAACTGCTTCAGCTCTGCTTGAGCTTTCCCGTTATACAAAATCAGACGAAAAAAATTATTTAACAACAGCTTTAAAAATCCTCCAGTCTCTTACTTCAGATGCTTTTTTTGCCAGGCCAAACACCAATAATTTTTTTCTTTTAAAACACGGTACAGGTCATAAACCGGCAAACTCTGAAGTTGATGTTCCTCTGATATATGCTGATTATTATTTTTTGGAAGCATTGGCAAGATATAACAATCTCACCGGAAAGAATAATCCCCCGGCTTTGATTGTTGATACGAATATCACTGTTTTCGCGAATGACACATCTTCATTTGACATCACTGGCTATGATATCGACAACCATGATCCTCTGAATTTTGAAATTTCAGGTAACCCTGACTATGTAAATCTTATTCAGATAAATGATAGTTTAGCAAAATTAATTGTTGTGCCGGACACTTCTCACATTGGGGATAGCCTTAATTTTACTATTAAAGTATCCGATTCTGGTGGAGAAAACACTGTAAAAACCATTTATTTATCAATTGCAGATCCATTTTGGAAAAATATAGTAGTAACCGCAAGTGATTTTCAGGATCCAAATATTCCGGAAAATACCATAGACAATAATTTCAATACCAGATGGTCAGCCGAAGGCAACGGTGAGTGGATCCTGTTTGACCTGGACACTGTTATTAACTTAAAATCAGTTGAAATAGCTTTTTATATCGGAGACCAGCGACAATCCAACTTCACTATACAGGTGTCAACCGACGGGATATCATGGATTACTGTTCTGTATGGCACTAGTTCAGGTTCTTCTCTTCAGTTTGAAAGTTTTAAATTAGCAGAAGCTTTTAAGGCAAGGTATGTTAAGATTGTTGGTTTTGGAAATACACAAAACGCATGGAACAGTTTCATTGAAATAAGGTTTACTTTTGAATCGATAGCAACAAAAGTATCAACAGGCTCTGAATTCCAGGGAGGATTTG
>JANTGF010000068.1 GCA_024763075.1 Bacteroidales bacterium | reverse complement strand
GACTACCCAGGTTCCCTGTATTTGTTTTGTTTAAACTCAGGGGGATGGCAACCGGAACAGAATCGTTCACTTCGGTGTCACCCGGATAAGTTACCGGTTCAAATAGCGGGTAAACAGAGTAAGAGCCACTGGAAGAGCTACTCCATCTGTCCAGCAGTATATAATAAGTTCCTGGTGAAAGGTTAACAGCTATCCGGCTACCCGAATTATCTTTATAACGAAGGACCGTACGAATCAGTGTGGTTCCGTCTGCATCATACAGATTAATGTGGTAATCAAGACCGGATGAGGTGGTATCCATGATGGATAGCCTGCCATCTTCGGTAATGACAACCTTAAAATAGTCAAGTTCATCGCCTGCACTGAGAGATCCGGTCGTTTTCATATTAACCTGAATCAGATTAGCACCTGCAACATCATTATTTGGTTCTGTTTCAGCAAGAACATTATGTGAAACAACAAATACAAGAAAGAAAAGCATAACAGCCAACATACGAGGTTTAAATGTTTTCATTTGTAAAAATATTTTAGATTACAGATTTAATTTAATCATACTCCGGCTTATATTAAACCCTTAACAACAGCTTCTAACATGAACAGGCAGCAGTCCTGCCAGCCAAAATTCCGGTCTAAAACAAAAATATAGCCCTAAACACAATACACCTAATCAGTTATACCGGGCATTAATGTATAATAAACATTAGTCATCATCCTAAAGAATCATTGAAGGTTGTTGTAAAGATGTTGCTTAATTTAAGAAAAAAAATGATTCCATTTATTGCAAATTTGATGAAAATTGTTATTTATTTTAATTCTAAATAAACTCAATCTAATAGTTAACCTGGAAAAACAACTATCGTTGAACAACATAATATTCCGGTTGTTATCCATGCCATCGCAGGTCAAAATCATTGTTTCATTCCGGCGCTGTAGAGCATTATTCTTCTACCGGGCATTCCATTGCGCCGGGGTTCGTGGTTGATCATGTAACCCCGACTTGAAAGTCGGGGCTAAATTATTACGTCCCTACAGGACTGGGATATGCAATTTTGCTAATCATATACGTATCAATTCCCCTCCTTTTTTCAAGGAGGGGTGGACGTCCATGTACGGATGTTTCCTTTTTAAGTATTTATAAAATGGACAGACGGGGAGGTACGGCCCTGGGCGGTGGCCAGTTTTACCCATCAATCGATGGAACAGGTAGTCATACCCGTGTGCAGGCCTGTCCCTTCGCGTGGTATTGTTCTACATACACCACGCCGGATCATTCATGGACGAATCCAGGTGTTACAACTGAAAAACTTTTCCATTCCGGCGCTGTATAGCATTAATCTTTTACCGGGCGTTCCATTGCGCCGGGGTTTCGTGGTTGATCATGTAACCCCGACTTGAAAGTCGGGGCTAAATTATTACGTCCTTACAGGACTGTGAAATGCAATTTTACTAATCATATACGTATCAATTCCCCTCCTTTTTTCAAGGAGAGGTGGACGTCCATATACGGATGTTCACTTTTTACTGTACTTATAAAATGGGCGGACGGAGAGGTGCGGCCCTGGGCGGTGGCCGGTTCTACCCATCAACTATTGGAACAGGTAGTCAGGCCCGTGCGCAGGCCTGTCCATTCGCGTGGTATTGTTCCACATACCACACGCCGGATCATTCATGGACGAATCCAGGTGTTACAGCTGAAAAACTATTCCATTCCGGCGCTGCATGGCATTATTCTTTTACCAGGCATTCCATTGCGCCGGGGTTTCGTGGTTGATAATTTAACCCCGACTTGAAAGTCGGGGCTAAATTATTACGTCCTTACAGGACTGTGAAATGCAATTTTGCTAATCATATACGTATCAATTCCCCTCCTTTTTCCAAGGAGGGGTGGACGTCCATGTATGGATGTTTCCTTTTTACGTATTTATAAAATGGGCGGACGGAGAGGTACGGCCCTGGGCGGTGGCCGGTTCTACCCATCAACCGTTGGAACAGGTAGTCAGGCCCGTGCGCAGGCCTATCCCTTCGCGTGGTATTGTTCTACATACACCACGCTGGATTATCCACGCACGAATTCAGGTGTTTCGTACTGTAATAGGTATACAAAAAAGACAACAATCCGGAGATAGGCTATCTATAGCTGAATCTAAAGCTTATTATTTTGAATTTTATGCATTTTGAATTTGGGCACCGAAAAAAGCTGGCAGGATTCTGAATAAAAAAACAATGGTTTTCCCGGTAAAAATTATAAATTTGCTTCTATTATGAGTTTCCTTGAAAAAATTCCATCTGATCTGATTAATTTTTTGCTGGTTACGGTTTTTTCATTGTTGATAGGACTGGAGCAGCGGCGTCATCACATGGATGAAAAAAAAGATTCTCTATTTGGGATGGACCGTACATTTACCCTGATTGGGATTCTGGGTTTCATTTTATACATCATAGCACCTGATAACCTGATCATTTTTATAATGGGAGGGGTAATTGTTTCCGTATTTTTAGGGATTTTTTATCTGAAAAAAATTGAAAATAAAGATAAATACGGGCTCACATCAATAATTATCGTTCTGATCACCTACAGCCTGACACCTTTGATTTATAAATCTCCCATCTGGCTTAGCATAATGGTAGTAACCACCGTATTGATCCTCACTCAGTTAAAACAACAATTCCGAATGCTCAGCGGCAAATTTGATGACGATGAGTTTATCACTTTAGCGAAGTTTCTGGCAATCAGTGGTATTATTTTACCTCTGCTCCCGAATACACAGATCAGTGAAACCGTTCCCTTTTCACCTTTTAAATTCTGGCTGGCTGTGGTGGTGGTTTCCGGAATTTCCTATTTCAGTTATCTGCTTAAGAAATTCGTTTTCCCGAAAAACGGAATGCTTATTACCGGATTTCTGGGAGGAATGTACAGTAGTACGGCAACCACAGTTGTTCTGGCCCGAAAAAGCAAAGAAGAAAATGTGGCTGTAAACCAGATTGCTGCATCTATAATTCTGGCAACAGGAATGATGTTTATCCGGGTTTTTATTCTTGTCCTCATTTTTAATGCTCCATTGGCAGGCCATCTTGCAGGGCCCTTTGCAATTCTTACCTTTCTGACTTTTCTTACAGCCGGAATCTTATATAAAGTATGTAAAACCGGAGAAAATACGGAACTGCAAAAACCAAAAAACAAAAATCCACTGGAGTTTAACACGGCCCTTCTTTTTGCCTTTTTATTTGTACTGTTTGCAGTGATCACCAAGTACGTGTTAAAAGCATATGGTACTCATGGGCTGGATGTTTTAGCTCTGGTAGTGGGTGTTACAGATATTGACCCTTTTCTGGTCTCCCTGTTTACCGGGAAATACCAGGTTGTACTCCCGGCCATTGCGAATGCCACACTAATAGCAATCAGCAGCAATAATCTCATGAAAATGGCTTATGCAATTTTTTTAGGAGATAAGTCAATCAAAATACCACTTATCATTGCTTTTAGTATCATCATTGTCACCAGTGTTGTTTTTATTTTTGTCTGATCTCAGTATTGTACTAATTTATTGTAGCAGGAATAACAAATTCATTCCGGAAACATCTATATTTGATTTTCAAAAGGACTAGAGAAATCACTTATTTAATTAATGTTTCCCATGTCTAATAAAACAATGATTAACGGAGAAGGTCAATTTTACTTGCGATTATTAGTATACAGTATTATAAGAAATTAGTAGAATTCTATAAAAAGCTATAATATTATTTATTGTAGAAAAGCAAATATAAATTCAGAATCATAGCACTTTTTTACAATAAATAAGTTGAATGATTTCCGCCTTGGGAAAAATGCGTTAAAAAAATTAATGAATGAAGCGTTAAGAAAGAAAATCTGTTTGATCCCGATATCAGTTTTGTCAGCTTTTTGTTCCAAAAAGCCACAAAAACTTAATCGGGAGAGTTATTTTCTTTTAGTGAAATGAATTTATTTTTAGCAATTTTCCCCGCAGCGGCGGCTTTTTTTGCTTACTTTTTTTAGCTGCAGCAAAAAAGTAAGTGCCCGTCCGGCATAAGGACAAATCATAAATATTAGAATAATGCAACTATTTATAATCCATTTTAAATCAATATGTGAAAGATCAGTTACTTAACTATAAAAACCAAGCTATATGGCAGCACATCATCATGGAACAGGCAAAAACCTGGGATTTACAATCCTGCTAAACCTTTTTATAAGCATTGCGCAGGTAATCGGAGGAACTATTTCAGGAAGTATGGCCCTGTTGTCTGATGCTACCCATAACTTCAGTGATGTTCTTTCCCTTGTCATTAGCTGGGTAGCAAAGCGCTTATCCGGGAAAAGCCGGACCCTTACGCAGACCTATGGCTACAAAAGGGCGGAAATATTTGCTGCCTTCATTAATTCCACTACCCTGATCGTTATAGCCGGTATCATTATCAAAGAAGCCATCGAAAGGTTTTTTCATCAGGTGGAAGTACAGGGAAGCCTGGTGATTTACCTTGCGGGTTTAAGTATTTTGATAAACGGATTGAGTGTTTTACTGGTACAAAGAGAAGCAAAAGAGAGCATGAATATCCGCTCGGCTTATCTGCATTTATTTACAGACATGCTTACTTCAATAGCTGTATTAATTGGCGGATTTGCAATAAAATACCTTGGATGGACATGGATTGACAGTACTTTGTCTTTGTTGATTGCCTTTTTCCTGATCTACAGCAGCTGGACCATCTTTAAAGATTCCCTAAAGATACTTATGCAGTTTACCCCCTCATCCATTAACATTGAAAATATAGCTGCCGAATTGCATACCATAAAAGGTGTGAAGAACATGCATCATATTCATGTCTGGCAATTGGATGAACATGAGATCATTTTTGAAGCACATGTGGATGTGGAGGAGGATATCCGGATATCTGCATTTGAACAAATACTCGAAGATGCTGGTAAAATACTTGAAAAATATCAGATTCACCATTTTAACCTTCAGCCCGAACTTAATATGAAGGATGATAAGGATCTGATAAATGTAAAAAGTTAATCAATACCGTTAAAAACCAGATACCATGAAAAAAATTTATGGCCTTGTTTTATTACTTTTCTCTTTAAACAACTTTGCCCAAAATAAATCCATCCTTCAGGAGCCCCGGGTTGATAAACGGGTTGAAATGCTTAGTATCGTTTTCCGGCTTGCAGATAGCAGGGAATACAGCTCAAGAAAATTTCCTTTGTATGTTGATACGATTGAAGCCCATTTTGAGAAATATAAGGATCATGAGCTGATTGAATTTATTAAGAAACTCCGTAAAAGAAGAGGAGTAGGTTATGATGCCGTAATGAGTATGGCAATTCATATCAGCCAGCCTCCCCTATTTACGTCCCTTGTTCAATTTAGCAAGGATGTGCCGGACTACCGCTGGGGTAAAAAGAACGCCATAAAGTTTCTGGAATTGCTGAATGATTTTTATTCCGATGCGGACTGCGATTCATTTTTTAGTAGTAACAGTGAATTATATAAAATTGCTTCAGACAGATTTTTAAAGGTTTACAACGAGTTGGATGTCAACTGGTATCTGAACTTTTACGGAGAAAAACCCAAAAGTGAATTTGTAATCGTATTGGGTTTAGGCAACGGAGGAGGAAATTTTGGTTCTAAGATCATCTATCCTGATGGGAGGGAATCGGTTTACGCCATCATGGGAACCTGGAGTGCTAACAGTTTGGGACTTCCGGCATATAAAGTTTCACAATATTTTCCCACTCTTTTGCATGAATTTAACCATTCTTTTATCAATCATTTGGTTGATAAAAATAAACCTGTGCTAAAGAATAGTGGTCCGGAAATGTACCGGCAGGTAAAAGATGTCATGAAAAACCAGGCCTACGGATCATGGGAAACCATGTTTAGCGAATCTCTGGTAAGAGCAGCGGTTATTAAATATATGAAAGATCATCATTTTGAAAAAAAGACAATTACAAAAGAATTAAATACACAACTGGACAGGGGATTTCTATGGACTGATGGGCTGGTGAAGGAACTGGAAAAGTATGGGTCGAACAGGGACAAATACCCCTCACTCGAAAGTTTCATGCCTGAGATAGTGAAGTTTTTTGACGCCACGGCTTCAAATGTAAATGAATTAATGCAAAAAACGGAGGCAAAACGACCCGTGGTAGTTTCTATTGAACCCTTTGACAACGGGAGCCAGAATGTGGATTACAACATAAAGAAAATAATCATTCATTTTGATAAAGTTTTAAAAGGCAAGGGATATTCCATTGCTGATGGACGGAAAGGAGAAAAAGCTTTCCCCGAAATGGGGGAAATAAGCTATTCGAAAGATAAAAGATCGGTTATTATTGAGGTGAAACTAAAACCTGATAAAGAATACCAGTTTGTCTTAAAGGGCTGGTCATTTAAATCAGAAAATGGTTTTAGCATAAAGGATTACGAAATACATTTCAAAACCAAAAAATAAATATCATGAGATCATTAAAGTTACTGTTTGCTTTCCTTTTACCCCTTTTCTTTTTGTCTTGCCAGTTAAAGCCCGAAAGTCCCAACGTTTTATTTATTGTGGTGGACGATTTGGGGTACAATGATTTAGGCTTTATGGGGAGTAAATTTTATGAAACCCCTAATATTGACAAACTTGCAAAAAGCGGAATGATTTTTACCAATGCTTATTCAACCTGCCAGGTTTGCAGTCCGTCCAGGGCCAGTTTGTTGACCGGAAAATTCCCTGCACGTCATGGTATTACTGATTACATAGGCGCCCGGTCGGGTGAAAGCTGGAGAAAAGCCAAACGATATACCAAATTATTACCGGCAAATTATCTCCACCATCTGCCTTTTAAACCAATTACCCTGGCAGAGGCTCTACAGGAACAGGGTTATGAAACATTCTTTGCAGGGAAGTGGCACCTGGGAGGAGAAGGTTCTTTTCCGGAGAACCATGGGTTCAAAGTGAACAGAGGCGGATACTCTGCTGGCGGGCCTTACAGTGGAGGTTATTTTTCCCCGTTTAATAATCCGAAGATGGAAGATTACCCGGATGAAAAGGGAATCAGTTTATCCATGAAACTGGCAAATGAAACTTCTAAGTTTATTGAGACCTACAAAGACGAAAAGTTCCTTGCTTATCTGGCATTTTATGCTGTTCATGCGCCCATTCAGACTTCCTCCGGAAAATGGGAAAAGTATCGTGCTAAGGCTGATTCCATGGGAATTCAGGAAAAGGGATTTGAAATGGAACGGATTCTCCCCTACCGTTTGCATCAGGACAATCCGGTTTATGCCGGCCTTATTGAGCAGGTAGATGAAGCTGTAGGCCATGTACTGAACACATTAAAAAAACTAAATCTCGACCGTAAAACAATCATCATCTTTACTTCTGACAATGGCGGAGTGGTTTCTGGTGATAATTATTCCACGAACCTGCTCCCACTGAGGGGAGGCAAAGGGTATCAGTGGGAAGGAGGGATCCGCGTTCCGGCTTTTATCTGTGTACCATGGATAAACCTAAAGGATAAAAAGAACAACACTCCGGTAACCGGTGCGGATTTTTATCCTACTATCCTTGATCTTGCCGGCATGGAACTCAAGCCTGAGGAACACACTGACGGGGTGAGTTTGCTGCCCCTCCTGGAAGGTGGTACAATAAAAGAAAGACCGCTGTACTGGCATTATCCGCATTATGGGAACCAGGGAGGAGAACCCTCTTCCATCATCAGAGAAGGCAAGTGGAAGCTCATTCATTACTGGGAAGATGGCAGAAATGAGCTTTATGACCTGGACGCAGATATTGGTGAAAGACACGATCTGTCGGAACAAAAACCTGAGATCGTGCAGAAAATGGATAAAAAACTGGAAGACTGGCTCCAGTCAGTAAACGCAGAATATGCAGAGCCTGATCCTTTATTCAGTGAAGACTCACTTCAAATTAAACTGGATTATTACAAAACCAAATTATTGCAACGGAAGGAAAAAGAGCGCAAAAAAATGCTGGACCCAAACTGGAAGCCTAATAAGGACTGGTGGGGCAGTCAGATAACGAGAGATTAGAGACTCGCAACAGGAAGAGAACCTCTTAAAGGCGGGGAGGTCCTCTCTTGAGAGGGGATTCAGGGGTGTGTAAAAGACTCATAAACAAAGTGTGCAGAAAGATCATTCCATATAATCCAAAACTGAAAGAATATGCCCGTTGGTTAAGAAACCATTCCACACAAGCTGAAATAAGGCTATGGAAATACCTGAAAGGAAAACAAATGATGGGTTATGATTTTCACCGACAAAAACCCATTGATAATTTTATTTTAGATTTTTTTTGCTATGAATTGATGCTCGGCATTGAGGTTGACGGATTTACACACCAATGGGAGAAGACAAAAATCAAAGATCAGATTAAAACAGAAAGAATGAATCAGCTGGGGCTTGAGATCATAAGGTTCCAGGACGAAGAAGTCATGCATGAGCCTGATAAAGTATTGAAAAGAATAGAGGATTATATCAGGGATTATGAGAGAACACACCCCCAAACCCCCTCTAAGAGGGGGGAATAAAAAGGGGGAGTCCTTTCTCAGTCCGTAAGCTTAAATTCCGGGACTCTTCTCCATGGATTTGCAGTTTCATAAGCGTATGCGATTTCCAGTAAAACGGGTTCGCTCCAGGCTCTGCCAAAAAATGAAATACCTACAGGCATATCATCTACAAAACCCATGGGAACAGTAATATTAGGGTAACCGGCAATAGCAGCAGGAGACGAGCTTCCCACATGAAAAGCATCTCCGTTTATATGATCTGTTTTCCAGGCCGGTCCGCCGGTAGGGGCTATTATGGCATCCAGCTTATATTCATCCATTACCTTGTCAATGCCTTCTTCCCGCATGCCTTTATGCATTTTTTCCAGTGCATTTTTATATTCTTCAGAATCCAGATCACCCTTTTCCCTTGCCATGATCAGATACTTTTGATTAAAATACATCAGCTCAATGGAATCTTTTTCATTAAATGCAATCAGGTCATCCAGGTTTTTAACAGGTGCATTCTCTCCCAGGGAAGCAAAATACTTATTCAGCCCGTCCTTATATTCATATAGCATCACATTAAACGAATAGTTCCCGGCATCTTTACTCCCGATTTGATCAATCTTAACAACTTTTACGCCCTGACTTTTCAGGAATTTCACAGCCCGGTTCATCAGCGTATCCACTTTATAATGTTTCCCAAGAGGCACGGTGTATAGTCCTATTCTCTTTCCTTTCAGACCATCTTTTTTCAAAAAAACCGTATAATCCGTATGAAATTTTCCTTTACTTTTTAATGTCTTACTGTCAGATGCATCCACACCTGTCATTGCACCCAGGCAAATAGCCGCATCCCTGACGCTCCGGGCAATCGGTCCAGGAATATCCTGTGAAAAGGAAATTGGAATCACGCCTGCCCGGCTCACCAGCCCTACCGTAGGTTTAATCCCAACCACACCGTTGGCTGAAGAGGGGCAAACGATGGATCCGTTTGTTTCTGTACCAATGGCAAACATGCTAAGGTTTGCCGATACTCCCACAGCCGAACCCGAACTTGAACCACATGGGTTCCGGTCAAGCACGTAAGGATTTTTTGTTTGTCCGCCCAGTCCGCTCCAGCCACTGGAAGACATACTGCTCCGGAAATTCGCCCATTCACTAAGATTGGCTTTGCCAATGATCACTGCGCCCGCATCTCTTAGTTTTTTTGCCACCCAACTGTCCTGCAAAGGATGCGAACCTTTTAACGCCCTTGAACCGGCTGTGGTTTCCATTTTATCATGAGTATCTATATTATCTTTCAATAATACCGGTACTCCGTGCAGCGGGCCTCTTGATTTGCCTTCCTGCATTTCCTTATCCAGCGCTTCGGCAATTTGTATTGCATCCGGATTCACCTGAATGACAGCATGTAATTCCGGTCCGTTTTGATCAATGGCATCAATCCGGTCAAGATATGCCTGAACCACTTCTTTTATGGTATAGTCACCATTTTTATAAGCCTGCTGTAAGTCCGGTATCGTAATTTCCTCAAGGAAGAAATTATCCGGGGCCATATTCTTTTCCTTTCTTACTTCATCCTTACAGGAAATGGTTAAGACTAAAAATGTCAACAATAAAACAAGTTTGTTTTTCGGGTTCATTTTCTTTGGTCTGAAAAATTATTAATCCATAATTACTTCACTCCCCGGTAAAAGAACTTTCCGGTTAATAGAAGGCCGATAAATACGAAAATACCAAATACCAGGCTGCTGAGTGCGAGTTGCATCCCTCCTGAAAGAATATGCCCACTTGTGCACCCTCCGGCCATTCTAGCTCCGAAAATCAATATAAAACCTCCGGTAAACGACCATAAAACTCTTTTTGCCGCAGAAGTCCCTTTATACTTTTCCCAGTTACTGTGAATTAAGGTGATTTTAAATTCCTTTTTTACCAAAGAAATTATAAGGCCTGCTAAAAATGCACCTGTCAGAAAGATCAGTTCCCAGCTTCCGGGCTTCTGTATTTTTGCAAAATAATCGTTTTGCGTTACTCCGGTCAGTAAATCTCCAACATACGGGTAGGTAGTGGAAGCCCCGACCGGACGGTTGGTAACTGCAGAAGAAAAAACAACCACTTCCAGTATAGCGAGGGCAATTCCTGCATACAGCCATTTATAATCTTTGGCCCCTTCTTTTTTATTTAACCAGAAGGCAAACAAGACAAACAACCCACCAATAATAACAGAAAGAAGATAAAAACCCGGTCCTGTGGAACCAACTATTGTATTTAATGATATTTTTCCAAGATCCGGTCCCAACAGGGAACTTATGGAAGGCAGAAGCAGGGTAAAAACCAGCCCTCCCAACAGTCCGCCAATGATGCCAACCAGTGCATCAATGGAACCTTCTCCAAAAGAAATTGCAAGGGTCCCCGGGCAGTATCCCAGGATGGCCATTCCCATGCCAAAAATCAGACCTCCCAACATGATTCCTCCCACTAAAAAGGGTTTTACATGATACGAGGCATATCCAAATCCCATTTCAAAACTTAACAGAACAGCTCCGATGCCAACGGCAGCAAGTATCGCTTTGGCAACCGTATAATTTTCGAGGATCGCCAGGCCGCTAATCACATTAAACCTGTTTAGACTCGCGTATTGCAAAATTGCTCCAAAAAAGAATCCTAAAATTAAAATGGTATAAGTCATGATCGTAAGGTTATAAAGTTTTTCAAATTTATTTAATAAGCTGATATCTTTTAATCATTGATTTTTTCTTTTTTAGCATCCTGCTAACTTAGGTATTTTATTTTTCCTTCCCAAACCGGCCCTTTCAGGGTGGGGATGATTATTGTAATATTATTTACCCAAGGCGTAACCTTTGGGCTGAATTAAGTTGCCACTTCGTGGCGATTGTATTATTTTCTCCAAAATGATATATCTATGTTTTCTTATCTCTTTTCAAATCCTGCTTTTAAAACTACATAATTTTGTCCAAACAGACTGAAAGCCCTGCTTAATTTAACTTAATAGCAATGCCTTTGGGTTGAAATAAATTACAACTCTGTGGCGGTTCTGCTATTCCTCAATAGAACTATATTTACATTTCTGTCTCCACTTTAAAATCTGCCACCCCCCATAATTTCATCATAACGGGCTGAAAGCCCGACTTAATTCAACCCGATGGCAACGCCCCGGGTATATAAATAACAAAGTCATATTTCGCCCTGATAAGGGCAGCTTAATTTGCCTGTCCGTAAAGACCGTTATCTGCGTTATATTTGTCAAAAAAATACCCGATTACGCCAGTATGCTTCCCTGCATGCCGACTCCTGCCAAATTGCTTCACTGAAGCAATTCTTAACGCCCGGCTCAGCTTTTTTAAACTTTAAAAGTACAAAAAAGCTATTAGAATCAAGCTTTGCATCATTAATAAGAACCTTATAAATCAGTAAAATTCCTGGAGTGAAAATTTAATTTTATAAATCAGTGAAAATTATATGTAAAATATATATTGCATATAGCAATATTTATATTACATTTGCAGTATGGAAAATATAAAACTTAAATTAGCACGTGTAGAAAAGGGCATGTCGCAACAAAACCTTGCTGATTTGGTTGGTGCAACAAGGCAAACCATTGGCTTGATTGAAAAAGGAAAATATAATCCATCCCTAAATTTATGTGTTAAAATAGCAAAAACATTAGATAGGACTTTAAACGATTTATTTTGGTATGAAGACAAAAAATAAAAAACCATTTTTTAATATGGACGAAAGAAATAAGCAAATCGCTCTTAAAGTGATTGCCGTTATGTATTTTCTGACAATTATTTCAATGCAGGGAATAGTTCTTTACCGGCAGTTTGCACTTGGACAAGAGATAGGTGATTTTGAAGATATTGCGATTATAATGACGATTAACTCAATATTTTTAATAAGCGCACTTTTGTATTTTGGAGCACTACCAGTCAGAAAATTGAAGGTTAAGAGTATCTTATTGTATTATTTGACATTTGTTTTTCTTGGCAGTGTTTTTACCTATGCAAAGTATAATATCTTCCAAAGTCCTGGATTATCTTTTGAGCAATTGTTTAACAAACTTAAAATTATCTCTGCTATTATCGGATTATTAATGGGATTTTGGATATTACTTTCTTTTCTGGGTAAAAAACGTATTGATAAAGAATTAGAATAGTTCCATTTAAAAAGATAACTTAAATGATCAAAGAAACCGGGAATTATAAAAGATATATTTTTATTGCAATAATTATCATTTCACTTGGAATTACTTTTAACACAACATTAAAAGATACGGCTGGTTCATTAGGAACGGTTTTTATTGCAGTAGGCGGATTATTCTTTATTATAGGAATGAGTAAGAAACGGAATGAAGATGAAAGTAAAAATTAATAAAGAACACAAAATGTGTAAAATGCATTCCGTAAGCCTTCGTTTTGGCATTGTGCCAATATAAAATTACATTTGTAAAGGAATCCGGTATCATAGAAACCCTGAATGGCAAAAAATCATTGCAAAAATGAAAATTCTATTTCATCGTTGTATTTTCATTATTCTTGCCCTTTTTCCCTGGACTAATTTATTTGCGCAACCACAGATTACCGGCTTTATTGAGCTGGGTCAGACCAATGTATCAGATGGCTTGTATATGAAGACGGCCGGGTCAGGGAGTTGCCAATTTGGAAAATACCAGGTATCAGCCGGTTTTCAGCTTGACCTGATATCTTACAACTCAACTGTTTTTTCCGGTTTAAACCTGAATGCCTCCCGTGAATTCAACATAAAGAATTTCCCGTTTGAACTCCGGGGTTTTTACATCCTGACTCCCTTCTCAGATATTTCCCGTGAAACCAACTGGGGATTTTTGCTCAACCTTCAACCTGATCATTTTGAAATAAAATTCGGCACCAGCTTCCGGACTATTGCTTCCCGGAAAAAGGCTACAGAGGAATATAATGCGGACCAGGTTCAAAAAATTCATGAAAACTGGAACATTATCTATTCCTTTAGTTATTTTTTAAAACGATATGATAATCAATGGAATATAGGCTTGTCTATTACAAATATTGATCATTACATTATCAACCAGGAAACAAATCCTAATTTTAACCTGAACGGGTATTATCAGATAAATGCACCTTTAAGAATCTTTGCTGAAGCCTGGTATAAAAGCTCCGGAGCCTTTAATTTGAGTGTGAATTATTTTGGTTTTTTCTTCAGAACAGGAATTATATGGGACATCCCGTAAAAATATATCTGGCCATATTACTGCTGATACCTTTCAGCTTTACATCCTGTGAGGATCTGGATGTTTCCGGCATGTTCCGCTCATACGATCCGGTAAATGAACGATTTGAGCAATCCATGGAATGGAATGCCAGCCATCCTTTCATGGAAATCTCCGTTCCTGCTGATGATTACAACATTCTTTCAATGGGAGACAGCCATGTGGGAAGTACAAAAAACCTGGATACCTTTTTCAGTGATGCGAAAACTAAAAACTCAGCTGCTGTGGTTATGGTTGGAGACCTTACTACCGGGCATGCAGAAGATTATGAGGTATTTCAGCAGCATGTCCCGGACCCTGATTTTTTACCACAATTTTTTATTGTTGGTAATCACGATCTCTATTTTAACGGATGGAAACAGTTCTATTCCAGATTCGGCTCATCCACTTATACTTTTGCCGTAAAAACAAATGTGGACTCTGATCTTTTTATCTGTCTCGATACAGGAGGAGGAACACTGGGCAAAAAGCAACTCGACTGGTTGAAAGATGTTTTAAAAAATGCACGGCCGGATTACCGTAATTGCATCATATTTACCCATAACAATTTCTTTCGATACAGACATACATCCAGTACAAATCCGCAAATGGAAGAAGTCAGGATTCTCATCGATCTGTTTACCAAAAATAATGTGGAGATGGTAGTTATGGCCCATGACCATATTCATGATGTACAATTGTATGGGAATACTACTTACATTACAATGGATGCCTTAAAAGATGACCTGGAAAACCAGGGCTATCTTCAGATAAATGTTAAAAACGGCCGCATTGAATACCGTTTTATTAATTTGTAAAATGCCTAATTCCATTTATAATGGCGGGTAGATTACCACCCAATTCCATCAATAATATTCCTGATATTACCGGAGCAGTTTGATCCGGTATTATTATTCACAACCATAAACAATCAAATTATTTATGCTTTCCAGGGCATGCTCCATATGATTTTTTAGTTAACTTTGTTGGTTCTAATCTCAAAGTAACATTTTACATATTTGAATTTGAATAGATGATTTTTCATAAAAGTTAAAAAATGGAAATAATAATCTCTGAAAACAAGGAAGAACTCGGGAAAAAAGCTGCTGCAAAAGGCGCACAGCTGATACGGGAAGCTATTATTAAAAACGGAAATGCAAATATCATCGTTGCCACCGGTGCATCTCAGTTTGAAATGTTGAAATATCTGGTTAAAGAAGAGGTGGTATGGGAAAAAGTTACTGCTTTCCACCTGGATGAATACATCGGCATTCCTGAATCACATCCTGCTTCTTTCCGGAAATATCTGAAAGAAAGATTTGTTGACCTGATCCCTCTCAAAAAATTCCATTATGTGAACGGAGAAACCGATGCGGTAGCAGAATGTGAGCGTCTGGAGGAAATCATTCGCGAGCACCCCATTGATGTGGCATTTATTGGCATTGGAGAAAACGGCCACCTGGCTTTCAATGACCCGCCTGCAGATTTTGAAACAGACAAGGCCTATCTGGTGGTCAACCTGGATGAAGCCTGCCGCCTCCAGCAAATGGGCGAAGGCTGGTTTAAAACACTGGAAGATGTCCCCTTGCAGGCAATCAGCATGTCGGTTAAACAAATACTAAAATCAAAGGCGATCATTTGCAGTGTTCCGGATGCCCGGAAAGCAAAGGCAGTGAAAGGCTCTGTAGAAGAGGATGTCAGTCCGCTGATCCCGGGCTCAGTCTTGCAGCACCACCCTGCCACCTGGTTGTATCTTGACAGGGAATCTTCTTCCCTCCTTACAAGCTGAAGTTTGCCGGATTCCGTCTTTAATTCTGGGGCATTATTCAGAAAATATGCTGTAGTATGACTTTTTTCATGTGTTTTTTACCGCTTTTTAAAAAAACTGAAAAAGACTGCCCTTGTTATTAATAAAATATATTTACTTTTGATAAAAAATTATTTATGGGCAGATCACAGGAATCATTCAACAAAAAGGAAGTAAGAAACAAGAAAGAGAAAAAAAGACAGGAGAAAGAAAAGAAGCGGCTGGCAAGAAAAGAAAATGAAAAAAAGAGCAGCATGGACGATATGATCGCCTACGTTGATGAAAATGGTATGCTATCCTCCACACCTCCCGACCTGACAAAAAAAACAAAAATTAAAGCCGAAAACATCGAAGTCAGCATTCCAAAACGTGATGCTTCTGATATTCCTGATAAAGTTAGAAAAGGTGTTGTTACTTTTTTTAATGACTCAAAAGGTTTTGGATTTATCCGCGATACTGAAACAAAGGAAAGTGTTTTTGTACATATTAATAATACACTCGAAGAAATAAAAGAAAACAATATGGTAAGCTTTGAGGTCGAGAAAGGGCCAAAAGGGCTGACTGCTGTACAGGTAAAGCTGTTAAAATAGTATCTCATATATAAACTCCCGGGATCCCGCTCAAGCAAGAGGAATAAATTTTTTTCTTCTTCCAACTGAACAATTGGCAAGTACCATATTTAAACCGTCACAAGGTTTTTTGGTAGAAATATCAAATCAAAATTTACTATATTTGAAAAAATCTTCCTTTTTTGAAAAAATCAGGAAGCACGAAAACTGTGTATGTCTAAAATCAGAATACTTGCCACAGAAGATGATACTTTGCATGAAGAAATGTTGCGAATTACCATTGATAATATTGGATGTGAATTAATAGATGTGGTTTATAAACCATCCGATTTATTCTTAAAATTAAGTGCCACCATGCCTGATATTATATTGATGGATATCGATTTAGGCGGAGAGTTGTCGGGCATTGAATTAATTAAAGAAGTAAATAAACGTTATGACATTCCAGTGATTTATGTAACATCTTTTGCGGATAGTGATACTTTTAAGGAAGCTAAGAAAACCTTTCCTGCAGCTTATGTGGTAAAGCCTTACAAGCAAGCCGAACTCCAACGGGCCATTGAATTAGCTATTTATAACAAACCTGATAAGCAAAACTTCAAGGCTAACTTAAAGAGTAATGTTGTTGCGAACAATCATATCTATATCAAAGAAGATCAGGCACTGGTAAAAATTGAACTTGATGCCATTAAACTCATCCAGGCATTTGATAAATACTGTTTTCTTTTTCTGGAGGATAAGAGACATATGATTCGGGCCAGACTGAAAGATCTTTTTAAGCAACTACCGCACAATCACTTCTGTCAGGTACACAGGTCTTATATTGTGAACACTAACGCTATTGATAAAATCGTTTTAAAAAACAATAAGATTTATATTGCAGGTAAGGAAATTGCAGTGAGCAAAACCTATAAAACCAATTTGTATTCCAGATTGAATACATTTGGCTAACCCTTAAAACAACAAAATGAAGATTCCTCCGTATTACACAAAATTTTTTCAAAGGTATGATACCCTGGGCTATCTGGCCTCTTTAAACGAAAACGGATTTTGCGATGTCTGCCGAACAGGTTTGGTTTATACACTAAATGAAGAATACGTAAAAATAATGTTCATGCCAGCTCTGGCAAGCAACTTACACATGAACTTACAAACAAATCCACTCATGACGGTGACGGTTGTCTCTGCCTTAACTTTTGAAGGGTATCAGTTTAAGGGAGAATACCTTTCTCATGAAGAATTAAATGGAAATGACAAGGCGCTCAATGACTCCTATTTAAAAGGAATGACTGCTGTGATTAAAGAAGTGGGATTTGACCTTGAAAACGTGTTATCCAATAAATACAGTAAGCAGAAGGTGGAGGCCATTGTAATGAAAGTGAAAGCTATTTATGAACAGACACCAAAAAATGGCACAGGTAAAAACATCAATCAATTAAATCCGGAATCATGAGCAACACTGAATTACTAGGTGCGTTTCAGGGAATACTACCCGGTGTAATCACAACAGTTTCTAAAGAAAATATTCCCAATGTGAGTTACATTTCACAAGTACATTACATCGATGAAGAACGCCTTGGCATCTCCTGGCAATTTTTTAATAAAACCTACCATAACATTCAGGACAACCCTCACTTTTCAGTTGTGGTTACCAACCCTGTTACTTTCTCAATGTGGAAAATCGATCTGAAATTGGTTGAAATAATAAAAGACGGTGATCTCTTTGATGAAATGGATTTGGCTTTAGAAGCGATTGCTTCCATGTACCGGGCAGAAGACATCTTTAAATTAAAGGCCGTAGTGGTTGGCAAAATTATTTCTATAGAAAAACAGTTCGATGGGTTCAAAAGCTGATGAGTCTAAAATATTACTGGAAAAAGAACTGGCGAAAAATAAAATTGCCCAACAGGTTTCAGTCGAGATCAGTAAAAGTTCATCTCTTAAAGACAAGCTTGATAATATCCTCGGAATTTTAGAATCAAGCTATGGATTAAAACATACTTTGTTGTTATTTCCAAATACGGAACACTCACATTTAATTGTATTTGCCAGCCGGGGTTTTAGCGAAGAAGGTATTGGAGTTCAGGTACCTTTTGGAAAAGGAATTGTTGGCCTTGTTGCTAAAAGAAGAAAGAAAATACGCCTTTCGGGTATTCAGCATTACAAACAGTACGTACAAACGGCGATTAATATTTCCGGCTCTGTTTTAAATAAAACCTCCGAAGTTGGAATAGCCGTTGGTGCACAATTACCTGGTCTGCCAAATGTGGATGCACAGCTGGCTTTTCCGTTAATTGCCAATGATGAACTTATCGGTGTTTTATCAATAGAAAGCGATGAAAAAGATTTTTTTAGCAAAGACGATGAACATTTTTTATATGTACTTTCGCAGCAAATGGCCCTGTCCATTCAAAATGCTTTAATAATTAACCATCTTGAGCAGAAGGTGCATGAAAGGACTCAGGAAATTGAAGAACAAAAACTACAATTAGAAAACCTGAACGCTACCAAAGACAAATTTTTCTCCATAATTGGTCACGATTTAAAAAGCCCGGTTTCAAGTTTAAAAGTTGCTACTGATTTAATTCAGTATTATTCAAAAAAAGGCGAATTCGAAAAACTTTCTGAAGTAGGTCTAAAAATAAGCACGGCAGTAAATAATGTCAATCAGCTTTTAGACAATTTGGTAAACTGGGCAATGAGTCAACGCGACTTGCTGGAATGTAAACCAAAGCATGTTTCTTTGTTGGAAGTGATGAATAAAGTTGAAGCGGTTTTTAAAGAATCCATTAATTCAAAAAATATTACAATCGAGAAACAAATATCCCCGGATTGTTTGATCTGGGCGGATATTGACATGGCTTTAACGGTATTTAGGAATGTGCTAAGTAACGCAATAAAATTCAGCAATAAAAATGGCCTGATTACTATTCACAGTTATTGTACAAAATCAAAAGTGCAAATTTCCATTTCGGATAATGGCGTTGGCATCCCTGAAAAAAAGTTAAATACCTTGTTTGAACTGAAAGACAAAAAGAGCACCTTAGGTACCAATCGTGAAAAAGGTACCGGACTCGGAATGATTCTGGTTAAAGACTTCATGGATCTCAACCAGGGAAGTGTTGCCATAAAAAGCTTTCCCAACCTGGGCACTTCCGTAACTCTGACCTTCCCCAGGGGAAAAGCATAGCACCCCCTCTTCCGTACAGTTTTTTAGTATTAACTTTTATATTTCACGGCACTTTTCATCACTTTTAAGAAACGCAGAAATCATTCGCGCCATTTATCAATCATTTCGCGCCTGGCCATGCACCACCTATTCCTTTTATTCTGTAATGATTCGGGATCGATATACTTTTACTTTAAAATTAAAGGAAATATTTATTCATTCTTAAAATTTTAATATCATGACAGTAGCAGAAACAATTAAGAAACCTGTAACAAAACAGGTAGACCCTTCAAAGATCATGCAAATAGGCATGGGCTTTTGGGCATCAAAAACAGTACTCACGGCCGTAAACCTGGAACTTTTTACACATTTGTCACAAGGTGAGTTATCAGGTCTGGAGCTAAAAGAAAAACTGAACCTGCACGACAGAGGGCTGTACGATTTTCTTGATGCCCTGGTTGCTCTTGGATTCTTAAAAAGAAGAGGACTAAAAGCAACGGCCATGTACAGCAATGCAGAAGATGCACAAGTTTTTTTAGATAAAAACAAACCGGGTTATATGGGCGGTATTTTAGAAATGGCCAACCAGAGATTATATCCTTTTTGGAACAATTTGGAAAATGCCTTAAAAACGGGAACTCCTCAGAATGAAACAAAGACAAATGGAGAATCTGTATTTAATACAATTTATGCCTATCCGGACAGATTGCGGGAATTTATAAAATCTATGGCCGGGATCCAAATGGGGAATTTTATGAAACTTAGCAATATGTTTGATTTTTCTGATTACACCACATTGTGTGATCTCGGAGGTGCAGGCGGCCATCTTTCGGCTCAGATTACTTTGAACAACCCGCATATGTATTGTGTCACTTTTGACTTACCCCAGGTTAGTACTATCGCAGAAGAAAACATAAGCATGATGGGGTTGAGTGAAAAAGTATCCGTGCTTTCCGGTGATTTCTTTTACGACGAAATTCCAAAAGCAGATGTCATAACAATGGGGAACATTCTTCATGACTGGGATACTAATGAAAAGATGGTCCTGATGAAAAAAGCTTATGATTCCTTACCTCAGGGAGGTGCTCTGATTGTTATTGAAAATATCATTGATGACAATAGAAGTCAAAATACTTTTGGTCTCCTGATGTCCTTAAACATGCTCATTGAAACACAAGGAGGATATGATTTTTCTGCAGCAGATTTTAATGTCTGGGCAAGAAAAACAGGCTTTTCCAGGACAATAATAATGCCATTAACCGGACCATCAAGCGCAATAATTGCCATAAAATAATTACTAAATTAAAGTTCTATTCTTATGAAAACAATTAAAACAACAATCAAAAATTTTGCTTTGCTAATCACTTTAATATGTTTTGGTATTTCAGCAAACGCTAAAGAAAAAAATGCAACTATTTACCTGGCTATCTCCCACCAAGTGTCAGACTTTGATAAATGGAAGCCCGGATTTGACAATGACCTGAAAGCCAGAAAGAAAGCAGGATTGAAAGACATATTTGTAAAACAGGATATTAACAATCCGAATTCTATTACTGCTTTCTTTGAAGTAACGGATATGAAAAAAGCAGAAGCTTTTCTGGCAAATCCTAAATTAAAAGAAGCGATGGAGAAGGCAGGTGTAACCAGCCCTCCGGTAATTACTTTTTATAAATCAGCAGCTGATTTTGGGAAAATTAAACCCAATGCCCTAATAACCATGATATCGCATTCTGTTAGAGATTTTAACACCTGGAAAACAGTGTACGATTCAGCTACAGATATGAGAGCAAAGGCAGGAATACAAGATTATCTTGTACTTAGATCCCTTGCTGATGAGAATGTGGTAATGGCAGTTGGAACAGCATCATCAATCGAAGCATTTGGCAAGTTTATGGCAAATCCAAACCTTAAAGAAGCAATGGAGAAGGCCGGCGCCACTTCACAACCTGTAGTCTCTGTTTTCCCCTAATCGGATTAAGGTTTTGGAAAACAAATTCAGTAAATACCTGTTGTATGATATTTGAGAGATTATTTCCTCAATGCCTAAAATGGATGCTGATTTAGAATAAAATAAATGTTAACAGACTGATTTTCTGAAGTATAATAAATGGGCGGGAGGAGGATTAATTGATCATTGATACCCGGGGAAGAATCTGCACTCCATTGCTTTAATCCTTTCCATGAGAATATTTGATGACTTTAACTTTCTCCAGCGTAATTAATCCTTCTCCCACCACTTCATCAAGAAAAGGCAACAGGCTGTTTATCTTTTCTTCCGTATCCACAATTTCAATTACCAGCGGTAAATCCTCCGATAAGCGGAGAACATTCGCCGTATGAATCCTGCTGTTGGCACCATAGCCCATCGCCCCCTTTAAAACAGTAGAGCCCGCAAGATTCAGCTCCCTGGCCTTCAAAACAATTGTAGAACACAAGGAGTTGCCTTTGTACGTATCATCTTCACCAATAAATATTCGAAGTAAAAGACCTTTTTCCGGAAGTTTCATTTTAGTAACTTTTAATTGATTATCTGAAAATACTTAACAATCCTCTTGCTGCTATAAAACCGGCAAAAACCAGCAGAAGTCCAATAATATTATTCGCCAGCACATTTATCAACGCAAGCTTAATATCACCATCCCTGAAGAGATTCAGCGATTCCAGTGTATAAGAAGAAAAGGTGGTAAATCCCCCAAAAAGCCCGATGAAAACAAATGTCCTTGTATTGCTTGTAAGGTTTTCGGTATCCAGAAGACCCCAGAGCAAACCTATAAAAAATGATCCGGTAATATTAACCATTAAAGTTCCCAGGGGGAAAATACCTTCATAAATTTTGTGAGTCAGGCCGGCCAGGGAATAGCGGGCCAAAGTTCCTAAAGCACCTCCGGTTAATAATAGCAGAATCTTCATATCTAAAGGCTTAAAATAAACATGCGAAATTAATGCGGATTATTAATAAAGCAAAAAATGAAGAGATTTTTCAGGGAATAATTATCGGCTCAGGTTGAAATTTAAAGGAATTTTATAAATTGTCAGGAATTACAATTTAGTACGACTGTACAATTGAATTAACAAAAAAATTATGAGCAAGCTAAAAACAAAATGGAGACCAGAAACCATCCCTTTCAATAAAGAGATGAAAGATGCTTTGGAACAACAGCATCATGCAGCACAATTTCTTGCTTTGGTTGGGCATCATCTGATTCCGCAAAAGACCGATGACAGCAATACAAATATGCAATATATTTCAGATAATGACACCTTATCAGGAAATTCCCTTCCCGGGGGCTACAGGCTTGCCTTACAGCTTACCGATTTAAATATCAATATCCTGGATAAGGATGATGAAGTACTGGAAGAAATTGTTTCTGCAGGAAAAAGCAAGCAGGAAGTTTTTACTGAGTTAAAACAAAAACTTTCCGGTTTTGGAGTGGATGTAACGAAGTTTAAAGAGGTGCTTCATTATGAAATTCCTGAGCATGGACTGGATAAAGGAGCTCCATTTTCAATAAAAAATAAACGCTATTATATCGAAAATTCCATTCACCGTCACAATGCGGAGATTATTATCAATGAAATTGCTGCAGACTTTGATCAGTCTGAGCCGGTCAGGGTATGGCCCCATCATTTTGATACGGGAACATTTATTCCTGTCTCCAGAAATGAAAAGGGTGAGGTTTCCCAAACAATAGGCGCCGGTTGGGCCATCAATGACAGTATGATAAACGAGCCTTATTTTTATCTCAGTTTCTGGTCACAAAAGCCATTGGAAAACCCGGGAGATATTCCTCCTTTAAAATCCGGGAGATGGATGATGCCGGACTGGAACGGAGCGGTTTTAAAGCTTTCGGAAATAACCAGGGAGGAAACAGCCGAAAAACAATATCAATTGGCAGAATCATTTTATAAACAAGGCATTGAGCTATTATTGCAAAAATTAAAATGATCTTTCACGGGAAGTGATCATCTTCGAAAATAATAAATATAATGTTCTGATGTAAAGGCTTAATTGCCTCCTAATCCCAGTTATATTTCGAAAGTTCAAGAATATAACCTACTTTTGTTATGGATGGAAAATACTACAATCTATATCAAAAACATGGTTTGTAACCGGTGTATCTGGGCGGTACAAAGGGAACTGAAGAAGCTGGATCTAAAGCCTATGAATGTAGTACTTGGTTCTGCGGTTATTGAAGGAAGGGTGAATGATGAAAAAATGGATCAGATAGACTCTGTATTAAATGATATTGGATTTGAATTGATTGATGACAGGAAAAGCCGCCTGATTGAGAGCATCCGCACGGAAGTGATCAACTACATTCATTATGATCATGAACTGGAAGGGAATATAAATTTTTCCGATCATCTGTCCAAAAAATTAGGATATGATTATTCCTACTTAAGCAGCTTATTTTCTTCTGTTGAAGGACTTACAATTGAAAAATATGTTATTTTACAGCGTATTGAAAAAGTGAAGGAATTGCTGATTTACGATGAGCTCACTTTAAGCGAAATTGCCTACCGCATGGACTACAGCAGCGTTCAACACCTGTCCAACCAATTTAAGAAGATCATAGGTATGAGTCCTTCCGTCTTTAAAAGAACCCGGGGGAAAAAAAGAAAACCACTGGATAAAGTTTAGAATATTCCATTAGTATATAATTGTGTTATATATTTAATATTCTTTTAGTTACAACGTTAAAATCAAATCAAAACCAATCTGTTTCGTCCTCCAGCCGGACAGGCTTTTACTTTTTTCCTTGATGAAAAAAGTAAACAAAAAAATCAAGCCCCGAAGGGATACCCATTGACCCGTCCTAAAAAAAGTTTACACATTTTTTATTTACTTTTTTACTTTTCATTTTGTTTTCCCTGTTTTAAATCTCTCACAGTGGAATGGAGCGTAGCGGAATGAAGCTGTGAGAGATTTAAGTTA
>JANTGF010000067.1 GCA_024763075.1 Bacteroidales bacterium | reverse complement strand
GTTGGGCTGTTCGCCCATTAAAGTGGCACGCGAGCTGGGTTCAGAACGTCGTGAGACAGTTCGGTCCCTATCTGTTGTGGGCGTTGGAGATTTGAGAAGACCTGACACTAGTACGAGAGGACCGTGTTGGACAAACCTCTAGTGTACCTGTTGTGGCGCCAGCTGCACCGCAGGGTAGCTATGTTTGGTAGAGATAAGTACTGAAAGCATCTAAGTACGAAGCTCGCTTCAAGATGAGATCTCCCTTAAGGGTCGTTAAAGACGATGACGTTGATAGGCTGTAGGTGTAAAGGCAGTAATGTCAAAGCCGAGCAGTACTAATTACCCGTGAGCTTTCTCTGGTCAGCCGATTTTTTCTTTCTTTCAATATGTCTTGATATAACGTTTGCTTTTGCAAATGGATGACTTTAGGTGACTATTGCAATGGGGTCCCACCTCTTCCCATACCGAACAGAGAAGTTAAGCCCATTAGCGCCGATGGTACTGTGAAAACGGAAGAGTAGGTCGTCGCCGTCCTTTTAAAATCCCGATCCTTTTGGATCGGGATTTTTTTTTCCGGATCCTCTCCGGATTCAAATCTCTAAACAAATACTGTAAGCCCTTTTATTTTCGTTCCTGATATAACGCTATTTTCTCTATCTTTACGCGCATGAAAAATTCAGGCTTTTTTTTAACAGGTTTGTTATTTTGCTTTGTTTCCTCTTTTGCACAGAAAACGGAAAAGGATACAATCCATACAAAACTTAGAAACTGGAGCCTTTCTCATCATTTTTCTCAGATGGATTCAGCTGTACTGGATACCTCTCTTACAGGTTTTCAGGCGTATAATCCAATGTTCAGGGTGAATACATATCCTGTATATCTTGGGAATATCGGAACAGCCGGAGTTTCTGCCAATTATTTTCAGCGCGAATCGTCTGATTTCTTTTTCCTTCAGCATTATCTGCCTTATTTGAATCAACCCGGAAATCAGGTTTATTATAACACAAAATCCCCTTATTCTCAAATTTATTATTCCACCGGTGGCGGTCGTAAAAAACAGGAACAAACGGTGGGAATTGTTCATACCCAAAATGTGACTCCTAAATTTAATGTTGGAATTAAACTTGATCTTGTTTCTTCTGATGGACAATATCAATATCAAAAAGCTTCCGATTTGTCTTTTATTTTCTTTACAAGTTATACAGGAGACAGGTACTCAATATTTGGTCATGCCGGTTTGAATAATGTTAAACTGAATGAAAATGGAGGAATTAAAGATGATAAAACTCTGGAAGGTTCTAAAACAGAAGATGTCCCAACCAATCTGGATAATTTTAATTCTGCTGCCACCCGGCAAAAAAACCGGAATCTGCAAGTGGTTCAGTACCTCTCAATCGGAAAATTTAAGTCTGCAAAAAATGATATATTAAAGAAGAATGTGATAGATTTTAAGGAGAAAAAGGACTGGGCACGTTTGATCCATATTTTTCAATACCGGAAAAATCATAAATCCTATCAGGACAATGATCCATTAAATGGATTTTATAAAAATGTGTATCAGGATTCTGTTTCAACTTACGACTCAGTGTACTATCGTTCGTTTTATAACTCATTGGCATTGGACTTTAAAAGCAACCCTGACAGGAAATTCAGGCTGGCAGCTAATTTTGGTGTAGATAATGAATTGCTCCGGTATAGCTACAATATCCCCCGGGAAATCTCAAACATTAACCGTAAAGTTTTTTCCAGCTATAATTTTCCGCAGGCTGAGGTTTCACTCTACCGGATCGATACCAGCTATAACTCCAGGTCAGATCGGAATATAAGTAATACTGCTGTCCGTGGATTTATTGTAAATAATCTGGGTGCCGGTTTTGCCTGGGAGGTAGACGGGAAATTGTATTTCCAAGGTTATAAAGCCGGTAACTTCCGGATTAAAGGACGACTGTATAAAGATTTTCAGCTGAAGAAAGGCCCTTCCACATTGTCATTTCATGGTTTGATTAGAAATGAACGCCCGGATTACTGGTTGAATCATTATGCCTCTAATAATTTTATGTGGGAAAATGAATTTAAATTCGTTAATGAAACACGGGTAGGTGCAAGATATTACGATGCAGCAAGGAAGTTTCTGATTTCTGCAAATATTTCACTTCTGGGAAACTATGTTTATTTTGATACTACTGCCATACCTGTTCAGGAAAATACGGGTTTTATGGTAATGGGACTGGATATTAGAAAGGATTTATCTTTATGGAGGTTTAAATTCAGAAATCGGTTAAACTTGCAGACATCAGGAAATCAAGTAGTTCTTCCCTTACCTTTGATGAGTTTCAGTAATTCAACTTATTTTGAATACCCTTTTAACTTTGAATGGACTCATGGGCATTTGCTTATGCAGGTAGGTTTTGACTTCTACTATCATACTCCGTATTATGCATATGCTTACATGCCCTCCTCAGGAAGATTCTATAATCAAAAGGAAAAAGAAATAGGAAATTATCCCTTTTTTGATGCATTCTTAAATTTCAAGGTTAAACGAACCCGCTTTTTTGTAAAATTTGAGCATGTTACTTCCGGTTTGTTGGGGTATGATTTTTTTACTACCCTGCATTACCCTATGAATCAAAGGGTATTTTTGTTTGGATTTTCCTGGACTTTCTATGATTAATTTACTTTAATGGTGAACAATCACGTAAAAAAAGAAGGGGCGCAAAGCCCCTTCAAAGCTTGTTAATAATAGATTTAGTTGTCTTTGTGGCTCACAAAGTTCGTTTTATCAGTGCAGTAGTGACTGACTGATTTTTACGTTCAGTATTTCTTTTTTCTGATCAATCAGAGCATGTCTGGATACAGTATGAATAATTTGTTTTCCATGGATAGCTCAGTTTTCCATCAATTTTAATGAAGGCTCTTGGATTTGGGTTCATCCCGTCCGGATCAGGGTTGTTTAGTTTCGCTTTTGTTGCTATCCCGATGCATTCACTGTTTAGCTGATCCAATGGAATGATTCTCAGTACAGAAGACGGATTATCATTGTAATCTTCAATGTCAATTACGGAAGAGTACCAGTCAATGCTTCCATTATCAAGGTAGGACAGGTCCTCATAGTTGCCCATGAATAAATAGGTGCTGTGGATTCCCCAGCCTTTTTCTGCAAGCTCCTTATTCACATCATACTGAATATACAGATACTGAGTATCGTTATAAACCGTAACATTTCCATAAGAGAAATCTTCACTGTACCAAAGTTCAAACATCTGCATGCTTCCACAGTAATTATTCAATACGTTTGAGCTGTCAGTTTTGGTTGAGTCTTGTGGGTTATTTAATTCCACTTCAGAAAGAACACCGGAATCATCCAGTTCTCCTGTTCCGGGATTGTTATTTTTCCTTTCACATGATGCAAAAGCAAAAATAATCAATAGTCCAAATGTTAAAAATCTTGTTTTCATAATGTATAATTTACTTTGTTAATAGTTCTGTTATAAAATTGATACCGGTTAATATATTCAGGTTCTTTGAGTACAGGAACCGGCCTTTTACACTTCAAGTTTATTGAAATCAGTAGTTCAAACCCCTGATAATTTGATGAATGGTCCTTCTGCAGGGATGAAAGTGTGTTCTCTGGTGATGAATGTTAGTTGCTATTTGTTCGGTTTGAGTTTTTTAGAATAGGAAAGGTGACTGTAACTCAGAGTCTTGTTTGAGGATGAAAGGACAAGGTGAAACTTTAATCATTTATTGTACGTTTAAAGTAAAGTATAAATGTTTTTATTACATTAGCAGTAGAAAAAAGTAAAAGGAAAGGTATATTTTGAGTCGATTCAAAATAGGTGTTCTCTCATTACTTCTTCTGTCAGTTCTGTACTTCTCATGTACGGGGCCGGGGAGACCTTCACGCCGTGCGGGCTCGGGAGAGCCTGGTTATATTGATTTACCGGATATTCTCCAAAGAAAAAAACTTATTGTTTTAACAAACTTTAATGCAACTGATTATTTTATCTACCGGGGAGAGCCTATGGGTTACCAGTATGATCTGATTCATGAATTTTCTGATGCTTTAGGGATTGATTTTGAAATAATTGCAGAGAATGATCTGGAAAAGAGTTTCAATTATCTTGAATCGGGGAAATGCGACTTGCTGGCCCTTAACTTAACGGTAACCAAAGATAGAAGCAAACTTGTACAGTTTACTATTCCTCATAGTAAAAGCCGGCAAATACTGGTTCAGCGGAAACCGGAAAACTGGGAATCCATGAAACCACGCGAGCTGAATAGTTCTGTAATAAGGAACCAACTGGATCTGGCCGGGAAAACTATTTATGTTCAAAAGAATTCATCCTATGCTACAAGGTTAAGAAATCTGTCTGATGAAATCGGGGATAGTATTATTGTAATTGAAGTGGATGACGATGTAGAGAAATTAATTAAAGAAGTAGCAAAAGGAGAAATCAAATATACCGTTTGTGATGAAAATCTGGCCAAGGTCAATCAGACATTTTATCCCGAGATTGATATTAATACTGCCATCAGTTTCCCTCAATATCTCGCATGGGCTGTTCGTAAAGAGGGTGCAAAACAATTACTTGACACCTTAAATAATTGGTTGAGAAGCTTTAAAAATACCGATAAATATACGAAAATCTATAACCGTTATTTTGAAAATTCAAAAACCGGCTTAATGGTTAAAAGAAGCATGAAGTTTGTTGGAGAAGGGCAGCTTTCTCCTTATGATAACCTGATCCGGAAATACAGTGACAGCCTGAATTGGGACTGGAGATTACTGGCTTCGATGATCTATCAGGAATCGGGATTCTATCCTAAAGCTGTTTCCTGGGTTGGAGCCTTTGGTTTGATGCAACTGATGCCTTCTACAGCAAAATATTATGGTGTAAGTATTAAATCGCCTCCTGAAAAGAATATAGAAGCAGGTGTTCAGTACCTGAAATGGCTTGAGGAAATATTTGAAGATAAGGTCAGATATCGTGAGGAACGGATAAAATTTGTACTGGCTTCTTACAATGTTGGACTGGGTCATGTACTGGATGCACGGGCCCTGGCCAAGAAGTACGGGAAGGATCCTGAAATATGGGACGATAATGTAGAGGAATTTATCTTAAAAAAATCAGATCCCAAGTATTACCTTGATCCTGTTGTCCGTTTTGGTTATTGCCGTGGAGAAGAGACATATAATTATGTAAAGAATATTCTTGAACGGTATAATGATTATGAGAATATCATCGCATTAAATTAGCTCGACTCTGTTATAAAGTGTTAAGAATTCGTTAAGAATCATTGCCGTAGCTCCCCATATTTTTGATTCCCCAATTTGAAAACAGGGTGCAGTCAGTTCCACACCGGGTTGTGTTAGATGAAGTTCACCCTTTATTTCCGGATTAGATAAATGGCGCAGATTCCCGGTAATTGTATATTCCACTTCTTCTCTTTGAATACGAAAATTTAGTTCAGCAGGGGAATATCCTACAAAGGGATATACCTCAAAATTACTGACACCAATATATAAAGGTGTCAGTTTTCCGAGTATAACAATTTTTTCCCCATCTATTCCTAGTTCTTCGGAGGTTTCCCTTAGAGCAGTACATCTTAATTGTTTATCTTTAGGTTCATACTTGCCTCCTGGAAAACTGATTTGCCCGCTGTGCGCTCCCCGATACCGGGTTCTTTTTATAAATACAGTGGAAACTCTGCCATTTTCCGGGAAGAGCATAATTAATACAGCAGCTTTTACCGGAGGCTGTTGGTTTTGTGTGTTTGCGTAGCGACGATCCCTGTCAGAGGGAGCCATTTGATACTGAATATCTCTGCCTGGTAAAGGTTCTTTCAGCCTTTTTTCCAGCAACTGAATGGTATTGGTGAAATTTTTTGAAGCATTCTTATTCATAATCCGGAATTAATTGAAACGAATAGATTTTACCGGACTTATCCTTGAAATAAGATAAGATGGCACAACCAGCATGAGAACGGTTAACAAAAGAGTGCCTGCATTCAGGGCCAGAATTACCCAAAAGTTGAGGTTAATGGGAACCTCGGAAAGATAATAGGAGGATTGATCCAGAGGAATAATACCAAAATAGTATTGCAAAAGACAGAGTCCGACCCCGATTAGGTTTCCCCAGAGAAGACCTTTGCTGATGAGATAGGCCGAATGATATAAAAAAACTTTCCGGATACTCCAGTTATTGGTTCCCAGGGCTTTCAGGATTCCTATCATATTTGTTCTTTCAAGAATGAGGATCAGTAAACCTGAAACCATATTAAAACCCGAAACCAGAAAGATCAAAACCAGTATGATCCATACGTTCAGATCCTGCAGGTTAAGCCAGTCAAAAATCTGAGGATACTTATCCGTTATGCTTTGTACTCTCAGGCGTAAACCTTCATCGTTAAGATCGAAACCTACGATATCCTGAACTTCCCAGGTGATTTGATCGAGGTTGTGAAAATTATTGATGCTGATCTCAAAACCACTGACCTGATCTGTGGTCCAGTTATTGAGTTTTTGAATGTGTCCGATATCAGCAAGAATGAATAGCTTATCAAAATCTTCAAGACTGGTTTCATAAATTCCCGAAACGGTAAATTTCCGGATACGAGGTGGGTCCTGAATAAAGTACATTACAAAAGAGTCATTTACTTTTAATTTTAATAATTCACTGAGGTATTTGGATATCAGTACTTTGTTTGTCTTAATAGAGTCTGAAACGGTGAAAAGTTCCCCGTTAACCAGGTTTTCCCTGAAAAATTGCCAGTCGAAATCCTGGCCAACACCTTTCAGCACTACCCCCTGAATTTCATCAGCAGTCTTAATTATTCCGGCTTTTGTACCGAATACCTGAATGTGTTTTATTCCGGGTAATGCTTTAAGTTCGGGTAAGAAATCCTGATCTTTCTTTACCGGAGTTGTCTCATAGGATGTGTTTGATCCCATGTTAATGATCTGAATATGGGCACCGAAACCTACTACTTTATCCCTTATTTGATTTTTAAATCCGGTAACTACAGCTGTAGAAATGATCATTGCCGCAATACCAAGGGCAATGCCAATGATGGCAATGCTTACGATAGGCCTGGAAATACGGTTGCTGTCTCTCCGGTCTGAAATAATTCGTTTGGTAATAAATAGCTCGGTATTCATCTGATTGAACCACTTTGAGTGGCAAATTTAATAAATTATCAAAGGGAACCTAAAACTGAATCCTTTCTATTGGAATAATGTCCAAAAGAGTTATTTTTTTTCCGGATTAATATGAATTTTGGGAAATGTTTTTCACCTTTACATAAATTGTTGTAATTATGAATTTTAAAACAACCGAGATGAGAAGTAGCTATTTCAGATTATTATTCATTCTTGTTTTAACGTTGGGGATATCTTTCCCTTGCTTACGGGCCCAGATCAAAACAGGAGCAGATCGTACAGAAATTTATCTTCCTTTGATCAAAGATAAGAGTATTGCTGTGGTGGCGAATCATACTTCCATGGTAGGGAATACCCATTTGGTAGACAGCCTGATATCATTGAATGTGAAAGTGGTGAAGATTTTTGGACCTGAGCACGGTTTCCGTGGCAACCAATCAGATGGCAAAGCAATTGAAGACGGAATTGATCCAAATACCGGTTTACCTGTAATTTCACTTTATGGTGCGCATCGCAAACCTTCTGAAGAAGATATGCAGGGAATAGATCTTGTTATTTTTGATATTCAGGATGTAGGTTTGAGGTTCTATACTTTTATATCTACCATGCAAAATGTTATGGAGGCCTGTGCGGAGTATGGTATAGACTTCCTGGTGTTGGACCGGCCGAATCCCAATGGATTCTTTATTGACGGACCTGTTCTTGAGCCTGAATATAAATCATTTGTGGGTATGCAGCCCGTTCCTGTAGTTCATGGAATGACTGTTGCGGAGTATGCCCGGATGATAAATGATGAAGGCTGGCTTGAAAATGGGGTGAAATGTAAACTTACTTATGTGAAATGTGAAAACTGGGATCACCGGAAATATTACCATTTACCTGTGAATCCTTCTCCAAACCTGCCAAATATGACTTCTGTTTATTTATATCCCTCCCTATGCTTTTTTGAGGGAACTGTTATGAGCGTTGGAAGAGGCACTGATTTTCCGTTTCAGGTGTATGGTCACCCGGATTACCCGGCTGTTACGGGATTTAGCTTTACTCCCAGAAGCATTCCGGGTGCCTCTGTAAATCCGAAATATCTCGGAAAAAAATGCAATGGCGTTGACTTACGAAAATTCCCTAAGGATTTTTTTCATAACAATGCAGAAATTGTTTTGGATTGGCTCATTGATGCTTATACACAAATGGAAGATAAGGATGCCTTTTTTAATAAATATTTTGTAAAACTTGCAGGTACTAAAAAATTACAGGAGCAAATTGAAAAGGGAACTTCTTCTGCAGCAATTCGAGCTTCATGGTATAAAGGTTTGCAGGATTTTCAAAAAATCAGAAAAAAGTATTTATTGTATCATGATTTCTAAGATGGGGGTAATTCCCTGTTTTATAGGATAATACAGATTTCGATTATTTTTTTAATAAAAAAACTATAAAAATAGTTTGGTAACTATAAAAATAGTTGTATATTTGTAGCATGATAACATTAACAAAAGCAGAAGAGCAGGTAATGCATGTGCTTTGGGATTTAAAAAAAGCCCTTGTGCATGACATTCTGGATAAGCTGCCGGAACCCAGGCCTGCCTATAATACGGTATCCACAGTGGTAAGGGTCCTGGAGAAAAAAGGATTTGTAGATCATAAATCCTATGGCACTACCTATGAATATTTCCCTTTGATTTCAAAAGAAGAATATACAAAATTTCATTTTGGGGAATTCATGCAAAAATATTTTAATAATTCATTTTCACAGCTGGCCTCGTTTTTTACAAAAGAGAATGAGCTTTCCATGGAACAGCTGGAGGATCTTATGAAGGAGGTCAGAAAAGAGATAAAAGGAAAGGATGGGAAAGTATGAATTCATTTATAAGTTATGTATTGCAAACAACAATTGCAATTAGTGTTTTTTACATTTTATACTGGCTGTTGTTGAGGAAAGAAACTTTTTTCAGGTTTAACCGATACTATTTTATTTTCAGTCTTATTGTTGCCTTACTCTTGCCTTTTCTGAACCTTGGTGAGCTTCCCGTTTTTCACAGGAGTCCTCCTGCCCATGCTATTTCTCAGGGGTACGGTTATTTGCAAAATGCAGTTGTGGTTAACACTGTAAATATCTCCGAAAAAATTTCAGAAAGATATACCATAGCGGATTATTTAATTGTTTTATACCTCACTGGCTTTGTATTTTTATTTTTACGTCTTATTTATCAGGCGGGCTTTCTTGCCTTACGAATTCGAAGATCCGGAATTATTGAAATATCCGGATCAACAATTGTTCTGGATAAAAAAGTAAGCAGTCCTTTTTCATTTTTCTCATGGATATTTATGAGTCCGTCTCAGGTCGAAGATGAAAGTATTTCAGATATCATTTTGCATGAAAAGGAGCATATCCGGCAAAAGCATACGCTGGATTTATTTATGATAGAGCTGGTAAGTGCCTTTCAATGGATGAATCCATTTGTATGGTTGCTTCGGAAATCCATGAAGGAAACACATGAGTATCTTGCTGATCATGCTGTTCTTAAGCATGGTGTGCCAGTGAACGATTATCAAAAATTACTAATAAGTTATGCTATGGGCGTGGGGCAACCGGCTCTGATTACGCCATTAAATTTTTCTTTAAACAAAAAACGAATGATCATGATGAAAAAAATGAAATCCCCGAACGTAAGAAAATGGAGAAGTTTGCTGCTTCTTCCTTTGATACTTATCCTGAGTCTGGCATTTTCAAATCCTTTTTCCGGTGATGAAAGTTTGTCACAACGAGCTTTAAGTAAATTGAATGGTTTTTCAGATTCTGTAAATTCAGTTGAGAAAATACCCTCAGTTGATCTCTATATTCTTGATGGGAAAGAGATATCCATGGAACAGTTAATGACCATCCGTCCTGAATCAATTTCATTTAAGGTTTTGAAAGGTGCTGAAGCGGTGAAATTATATGGTGAAAAGGCTAATAATGGCGTTGTCATTATGACTTCAAAGAATTTGCCGGATAAAAATACGGTAAAAAAGTATGAGGTTAGCGGCAAGATTTTAAATGGGGAAACAAATAAACCCATGCCGGGTGTAAATATTGTAATTATGGGGACAACAATGGGTACAGTTTCTGATATTGATGGAAGTTTTTCATTACATCTGGATAAAGCAAAGGTCAAAGTAGCTGTCTCTTTTGTAGGCTTTGAAACACAAATCCTTGATATTGAGGATGGGGATAAGCTGGAGGTTAAACTTAAAAAAGGAGTGACTACCTTAAACCTGGAACCGGATGGAACCAGTAACAGTAATAAATCAGTTCAACCTGATCATCCAACAGAAAGAAACACTACCGGTGAAATATTCTTCGTTGTGGAAGATATGCCCTATTTCCCCGGGGGGAAAGGAGCTCTGAGTGAATTTATTTCTTCTCATACAAAGTATCCTAAGAAAGCTAAGAAAAATAGTATTTCAGGAACAGTTTATGTGAACTTTACAGTTGATGAAGAGGGGAGTGTGAAGGATATCTATATAGATAAAAGTAAAAGTATTGATCCCGATCTTGACAAAGAAGCGATTCGGGTAATTTCCGGTATGCCCAAATGGAAACCTGCTGTACAAAGAGGGAAGGCTGTACCAGTGGAGCTTTCTGTACCTGTGGAGTTTACTCTGTAGGATTCGCGTTACAGTATGGGGATTCCTGCGGTATGTCGTTTATAAAACAAGGGGTTACAACTTCTTGTTTTTTTCTTACACCGTCCGTCCCGGATATTCCTTCAGTGCAACTTCCAGGCATTTCATGGCTTCCCTGAGGTCGTCAATTTTCAGCACATAGGCGATGCGAACTTCCTGTTTCCCCAGGCCGGGAGTGGCATAAAATCCGGAAGCGGGAGCCAGCATTACGGTAGCATTCTTGTACTCAAAATCACTCAGCAACCATTGTGAAAATGCATCAGAATCATCCACTGGTAACCGGGCAATGGCATAAAAGGCCCCACCAGGGACAGGGCAATCAACTCCGGGCATTTTATTCAGGGCCTCTACAAGAAAATCCCTTCGATGGATATATTCATCATAAACTTTCTCAAAATATTCAGGTGGGGTATCCAGGGATGCTTCTGCAGCCAGCTGCCCAAAAGATGGGGGACTTAATCTTGCCTGAGCAAATTTCAAGGCGGTATTGATTACCTCACTGTTCCGGGTCACCAGTGCCCCGATTCTTGATCCGCAGGAACTGTATCTTTTCGATACGGAATCCAGCATGATTACATTTTCTTCAATTCCTTCCAGTTGCATGGCCGAAAAATGACTTTTCCCATCGTAGCAAAATTCTCTGTAAACTTCATCAGAAAACAGGTACAAATCATATTTATTAACAATATCACGAAGTTGATACAACTCTTCTTTTGAGTAAAGATAACCCGTAGGATTGTTAGGATTACAAATGATAATTCCTTTCGTGGAAGGGCCGATTTTCTTTTCAATTTCAGAGACCGGGGGAAGGGCAAAACCATTTTCAATTACGGAGGTTATCGGATTGATCTTTACTCCGGCAGCTGCTGCAAATCCGTTATAGTTCGCATAGAATGGCTCAGGAGTGATCACCTCTTCACCCGGATTAAAACAGGTCATCATGGCAAAGAGGATAGCCTCCGAGCCTCCTGTTGTGATAAGAAGCTGATGATGGTCAACCGGAATGCCAATACTGGTATAATAGGCAGCCAGTTTCCTGCGGTATGATTCGTTTCCAGCTGAATGGCTGTAGGCAACAACCTCAAGATCCATTTCCCGGATGGCTTTTAATGCCGGCTCAGGAGTAGGAATATCAGGTTGTCCGATATTCAAATGATAAACTTTTCTTCCTTTTCTTTTTGCTTCTTCCGCAAAAGGTACTAGTTTTCTGATAGGGGAGGCAGGCATCATTTTGCCTTTTTCTGATATGGATGGCATGGTTGAAAGTTTTATGTTTTATAAAAATTCCTGTCTTTAATTCAACAAATATAATAAAGTCAGGACAATTGAAATATGTTTAAAATCATACATATGCTAAAAAGTTTTCCGGATTACCTGAATTTTGCAGGTTCTCTTCCGGAATAGATTACCTGACATGCCTGTAATACAGCTAAATTTTATATTTTTGCGGGATTATTTATTATTTGGTTAAAGAAAGCAAGTTTATGGAAATACCTTCAAAATATAACCCTGCAAATACTGAGGATAAGTGGTATAAATACTGGATGGATCACGGCTTTTTTAAATCTAAGCCGGATGAAAGAGAACCTTTTACCATTGTTATCCCGCCGCCCAATGTAACAGGAGTACTGCATATGGGTCACATGCTGAATAATACCATTCAGGATATTCTGGTGAGGCGTGCAAGAATGCAGGGGAAAAATGCCCTTTGGGTACCCGGTACGGATCATGCTTCCATTGCCACGGAAGCCCGGGTGGTTGCCAAATTGAAGGAAGATGGGATCAGTAAGAATGATCTTAGCCGGGATATGTTTATGAAACATGCCTGGGAGTGGAAAGAAAAACATGGTGGAATTATTCTGGAACAACTTAAAAAGCTTGGTGCTTCATGCGATTGGGACCGGACGAAGTTTACCATGGATGAAGATCTTTCGGAAAGCGTAAAACAGGTATTTATTGATCTGTTTAAAAAAGGTTATATCTACCGCGGAGTCCGGATGGTAAACTGGGATCCACAGGCAAAAACAGCCGTTTCGGATGAGGAGGTGATCTATAAAGAGGTGGATTCCAAACTTTATTATGTTCGTTATAGGATTGAAGGAGCAGATGATTACGTAACTATTGCCACTACCCGCCCGGAAACGATTCTGGGTGATACGGCTGTTTGTGTACATCCGGAGGATGAGCGTTTCACACATCTGCATGGCAAAAAGGTGATTATCCCGCTTGTTGAAAGACAGGTACCCATCATTACGGATACGTACGTTGATAGGGAGTTTGGAACCGGAGCACTCAAGATTACGCCGGCACATGATGAAAATGATTATGAAATTGGAATCAACCATCAGCTGGAATCCATCAATATTTTTAATGACGATGGTACGCTGAGTGAAAATGCCATTCTTTTTGTAGGTAAAGACCGTTTCGAGGTCAGAGATCTTATCACAGAGCAGCTGGATAAAGAGGGATATCTGGTGAAAGTGGAGGATTATGTAAATAAAGTGGGTTTTTCAGAACGCACAGATGCCGTTATTGAACCAAAATTATCCATGCAGTGGTTCCTGAAAATGGAAAAACTTTCCGGTCCTGCTCTGGAGAATGTAATGAGTGATTCAATAAAGCTGGTTCCTGCAAAATTCAAAAATACTTACCGTCACTGGATGGAGAATGTTAGGGACTGGTGTATTTCAAGGCAATTGTGGTGGGGGCACCGGATCCCTGCATGGTATCTGCCGGAATCGGCTGAATTTGTGGTTGCCTCCAATGCAGAGGAAGCTTTGGAACTTGCTAAACAAAAAACAGGAGATGAGAATCTGACATTGAATGACCTGAGACAGGATGAAGATGTGCTGGATACCTGGTTCTCTTCATGGCTTTGGCCGATTTCTGTTTTTGACGGAATCCGAAATCCTGACAACAAGGATTTTAAATATTATTATCCTACCAATGATTTAGTAACTGCTCCGGAAATACTATTTTTCTGGGTGGCGAGAATGATTATGGCCGGTTACGAGTATACAGGGGAAAAACCTTTTGAAAATGTTTACCTTACAGGAATAGTGAGGGATAAAAAAGGCCGTAAAATGTCTAAATCCCTGGGAAATTCACCGGATCCCCTGAAATTGATTGAACGCTTTGGAGCCGATGGTGTCAGGGTGGGGATGCTGCTTTGCTCTCCAGCCGGAGGTGACTTGCTCTTCGATGAAGGATTGACAGAGCAGGGCAGGAATTTTGGAAATAAAATCTGGAATGCATTTCGTCTGATTAAATCCTGGGAAATCGATGAGAGTCTGGAACAACCTGAATCATCCGCCATTGCCGGGAAATGGTTTGGTGAAAAACTGAATGAGTCAATTTCCTTGCTGGAAGACCAGTTCTCTAAATACAGGCTTTCAGAAGCTCTGATGAATTTGTATAAATTATTCTGGGATGAGTTTTCCTCCTGGTATCTTGAGATGATTAAACCTGCATATCAACAACCGGTGGATAGGAAAACCATGGATGAGGCGACCGGATTTTTTGGGTTATTAATAAAATTGCTTCATCCTTTTATCCCTTTCATCACGGAAGAAATATGGCAGTTGCTGGAAACACGGAAGAAAGGAGAAAGTATTATGGTTGCAGACATGCCGGTTGCAGGAATCTATGAAAAGGCATGTATTGACCGGTTTGAAAAAGCAAAGGAAACGATAAGCGCAGTAAGGAACATCCGGAAAGATAGAAATATCCCGAACAAAGACCTGCTTACACTTATGGTGAGAGAGGATGAAGATAAATTTGATAATCGCTTTGGTGAAGTTGTTAAAAAGTTATGCAAACTGGATTCGATTAAATTTGTTCAGGAAAAACCTGAGAAATCTGTGTCTTTTATCGTTAAAACCATAGAATTTTATATTCCGCTGGGTGAAAATGTGAATATTGAAGAGGAAAGAAATAAGCTAAACAAAGAACTGGAATACAATAAAGGATTTCTGAATTCGGTAATGAAAAAGCTAAACAATGAGAGATTTGTTAAAAATGCTCCTGCGAATGTGATTGATAAGGAAAAGGAGAAAAAAGCGGATGCTGAAGCAAAGATCAAATCCTTAACAGAGCAGATTCAGAACCTGAAGTAACAGGTTTTTGCGGATAATTTGTTGTAAAACTTTCAGAATATAGTATTTAACCCCCTGTCATTCCGGGCAGGGGATTATTTTTATGGAAAGAGGAATAAAATCATACGGATTGAGAGGTTTTAATATCATACGGTTTCTGTTACTTATAATCCTTTTTGTTGTGATTTATCTGCCTGAAGGATTTTCACAATCTCAGGGAAGGCAAAAATTCAACCTGAAAAATCAACCTTGTATTGAGAATATCGAGTTTCCGGTAAAGGTGGACACCATTATTATTGATAAAAACTGGAGAACCCGGGATCATATCATTTATAAGGAACTGACCTTTTCACAGGGAGATTCTGTCACAAAGGGAATGCTCACAAAATCGGTGTCCAGGGTATGGAATATGAAGAATTTTGTGGATGTGGATTATTGTTTTAAAAAGGATAAGGATAACAGGAATGTGCTTTGGTTTACTGCAAGGGATGCATTTACTATTGTTCCGATTGTTTCCATACAGGGAAGCCGGCAGGAATATAGTATAGGACTGGGAATAGAGGATAATAATTTGTTTGGCCGAAATATCAGGCTTAGAATCAGTGGAAAGTTTGGTACATTGAAAAAGTCTTTCGGGTTTGAACTAGGTGTGCCGCGGCAGTTGCTCTATAAGAATATGACCATGAGAACTGGTTTTCAGATGGGAGGTGCAAAGAATTATATCATAAAAGATAAAGAGAAACAGTCAGGAATCGCCTACGATCTGAAGAATTTTTATTTTTCTCTGGGAAACCCGAACAATGAGGATGATCGCTATACTTTTTCGCCTGACCTGCATCTCAGCTATTTTAATCATGCAACCGATAGTACTCAACTGGAGGAAGGAATCCCGCTAATGGGTGATTATGTAATTAATGAACTGGGTATCGGGTTATCTGAGAATTACGGGGTGATAAATCAGATTCGGCACCAAAAGGATGGATTTGCTGCCGGAGTTAATCTGGGGACCGGGATAGGACTGGATAAAAGCTCAAAAGGCTTTTTTAACTGGGGGGTATCTGTTCAGTATTATAAGTTGTTGAATAAATGGGCTGAATTCTATACGAGTATGAGATACAATGGAACGACCTCGGATTATCCTTCTTTGTATATTTACAGGGGGGCGTCTTCCGTACGGGGCATTCTAACCGGGGAAATAGCCGGGAAAAATGCCTATGTATTTAATATTGGTGTGGCCCTGACTTATGTAAACCGGAACTGGTATGCCATTGAAGAATCTTTTTACTTTCATGCAGGAAACGGTACGATGCTGTTTGGCGAACTTTTCCGTTCCCGGCCGGTGATGTCCGTAGGGACGGGTTTCCGCTTCATGATCCCTATGATTCCCTGGGCTGTTATAAAATTTGACTTTACCTATTCCGGAAAAGGAAACAACTGGTTTTTTCTGGATATGTAGTTCACGTGAATGTAAAATTAAAAAACATAGAAAATGCCTTATTTAAAAATTCAAACCAATGTGAAAGTTGAAAACAAAAATCAACTATTGACGGATACTACCGCTTTCTTAAGCGAACTTCTGGGGAAACCTGCCCGGTATATTATGGTAGTTGTGGAGCATAAACTGGAAATGCTGTTTGCCGGTACCGCTGAACCTATGGCTTTTCTGGAGTTAAAAAGCATCGCTTTGCCAGAGAATGAAACCGCGACCTTATCCTCAAAGATTTGTGATTTCATCCTGGAAACTCTTGATATTCAAAAAGACCGTATCTATATTGAGTTTTCAAATGCTGAAAGGCATATGTTTGGATGGAACGGTAAAACTTTTGAAAAATAGACAACAATTCAAGAACCTTTGTGATTTTGTAAGTTATATAAAGTTCCTGTTGTTCCTTTAGTTTCTGTTGTCCCTAAAAACTGCAAATCTTCGCGCCCTGAGTTTGGTCAAGGGTGATTTTCTTTGTTTTTCTCCGCAAGAGACTCCATTGGAGGAGAATCCTTAAAACAGTGGCGTAATCAAAGATTTCGACTGTTTCGGGATTTCTGTGGTTTCTGTTGTTTTTGAAAGCTTTACAAGTAACTTTTCAATCCGGTGGTTGAACAAATCCCTTACCATTTGGTATTATGCCAATGAAAGAAGATTCTAAGGCTTTCGATAAATATCTTTTCTATGCCCTATCCTGATGACAGTTATTTCTAATTGCTTATCCCGGATTAAATAAATGACTCTGTAATTTCCTTGCCGGATTCTGTATTTATCATCTCCCGAAAGTTTTTCAACTCCCATTGGCCTGGGATTCACTGATAAAGAAAGTATTTTATCCGTAATCTTTTGAAGTTCCTTTTTCGGAAGCTTATAGAGCTCCTTTTTAGCAGATTGCTTGATTCTTATTTTATAATCTGCCACTTTCTTTAAGTTCCTTTAAAACCAATTCAAAGTCCACTTCCGGTTCATTCATCCTGTTTTCAATAGCCTGAAGATCCTCATAATCTTCAGCCAGGCTCAGCCTTATAGCATCGTTCACCAAATCCGACATTGTCCTGGAGCTATGTACAGATTTTAACTTTAATGCCTTATAGATATGAGGTTCCAGATAAATTGTGGATCTTTTATATGCGGTTTTCATAATGCAAAAATAATAAAAATGTTTTAATGTTAAAACGTTTTGACGGCAAAACGCCAGGCATTTCTACTAATAGGTAAAGAAAAATGCCTCGTGCCTTCAGTTAAGGCCAAAATCAATAAGATTTAACCTTTGATTCACATGTTAACTGTTTTTACCTTTTCTCATAAGGCTCATGAACCGGTTTAACAAAAGGCTTTACTTTTAACTGCTCATTGATCCATTCAATGGCTTTTTCAAGCTGAGGGTCTTTCCCTTTGGCAAGTTCGGTATGGTCCTCAACCACTTTTATATCAGGATCTACTCCATGCCCCTCCAAAAACCATTTTCCATCCGGATCATAGAAACGGAAGGATGGAACGGTTACATAGCCCCCGTCAATCAGTGAAGGAACACCGGAATAGCCGATCAGTCCACCCCAGGTTCTGGAACCGATCAGGGGGCCCAATCCTTTTTTTCTGAAAAAGTCTGGGAAGGCATCTCCGCCGGAACCACTCCAGCCGTTGATAAGCATTGCCTTCGGGCCAAAATTCCCCACGTAGGGAATTCGCATATCCTGGATTCCCCGTACTGCCGCATAAGCTAATGGTTTCCTGTTAAGTAGCTCAATAAACCGGTCAGGGATCTGTCCTCCGCTGTTAAATCGCTCATCTACGATTAAACCCTCTTTTTGCCATTGTCCGGCAAACTGTCGCATTAGTTCGTTTTGTCCGTCAATACCCGTGCTCCGAACGTAAATGTATCCTATCTTGCCATTGGTTTCTTTTTCTACCTGTTCCCGCTTGTTCTCAATCCACTCAAGATGCCGGAGTCTTGATTCACTGCTTAAGGTTTTTACAATAACTTCACGTGCTCCTTCAGTTGAGGGCTCATTGTTTATCATTAAAGAAACAGTTTTACCGGCAAGTCCTTCAAAAGCCGCAAAAGGTTCTTTTTTTGCATTAATTGGAATGCCATTTACTGATAAAATGTACTCACCCTCTTTAACATTCACTCCCGGTAAGTCCAGCGGTGACCTTGCTTCGGCATCCCAGGGAGCACCTTTAACAATTCTTTTAATTTTGTAAAAACCATTGTCAGCAATGAAATCGATACCCAGGTATCCGGTGTTTTTTCTGGATGATCTTTCCGTATCACCGCCTCCCTTGTAAGTATGTGAGGAATTCATTTCCCCGATGAGTTCCCCGATCACATAGTTCACATCCCATCTTGTTACGGCATCCTCAAGAAGTTTTCCGTAATGCTCTCTCATTCCCTGCCAGTCAACGCCATGCATATTTTCATCATAGAAAAAATCTCTTTCCAGCCTCCATGCATCCACAAAAATCTGTTTCCATTCGGCTTTTGGGTCCACATAGGCTTCCATTTCATCCAGTTTCAGCGTCTTTTCCATCTTTTGCCCAGGTTTAACATCAATAATGGCAGCCGTCCCTTTATTGAAAACAAGAAGTTTTTTTCCGTCTGCCGACAAATCGTATTTTCCGGCGTCAGCCAAAATGGTTTTTTCCTCTCTTTCTTTTAAATCATAATACTTAAGGGGTGTACTTCGTTTTGAACTGCCATCCAAAGCAGTTTGGAACAGTACCTTTCCTGAAACCGCCTGAAGACCAAAATAATCACCTGCTTTAGGAGGTAATATAACTGATCGCTCTTCCATTCCGTCCAGGTCAATCTCTACACTTTCAATCTTTTTTTCAGATTCTTTCTCCTCTTCCCCCCCTTTTTTCTTCTTTTTATCCTTCTTGTTTTCTTTTTCTGCTTTTTCTTCTTCTTTCTTCACTTCCACCTTGTCGTTCCTGGCTTCGAGCGGGGAAACCACATCTTTTCTGAGTGAAACAGCTGCAATCATTGTTGTTTTCGGATAAATAAAAGCCCAGTCCATATCGCTGTAAACAGGCTGCATATGCCTGTTAGTCAGGTAATAAATATATTTGCCATCCGGATCAAAAACAGGTTTTGAATCACTATAAAATCCACTGGTAATCTCGTGGGAACTGTTGTCCTTTGTATCAAAGAGGAATATGATATCATTGCTATTTGTTTGTGATTTGGTATATGCCATCCAGCGGCTGTCAGCCGACCAGCTCACAGAAAAACCGGACAAGCCTCCTTGGCCCATCCAGTTATCCCTGTCAACTTCAATACTGGTACTATTTTCGAGATTAAATATTCTTATTTGACTCAGCTGATCTATAAAAGCAAGTTTTTTACTGTCAGGTGACCAGTACAGATTGTAACGGAATCCTGGGCCATAGGAGGTAAGCGTTTTTTTCTTTTTGGTTTCCAGGTTTAACAGAGTCAGTTCATATTCACCGGACTCATCACTCCAAAAGGCTATAAATTTCCCGTCAGGAGACCAGGCAGGAAAGCGTTCAGCAACCCCACTGGTATTTGTGAGGTTAGTAACATAACCATGTTCGGCGGGTACAGAAAAGAATTCACCACGGGCTTCGATGACTGCTCTTTTCCCGTCGGGAGAGATACGTCCGCCCTGCATATTTGATTTTACGTTTTTTACTTTGGGAACAAGTGCCAGATGGTCGGTTACAACAGAAACTTTTACCTCTTTCTGATCATAGCCGGATAAATTTAAAAGATAAAGTTTCCCTCCGGCTTCAAAAACGATATGATTCGGTCCCAGGGAAGGAAAATGGACATCAAAGTCCTTAAAATGAGTCAATTGTTTGGATTGTCCGTTTTTCATGTCATAAACCCAGATATTATTTCTTTCCTCGGGCCCCAGATCAGAGAGAAAGTAAATCTGATTCTTATGCCACATAGGCAATTCATCATTGGCTATATTTGTGGTAATGTTTTTGGAAGCATAATTTTCCAGGTTGAAGGTAAAGATATCCGGAGCTGTTCCTCCACGGTATCTTTTCCAGGTTCTGTTTATCCTTGTTTTATCTGTAAATGCAATGCTTTTTCCATCCGGGGAAAATGATCCTGACTCAGCATAAGCCATGGGTAACTTCTCCGCCTGTCCACCATTTTCAGAAATCAGGTAAAGTTGCCTGAATCTTTGCCTGCCGCTTTCCCTGGAAGAAGCAAATAATAATTGTTTCCCATCGGGATGCCAATCCATCATCATATCTGTTCCACCGTGGTAGGTTATTCTTTTCGGAACTCCGCCTTTCACAGGCATTACATAAATATCGGAGTTTCCGTTATAATTTCCTGTAAATGCTATTTTCGATCCGTCAGGTGAAAATTTAGGATAGTATTCTTCTCCGGAAGGAGAGGTTAATTTAAATGCGGTTCCTCCATTGATGGGTACTACCCATATATCCCCGGCGTAAGAAAAGGTAATTTTATTTTCTGATACATCGGGATAGCGGAACATCCGTGCATCAATTTGTGCATGGACAGATGAAAAGCTCAAAAACATGATTACAAAGGGAATAAAATGTTTTAGTTTCATGATGTAAGGATTAATTATTGTAGTTGATTTTGGAAATTATTTTATTTGTTCAGGCAAGATATGAAAAATAATTTACCTTTTGAGTCTAAATATTTTATAAATAATGATCGGTACACGATAAAAACTTGATATGTATACATCAGGAGCGGGAGAAGATTTACTGTTTAGTGATCGTGCTTAAAATTATCATCAGGGAGCCAGGCGGGCTTTGTGCCACTTCCCGTTTTCAAAAATATACTGAACCCTGTCATTCAACCGGTGGGGTCTTCCCTGCCAGAATTCATACAAATCCGGGATAAGGAGGTAACCTCCCCAATAGTCAGGCCGTTTGATTTCCCGTTTGCTGAGTTCTTCTTTTTTATCCTGAAACAGTTTTTCGAGATAGGTTCTTGAGGGGATTTTGTTACTCTGTTTTGAAATGAGTGCTGCAATACGGCTGTCCCGGGGCCGGCTGTCAAAATACCGGTCAGTATCTTCCGGAGTTGTTTTTAAAATCTTTCCCTCAACCCTGATTTGCCGTTCCAGTGCAGGCCAGAAAAAAGTAACGGAAGCATAAGGATTTTCTGCTATTTCTTTTCCTTTACGGCTTTCATAGTTTGTATAAAATGCCAGTCCTTTTCCGGTAAATCCCCTTAAAAGTACAATTCTTGTGGAGGGTTTCCCTTTCAATGTTGAAGTAGCAAGGTGCATGGCCAGGGGTTCTTCAACTTTTGAGTGCAATGCATGACTCAGCCATTGTTCAAATAATACCGATGGAATCCAGGGAAGCTTATCATCGTCCAGGGCTCCTGTTTTGTATTCTTTTCTGTTTTTTAGAGGAAGAACGGGTCTCATTTCATTTAATTTTTAAAGTGTGGATGCAAATCTCAGACCTTTTGTGCAGGTCTTTTTTTATCAGGGTGAATTCGGTCTTTCGGCTTCACCTTAGACGGTCTCCTTCTTTGATTTTTTCTATTTCATCTATGGATATGTGGAAAAACACAAAATTAACCAAATAATGCATTATATAATTTATTGCTGTTTAAAGTGCAGGATTTTTTACTAAATGAACAAATAAGCTTGCATTTTTTTGTTCGTCTGTTGCACATCATCATCTTCGTTGGTTTCGGCATCGCAGTATTTATATCCGGCTTCGCCTTGCCGCCCGGAATATAAAGTACGTCAGACTTTTTCAGCAACCTTTCTATGCCTTATCGACTTTTTTAATTCATGGTTTATTCCTGGTAAAACCGAATGTTACAGTGGTGGCGTCTGCGCTGAAGCTTCAGTGCAAGCATGTGAGAGGTTCTTTGCCAGGCTCCCGGCCTGGCGGCAGCCTACCCACTTAGGCTTTCGTGCATTATTTTTTCAGTATTTCAATCAGTCCTTTATTTATATACAATGTCTCTCTTCCAACTTTTTGAGATTCAACGATTCCAATATCTTCAAGTTCTTTTAAATATCTGGAAGCTGCTTTTCTTTCCACACCTAATTTGTTTATCACAAATTCAATTTTTGAATATGGTTGCTCAAAAAGCAATTCAACAAGTTCTTTTCTATATACTTTTAGTGCTTTTTTAGAATACAATCATAATACCATAGTTATTCGGTGTTAATAATTTTTGTCAGTACACCAAAATGATCAGAGATTAGCCCCACAACGTCATCTTTAAATATTATCTGAGATGCCAATACTTTATAGCGAGTATTAGTCTTCATAAATATGTAGTCAATCCTTCCGGGATATGTTCCTCCAACTGTATAATAAATACTTTGAGCAGGCTTTTGATTTGCTTTGGGGAATATTTCTAAATAGGTGTCTACATATTCATTATTTTCCATCATTTTATTATATCCTTCGCTCCATGGGAAATCACTTGTAGGATTACAATTGAAGTCACCGGCAACAATGGCAGTAATATTCATAGCTAAAGCCTCTTTCTCGTCAACCATTCGTTTAATGTTTTCAATTTGATTATTTTGTTCCTGATCTGTTTCGGAAGTCCTCCAGTGTGTATGAACAGAAAAAATATTAATCAAGCCATACTCCGTTTGATATGAACCATAAATTGCTTTTCGCGATGTTATATTATTGACACTTGTCCCGAATGAAATATATCTTTCATCAGTGTCAAGCAATGGATGTTTTGAAAGTATGGCAACACCCTCCTCCCATACGCTCCAGCCATAATGTGACCAGGTCCATACAAAATTGTAGTCAATATTGTATTTCTCTTTTAATCTTTGAGAGATAATTAAAGCCATATTGTCCTCTTTGACTATTCCTTCAACTATATTGGCCGATTTATTTTGGGCACATTCTTGTAAAGCTATAAAATCAATATCCATTTGAGCAATCACATCTACTAATAAATTGAACTTTTCATTCTGTTGAGATTCTTGGTAAGTGTGAAGGTTTATAGTTAATATCAAATATTCTTTACCTGAGTGTTTAAATAAAGCTGTATCGATATTATCCAATGATGTTGGATTGTAATCAACTGTGGAAACAATCGATTTACTTATTATTTCAGTGGCAGCAGCATCTCGTGCTTTTATAACAATATTATATGTACCGGGAAGGGAATAGCGGTGTTCATATACAAAGCCGCTAAATTTGGCTTTAGTGATATTTTCTAAATGGTTGTCTCCCCAATCCATTGAGATCTCATTTATACTTTGATTTGGATCATTCAAACTACCTTCAAGCGAAACTTTTAATCCGTCAGCAGAGAAGTTTAGGTCTACATATGGAGCAATAGAATTTTTCTTACAACTCGTAAATATTATAATAAATGCGATTGGGATTAATACAAATGTTATCTTTTTACTATGCATTTTTATTTTTTTTGTTTTCAATAATGCAATTGAATTCTTAGCCAACCTATTTCTGGAAAGTATATTTAATGAAATTGTCTATAACGAAAACTGCTAAATTATCATATTTTTGCTCAATTTTTTGTTTTTCACATATAATATCCCTTACCCAAACAAATTGTGTTTAGAAAATTAGTATTTTTAATACAAAGTTGGAATAAGCACATATTACATTACTTTTAGGAATGATTGTCTTCGGGTTAGCTATTGCTCCACCAATCTACTTTCCAGGATGTGCCCGGCTCAGAATTGCGATCGGGTTGGTAAAAACCTGTACACCATTTTAAAAATCGAGCTCGCATCCAACCTTCTCTAAATATCGTGAATACATAATTTTTCCTTACAAAGAGAATACTTTTTGTGATAATATTCACTGGTGGTCATATCTATCGGTGAATCTATTCACCTGAAATCATATAAAACTGTGAATTATGTTTTTGCCACAGCTTGCCCCCAAGGGTTTAAATATGATGTGTTTGGCACCTGTCTGCCGGCAAGGCAGGTTTCAACGCACAAATTTTTCAATTTATTACAATGTTTAAATATTGTTATCATTTTCAAATTAAGTACTATCTGCCAATTACAGTATAATTTTTGTTGGCATTTTATATTTTATTTTTTTCGTTTATAATGATTCTGCGTTATTTGATTCAGAAAGGTTTTTGTTCCAATCAGTTCAAATTTCAGTTCGTTTGGTAATTCAGCAAACAA
>JANTGF010000066.1 GCA_024763075.1 Bacteroidales bacterium | reverse complement strand
AGATACGGACCCAGCTGAACCATCCCGTAGGGCATCACAGGTCCCAGAAAGGTATTTCCGCTCCCGACAGTACCGATAAACGGATCAACCATTACAGTAAGATCACCTCCTCCGGAATCCGGCCGGGTACAACTGCCAGATAACAGGCCGGTTAAAATAAAAATTCCAAAATACAAATACCTCATGACGATTATTCAGATTAGAAAAAAAATGGAAAACGATCTGGTTTTCGTTTTAAAGGTAATAATTTCGTTGGGAAATCATCAATAAAGATTATTCCCTTTTTTGTTCTTTCAGTAAAACAAATAAACCATCATTACTCTGGAAATATTAGATCTTATTGTAATTTTAAATCAAAATCCGGCAACAGACTTTAGCAATGAGAGTTCATACTGATTGCTATTTGAAATGCACTATAAACTCTTTATCTTTTATATAATACTTCAAATATGCATCGGCATCGGCACAGGCATTAACAATTCAATACACAAAAATTTCGCCTAACCTCATTTTTGTATTAAACTGGTATAATCTGCAAAATCTTAGATTTTAGAAATATATTACCCCCAATACCCCCTTAAAAACAAAAACCCCTGAATATCAGAGGTTTTATAACTACCAGGGTGATCCAGCCAGGATTCGAACCTGGGACCTACAGTTTAGAAGACTGTTGCTCTATCCAACTGAGCTACTGGACCTTTAATTATTTCACATTAACTATTCTTTTACAGTTTTCGTTGCTCTATCCAATCCCGAAAATCTTGTCAATTCATTCGACTTAGATTTTCGAGGATCCTCGATTTGTTTACGAAATCTTTGATTTCGATCAAATCGGGACTGAGCTACCGGACCAATTATAAAAACGCAAAATAAATTAACCGGGTCATCATGTTCCGTGTAATAAAACGCCTTCGCTACAACCCCGGCAATTTTCAGGCTGCAAATTTAAAATATTTTAACGTTACTTAAAATCTAATTTCCTGTTTTTTTATTTTCAATCAACTTTTCAGACAGAAAGTCAAAATAAACAGCATATTTTCAATAAAAACTTTCCCATTCTATAAATTGCTTTGAAAGAATAACTTTTAAGGCTAATTATCGTAAGAATAGCTAAATAGTGTCTGTCCATAAAGTCCGCTATCTACGTTATGTTTGTCAAAAAAATGTTCGATTACACCAGTAAACTCCGCTTTTTTTGACTTCACAAGCCTTGATAGCTAACTTTCTGAATCAGACACCAAATTTAACGACAGACTCTAAATATTGTTTGTCCATAAAGTAGAGAGTTTGAGCTAGAAAGTTCGAATTCGAGGCGTGTGAGAAATACAAATCGCAGTCCCGAAAATCGGGATGAGAATTTGGATTTTGAGCAACAACGAAGAAGTCGGACTTAATAGACAAACTCTAAATAGAGACAGTAATAATGAATAAGATACATAAAATGGAATAATCTTTACTCACTCTGAACTACAGCTAAAAAGCTTATTCCATCAACTACTTCGGACATCCGGAAAAAAAAGAAAATGAGAATATGGTGTGAAATAAACTTCCATCCAGACATCTGTTTTACAGACAGATGACTTTTTATTTCATCAATAATGAATATACAGGAGAAAAAAAATACCACATAAAATAAAGGCATGCAAACAAGACCAATCCTTAAGTTTTTAACTGCTCTGATATTGTTTACCATACTGACCGGTTCAGCTGGTTACAGTGCAAGGTTAATTTCCAACTTATCAGATAAACGGTTTAATCCTCGCCAAACTGATACTCCGGCAGATGAGTTATCTGATTATAATCCGGAATTGAATACATTCAGCCCTGATTGTACTCCCCCTGACATTACTGCTGCAATCGTAAATGTAAGTTGCAATGGAGGTGCAGATGCTTCCATTGATATCACTGTTTCAGGTGGTACTCCCCCGTATATTTTTACCTGGACTGACGGAACAGGATCAGGTTCTGTACCAGGGCAGGAAGACCAAAACGGTCTCACGGCAGGGACCTATTTACTAACTGTAACAGATAATTTAAGTTGCACCAGGGACACTACCTTCACAGTTTTAGAACCCGGATCCATAAGCATTACCAGTGAATCGGCAGTGGATGCTTCCTGTAACGGTACAACCACAGGAAGTGTAACAGTAACAGCAACCGGTGGGACCGGTGCCTTAATTTACACATTGAACCCCGGTGGAATCAGTAATGGTTCCGGACTCTTTTCAAACCTTGCAGCCAATACCTATACTGTAAGTGTTACGGATGCCAACAGTTGCGGTCCTGTGATAAGCAACAATCTAACTGTTGGAGAACCTCCTGCAATTACCATTACAAGTGAAGCGAAAACAGACATTACCTGTAACGGGAATAACAACGGAACCATAACAATTGTTGCTTCCGGTGGAACAGGACAACTGACTTATACACTGAATCCGGGTTCAATCACCAACAATACCGGTTTCTTTAGCGGACTGGCAGGCGGAGCTTATACGATTCAGGTTTCCGATGCAAATAGTTGCGGACCGGTGGCCAGCAATGCAATTTTGATCGTTGACCCGCCGATAATTACAATTAGCAGTGAAACATTTACCAACATTACCTGTAACGGAGCAAATGACGGTACCATAACCATCACTGCAACAGGAGGTACCAACCCTCTGAAATACACACTGAACCCGGGAAATACCATCAATAACACTGGGGTTTTTACAAACCTTTCCGCAAACACTTACACGGTAACGGTTTCTGATGTTAACGGTTGTGTACCGGCTCTGAGCAGTAACCTCAACATTACAGAACCCATCCCGATCAGCATAACAAGTGAAAAAGTTACAAACATCACCTGTAATGGATCAGCAAACGGAGAGGTAACTGTAACTGCAATTGGAGGTACAAGTTTACTTACCTATACTTTAAATCCGGGAGGAATATCAAATACAACCGGAACTTTCCAGAATCTTACTGCCAATACCTACACCGTTAGTGTAACTGACGGGAATTCCTGTGGTCCGGTATTAAGTAATCCTCTAATAGTTAATGAGCCCCCGGCCATAATTATTGACAACACTACTATTACCGATGCATCCTGTAATGGTGCAGGGAACGGAAGCATTACCGTTTCTGCTTCGGGAGGAACCGGTTCTGTACTGATTTATACACTGAGTCCCGGTGCAATTACCAATGGGACCGGTATCTTTAACGGGCTGATCGCCGGTAATTATACTGTCTCGGTAACAGATATTAATTTTTGCGGACCGGTAGTTACCGGAAATCTGATTGTCGGAGAACCAACACCTATCACTATTACCAGTGAAACATCCACAAATATAAGTTGTCACGGAGCAAATGATGGTATCGTAACGGTAACTGCTTCCGGCGGAACAGGTGTACTCACCTATACCCTTAATCCGGGTGGAATATCCAATACCTCAGGAGTATTTACCGGACTGGGCCCGAATACCTATACCGTAAGTGTAAGCGATGTCAACAGTTGTGGTCCGGTTACCAGTGGAAACCTGTTTGTAACAGAACCCCCCACCATCATTATCACCAGTGAAAAATATACAGATATCAGCTGTAATGGTGCAGGTGACGGAACCGTAACTGTTACCGCCATCGGTGGATCAGGAAACCTGATATATACCTTAAATCCGGGCGGGGTTTCAAACACAACCGGAACATTCACAAACCTAATTGCGAATACCTACACTGTAAGTATCACGGATGATAACAGTTGCGGACCGGTGATAAGTAATAGCTTTAATGTAACAGAGCCACCGCCTATTCTTATCAACAGTGAACTGGTTACCGATGTAACCTGCTTCGGTGGAAGTAATGGAGCTGTATCGGTATCCGCTTCAGGTGGAACAGGGATACTGGTTTATACTCTTAACCCCATTGGTTCGGTGAACGGGACTGGCTTGTTCAGCGGACTTTCAGCCGGCACATACACAGTAAGTGTTACGGATTTATCAGGTTGCGGACCCGTGATCAGCAATAATTTAATTGTTGGACAACCGGCTCCCATTGTCATCTCAGGTGAAGCTTCAACGAACATATCCTGTAACGGAGCAAATGACGGTACCATAACCATTGGAGCATCGGGTGGTACAGGAGTATTAACTTACACACTTAATCCGGGCGGAATTTCAAATTCCACTGGTGTATTTTCCGGACTTTCCCCAAATAACTATACCGTAAGCATAACCGACCTGAACAGCTGTGGACCGGTAATCAGCTCTAATATTTCCATTACCGAACCTCCCGTATTAACAATTACCAGTGAATCATCAACAAACATTACCTGTAACGGAGCAAATGACGGTACCATCTCAGTAGTAGCATCTGGAGGCACACCTCCCTATATGTATTCCGTTGATGGCGGAACTTCCTATTTATCAAACGGTGGAAATTTCACAGGACTTGCACCCGGCAATTACAATATTTCAGTAAGAGATGCAAATGCCTGTACTACGGCAGGGTCTTCATTTACACTGACTGAACCAGCCGCTCTTACAATTAGCGGAGTTGTTACCAATGTAAGTTGCAACGGAGGAAATGACGGTGCAATAAATATAACCGTAAACGGTGGTACCTTACCATACACATATTCCTGGAGTCACGGACCAACTACTGAAGATGTTTCGGGACTTACAGCAGGTTCATACTCAGTTACTGTTACGGATGCAAACGGATGTTCGGAAAATGCTGCTTTCAGTGTAACTGAACCTACAGCCATTTCAATAACCGGTTCTGTAAGCCATATTTCATGTAATGGTGCAGCTGACGGTTCCATTGACGTCACCACGTCAGGTGGTACAGCACCCTATTCTTTTGCATGGAGCCATGGACCTTCATCTGAAGATGTTTCAGGATTAAATCCAGGTTCTTATATACTTACCGTAACGGATGCAAATTCCTGTACTGCAAATGCATCTTTCACAGTAACGGAACCTTCTGTCCTTGTAATAACAGGTAATGTATCGGATGTGAGCTGTAACGGCGGCGCAAACGGATCCATTGATCTCACAACTTCCGGTGGCACGGCTCCCTACTCCTTTGCATGGAGCCATGGACCAACTACTGAAGATGTAAGCGGACTTGCAGCCGGATCATATTCGGTAATTGTTACCGATGCAAATTTATGTACAACCAACGCTTCGTTTACTGTAAACGAACCCCTGGATATAATCATCACCACTACTTCCACAAACATCAGCTGCAACGGATCAAATGATGGTTCGATACTAATTACCGCTTCTCAGGGTACACCACCCTACCAGTATTCTGTTGACGGGGGTGCTACTTACCTTACTAATGGAGGAAATTTCACAGGACTTGCACAGGGCAACTACGACATCGCTGTTCGTGATGCTGCTGCCTGTGTTAAATTTGGAGCAACCATAACAATTACTGAGCCGGCAGCAATAAACATTTCCGGAACAGTAACAAATGTTTCCTGTAATGGTGGAAACGACGGGGCAATTAATATTACCGTAAACGGTGGTGTTTCTCCCTATTCCTTCTCCTGGAGTAACGGGTCAATTTCTGAAGATTTAAGCGGATTGCCGGCAGGAACATACACTGTAACAGTTACGGATGCAAATTCCTGTACTTCAAATACATCTTTCACAGTAACAGAACCTTCAGTACTTGTGGTTTCAGGTATTGTTTCGGATGTGAGCTGTAACGGAAGCACAGACGGATCCATCGATATTACTGTTTCCGGTGGCACGGCTCCCTACAGTTATTTATGGAGCCATGGTCCCATCTCTGAAGATATATCCGGCCTGGCTGCAGGTTCATACTCGGTAACAGTTACCGATGCAAATGCATGCTCAACCATTGCTTCATTTAATGTAACCGAACCATTGGATCTGACAGTCTCTGCCACTTCATCCAATATTAGCTGTAATGGCCTGAATGATGGCTCAATAATAATAACAGCCTCACAGGGAACCCCTCCTTATCAGTATTCCATTGACGGTGGTGTTACTTACCTGGCAAACGGAGGAAACTTCACCGGACTACCACAGGGCAACTATGATATCGCTGTTCGTGATGCCGCTGCCTGTGTTAAGTTTGGTGCAACCGTCATAATAACCGAACCGTCAGCTTTAGTTGTTTCCGGTATTGTTACGGATGTTAGCTGTAATGGCGGAAATGACGGTGCAGTGAATATTACCATTAGCGGCGGTACTTTACCATATACCTATTCATGGAGTAACGGTTCGGTTTCAGAAGATATATCCGGACTTACCTCAGGATCATATACGGTAACCGTAACCGACGCAAACGGATGTTCGGAGATCGTTTCTTTCAACATTACCGAACCGGCAGCAATTTCTGTAAGTAGTATCGTAACCGATGTAAGCTGTAATGGAAATGCTGACGGAGCAATTGACATCACCGTAAGCGGTGGTACAGGGCCGTATTCTTATGCATGGAGTCACGGGCCTACATCAGAAGACCTGACCGGATTAACAGCAGGCACTTACAATCTTACTGTAACTGATGCCAGTGGATGTACCAACAATGCATCATTTACGGTTTCCGAGCCACTGACAATTACCATAAACAGCACTGTTTCCAATGTATCCTGTAATGGCGGAAACGATGGTGCAATCAACCTAACTGTTTCCGGAGGCACCAGCCCTTATACTTATGTCTGGAGTCACGGACCCGTTTTAAAAGATGTATCAGGTCTGACAGCAGGATCATATACCGTAACTGTAACGGATGCAAATTCATGTTCGGAACTTGCTTCATTTAATATAACCGAACCGCTGGATCTGACGATCTCCGCAACTTCCACAAATATTAGTTGTAACGGATTGAACAACGGATCAGTAACCATCTCAGCCTCACAGGGAACTCCGCCTTATGAATATTCCATTGACGGAGGAGTTACATACCTGGCAAACGGAGGCAGTTTCACAGGACTCTCACAGGGCAACTATGATATCGCTGTTCGTGATGCCGCTGCCTGTGTAAAATTTGATGCAACAATAACAATTACTGAACCGGCAGCACTGGATATATCCGGAATTATTACTGATGTTAGCTGTAACGGTGGAAATGACGGTGCGGTAAGTGTTTCCGTAAGTGGTGGAATGCCCCCTTATTCTTATTCATGGAGTAATGGAGAAACCACAAAAGACATATCAAATCTTGCTGCCGGTAATTACACTCTTACCGTAGTAGATGCAAATGGATGTCCTTCAAGTCCTGTTTTCATTGTAAGCGAACCGCTGGCAATAAGCATTTCTGTTTCCTCAGACAATATCTCATGTAATGGGTTAACGGATGGTGCAATCAGTATAACGGCTTCACAAGGAACTACACCCTATGAATATTCCATTGACGGAGGAGTCAGCTGGCTTGCCAACGGTGGCAGCTTCCCGTGGCTTTCCCAGGGAAATTATGATATTGCTGTGAGAGATGCTTCGGGTTGCATACAATTCGGATCAACTGTAATAATTACAGAACCACAGGCAATTACTCTTTCTGCCAGTATTACAGATGTAAGTGTGGCAGGAGGAAATGATGGAATCATTGATCTCGCCGTTAGCGGTGGCACAGCTCCGTTCTCCTATGCATGGAGCAACGGTGCGACTACCGAAGATATTTCCGGACTTTCAGCCGGTGATTATTCCGTAACGGTTACCGATATAAATGGTTGTACTGCCAATGACAGCTATCAGGTTAAAGAACCGGATGTAAATATCACTATAACAGAGGTCATTACTAATGTTTCGTGCAACGGATCGAATGACGGGGCTATTGAAATTACAGTTACCGGAGGTATTGAACCATATACTTACGCATGGAGTACAAGTGATGGCAGCGGCCTGGTTCCGGGGGTTAAAGATCAGAGCGGACTTTCCGGTGGCAGCTATGATGTACTTGTTACCGATAATGCAGGTAATACGGCAAATGGCAGCTATCTGGTAACCGAACCTGTCGCTATAACTTATACAGAAACCATTACGGATATTTCCTGCTTTGGGGAAAACAGTGGTGCTATTGAAATTACAGGTTCAGATGGGAATCCTCCTTTTAAATACAGTCTGAATGGCGGAGCCTATCAAAGCTCCGGTTCATTTACGAATCTTGCAGCGGGAAATTATATTATTACCATCCGGGATAATTCAGGATGTACTACAGATGCGGACCTTTCCGTTTCACAGCCTGCTACGGCTCTCACCGGGGACATCACTTCCCAGACAGATGTTTCATGTGACGGTTCAACCAACGGAAGTGTAAGCGTTGAGGGTTCGGGAGGAGTATCACCTTATGAATACAGCATGAACGGTGGAGCATACCAGTCATCAGGAAGCTATACCGATCTTGCAGCAGGAAACTATACAGTCACTGTAAGGGATGCAAATACCTGTACCTTCGATGTTGCCGTAACCATCAATGTAGGGTCAAGCGACCTGGACATCAGTATCACGGATCAGAATGATGTTTTATGTTATGGAGATGAAACAGGATCTGTTTCTGTAACCGGAACCGGTGGGGTCAGTCCGTATGAATACAGTATTGACGGAACAGATTTCCAGTCATCCGGAATTTTTACCGGCTTGACAGCAAAACTATATACAATTACTGTTAAGGATGCGAACCTGTGTAGCTCATCAATTGATGTTAGCATTTCCGAACCATCACCGATTGTTACCAATCCGAAGGTGGTACATGCATCATGCCCAGGTACAAATGATGGTAGTATTGAACTGAATACAGAAGGAGGAACCACACCTTATAGTTTCCGCTGGTCAAATTCCGAAACTACAGAAGATCTTGAGAACATTTCAAACGGTACCTATTCCGTTGAAATTACAGATGGAAATTCCTGTATCTATAACACCACCATTGAAGTAAGGGCCGTTGGAGATAATTGCCTGGAAATTCCAAATGCATTTATTCCGAATGGAGACGGATACAACGACACATGGAAAATCCGGAATATTGATTACTTTCCAAATGCTTCGGTTGAAATATTTACACGCTGGGGACAGATGGTTTACAGCTCAAAAGATGGCTACAATAATCCATGGGACGGAAGATTCAAAGGAAAAGATATGCCAATGGATGCCTATTACTACGTAATTGATCTGAAAAACGGGAAAAAGCCCCTGACCGGTACAGTTACAATTATGAGATAAGACGAAAATGATTGAATATAAATATTTGAATATTTTATAGATGAAAAAAAATATTGGATTATTACTGATCTGGACAAGCTTACTGATCAGTCAGAAGGACGGACTGGGACAGCAAATGTCCCTGCACAGTCAGTTCCAGATGAATGAATATCTGGTGAACCCTGCTGTAGCCGGATACGATGGGTATTCAAAATTGAATCTGTCGGCACGCGAACAATGGCTGGGGATTCCGCAGTCTCCAAAAACTCATTCTGTAAGCTTTCAAACAAGATTGCTACAATCCAGCTACATAAACAGAAGCAAATCGGTAAATAAAAATTCCGATTCAAAATCAAAATTAAGCAGGGTTGGTTTGGGAGCAATGGTGCTGGATGATCGTACCGGACCGATTGCACGTACAGGAATTCAGTTAACCTATGCTTACCATATTCCATTACAGACTTCTCAGCTGTCATTTGGAGTTTCAGCTGAAGGTTACCAGTTCCGTTTACGTAAGGAAGATATCACACTTTACGATGAGGACGACCCTTACTTCATGAATTATGATTTTGGATCATTCATCCCCGATGCCAATTTCGGTGCATATTATCTGGCCTCCAATTACAATTTTGGATTTTCAATTTATAATCTGTTTCAGGCAGGGATGAAAATCGGCCATAACGGGAATACTGATTACCGGGCGCTGAGACATTATTATCTGACCGGTGGATATAAATATGATATTTCGAGGAATTTTTATCTGTATGGATATGCTTTACTTAAGTCAACAAACAAATTTAAAAGCATGCAGGCGGATTTGAGTGTAACCGGATTTATCTACGAAAACTACTGGCTGGGATTAGCCTACCGGACAGAAAACACACTCATTATTAAAGCAGGCTTCAAGGTTAATAATTTCTATTTTGGATATGCATACGATCAAAGTTTTAACAGCATCAGCAACTACACTTATGGTTCGCACGAAATAACGGCTACCCTTAAGTTTGGCAGCAGTGCAAGAAGGTACAAATGGCTCAACCACGATATGTATTAAACCGTACGTAGGATCGGATGTGAGTTATAATTTTCAGGATAATATAGTATAAAGTGTTTCAAATTTCTTTATTCCTGTTTTTTATTCTCCATGAGGAAATATCCTAATAATAAAATTGGAATCTTCTGAATCCCCCTTATCTTTGTTAGAGATAACTCTAGCATAAAAGAAATGAATCGAAAACAGTTTATTTCACTCGCAGGATTAGCCGGCATCAGCCCTTTTTTCCCGGACATTCCTGCATCCGGGAATCAGGAGAATCAACACAAACCACAAACTTCAGTTCCGGTTATTCGATTTGAAAAAATCAAACTTAATCTTTGGCATGACTGGACCATCACGCGTGGTACCGCCAAATTCAAAGAAAATGTATTTGTGTATTATGAAAGGGATGGCATCACTGGCACAGGTGAGGCAGGTCATATGACGGCAGCCGGACAGAATGCCGAAAGAACAATCCGGGAACTAAAGCAATTGATTCCTCTCTACAAAAAAATTCATCCTTTTGAATTTTATGACCTCCCTGAAAAAGCGAATCAAATTGTCCCCGGACTGGCCCCTGCAAAAGCAGCCCTTGACATTGCCCTTATGGATTGGATTGGGAAAAAACTTCAGGTTCCGCTTCACAGTTTTTACGGGCTGAATCCGGGAAAAGAGATTGACACTTCTTTCTCCATTGGCAGGGACAAGCCGGAAATCATGAAACAAAAAGTAAAAGAAGCTGCCCCATATCATATTATTAAAGTAAAACTCACTAATGACAGAGATGAAGAGGTGATTAAAATAATCCGTTCAGCTACGGACAAACCCATTCGCGTGGATATTAATGAGGGATGGAAGGATAAAGAAGAGGCAATAAAGAAGATTGACTGGATGGCAAAACAGGGCGTTGAAATGATTGAACAACCCATGCCCGTTCAAATGCTAAAAGAAACAAAATGGGTGAAAGAAAGATCAGAACTTCCCATTGTTGCCGATGAAGCAGTTCATACCTCTGATGATATACCCAAGCTGGCAGAAGCATACGATGGGATTAATCTTAAATTAATGAAATCAGGAGGTCTGATTGACGGATACAAAATGGCAATAATTGCCAAAGCCCTGGGAATGGACATCATGATCGGATGTATGATAGAATCTTCTGTTGCCATTAGTGCAGCCGTACAACTTCAGCCTGTTGCCCGATGGCTCGATCTGGATGGTAATCTACTGATCAGCAATGACCCTTTTAAAGGGGCAAAATTCATTGACGGACACTGGGAAATGCCTCAGGAAAACGGAATTGGAGTATCTAAAGCCTGAAAAAAATGGATGTAAAAATTGAAGAAAGCTGGAAATCAAGGCTCAAAGAAGAATTTGATAAAGATTATTTTATTAGACTGGTGGATTTTGTAAAAAACGAATATAAAAGACATACAATATATCCGCCCGGACCAAAAATATTCAATGCTTTTGATCATTGTGCTTTTAATGACCTGAAAGTTGTAATCCTGGGACAGGACCCCTACCACGGGCCCAATCAGGCACATGGACTATGCTTCTCCGTAAATGACGGTGTCCCCTTTCCTCCCAGTCTGATCAATATTTTCAAGGAAATTCAAAAGGATACTGGAGTGCCTGTTCCCAAAAATGGCAACCTGGAACGCTGGGCTGACCAAGGTGTTCTGTTGCTGAATGCCACACTTACCGTCAGGGCTCATCAGGCCGGCTCACACCAGAATAAAGGCTGGGAACAATTTACCGATGCAGTGATCCATAAAATCGCAGAGGAGAAAGAAAACATTGTATTTCTTCTATGGGGTGCCTATGCTCAAAGAAAAGCTGCTTTTGTTGACCGTGAAAAACACCTGGTTCTGGATTCGGTTCACCCCTCCCCCCTTTCAGCCAGCCGGGGTTTCTTTGGAAATCATCATTTCAGCAGGACAAATCAATACCTCACTGAGCACAATAAAAAACCCATAAACTGGTGATTTACAATAATATAAATTTTAATAAAATTTGGTAAAATGTTGCTAAAAGAAGAATTTAGAAAAAATTAAAATACTGATGAAATACCCATACATATAATTTCGTCACTTAGGAAAATAAATTATATAAGTTCCTATTGTCAGGTCATATTTTGTCTGTCATTTCTTATCTCAGGTACGAAGATGAGAAATCTGCTTCAATTGAAAGATTTCTCAGTCAAACTTCGTTTGAAATGACAAATTGTAAGACCAAAATATATGAGACTTAACACCAGGAGCAAAATATTTGTAACCCGATGCAAAACGGCCGGAAAAGCAGAGAAGCAGAATCAGTTTTGGTGGTTCCCGTGGCTATCGGAAATACCAAGACCAACTTGCACAATATCAAATAGATAACTAAAATATAAACTTACGAAACCCGGATCGCTGGAATAATAAATTTAAAGTAACAGCTACAAAAGCACATGTATATTTTGATTAGGTACCGATAATTTCGCTGATTTTAAAGTGCGGTGGCAGGAAAATTTGGCCCGGGCCAGCGGTGGGACGTGGAGGGAAGGATTAAATTTTTGCCATTGGCATCCCTTCGGGGCTTGATTTTTTTGTTTACTTTTTTCATCAAGGAAAAAAGTAAAAGCCTGTCCGGCTGGAGGACGAAATATATTAATTCTGATTACATCTTTTCGTTGTAATCTATAGATTATTAAGATTATAGCATAATTATATACTTATTAAACTCGGATTACTGAAATAATAATTTTAAAGGGTCAGCTACAAAAGGAAATGTTAAAAAGCCCATCGGGGAAATTTCTAACAACAATAGGTGTGAACCCACGGTAAAGGAATAAAACGAGAATGTTTTGGTAGTTCCAATGGCTATCGGAAATGTCAAATCCAATTTACACAATATCAAATAGATAACTAATATACTAACTTATGAAAACTTTACTCAAAATCTCAATTCTGTATTCTTTATTCCTCCTGGTTTTTCCATCATGTAGCAATTCCAAAAAGGAACAAACCACTGACAAAAGTGAATTAGCGAACATTCCGGACCTTACAAAGGAAACTGCCTCAAATTTTGCACAAATTGCCCTGAACTGCATTCAGCGGGAGTATCCAAACAAACTTTCACATGTTATGAATGATGCCTCAGAGGTCCAAAGTCCCAAAGAACTTCACCCCTGTTTCTATGGATGCTTTGACTGGCACTCTTCCGTTCATGGGCATTGGATGCTTGTTAAGTTACTGAAAAGCTTTCCGGATATACCGGAAAATGAGAAGATAAGAACAGCCTTATCACAGAATTTATCAAAAGAAAATATTCTAAAAGAAGTAGAATATTTGCATCAGTCGAACCGGGCCTCATTTGAACGAACCTACGGTTGGTCCTGGTTACTGAAGCTGACAGCAGAGCTTTATACATGGAATGATAAACAGGGAAGTGAGTGGCTTGAAAATCTGCAACCGCTTGCAAATGCCATTGAAGAACGCTACATATTCTTTCTTCCAAAACAGGAATTCCCCATACGACGGGGAGTGCATCCGAATACGGCATTTGGCATTTCATTTGCCCTTGATTATGCCATGGTTGCTGAAAGAGAAGAATTAAAAGATCTGTTACTCAGCAGAGCTAAAGACTATTATATGGAAGATGAAAACAGTGCAGCAGCATGGGAACCGGATGGTGATGACTTCCTGTCTCCTTCATTAATGGAAGCAGATTTGATGAGCAGGGTACTTCCTGCTGAAGAATTCAATAACTGGTTCAATAAATTTCTGCCCGGAATAGAATGGGAAAGACCGGAGAACCTTTTACATCCCATACCTGTTTCTGACCGGAGTGATCCGAAAATCGTTCACCTGGATGGCCTGAACCTAAGCAGAGCATGGTGCATGTTCCGTATTTCCAAAACACTTCCTGAAAATAACCCGGATAAACAAATTCTTTATCAATCGGCTGTGGAACATGCAAATGCAACACTACCCTTCATTGCCTCCGGTAATTATGAAGGAGAACACTGGCTGGCTTCTTTTGCAGTTTATATGCTGAGTCAGTTGTAATTCACTGGTTATTAATGGTCATTCTATGGTCATTAATGGTCATTCAGTGGTAATTCAATGGTTATTAATGGTTATTAATGGTTTTTATTACAAAGTTATAAACTACTAATGACAGCGAAGCTAATAACTACTAATGACAGTGAAACTAATGACCATTAATGACAGCAAAGCTAATAACCATTAATGACAGTGAAACTAATAACCATTAATAACAGCAAAGCTAATAACTACTAATGACAGCAAAGCTAATAACCATTAATGACAGCGAAGCTAATAACCATTAATAACAGCAAAGCTAATAACTACTAATGACAGTGAAACTAATGACCATTAATGACAGCGAAGCTAATAACTACTAATGACAGTGAAGCTAATGACTACTAATGACAGCAAAGCTAATAACCCATTTAAAACTTACTGCCCCATAATCGTTCCTTTTAACGACCAAAGAATAAAAAGCACATCTTTTCTCGATTGATCATCAATTTTGTGCTGGCCTAATACCATCATAATATCATCCATAACGGCCATATATTCAGCCGGACTGATATTCATTCCTCTATGGGTTGTTGGCATATCTCTGCCGGTATAAGTTACAGGTCCGCCACTACCGGCACTAAAGAAATCAACCAAATGTTTTTTTATTTGTGCCAGTCGTTCAGGCTGATCCTTGTATGGTATAAATATAGCCTTGATTGCAGGGTTTTCCAGGTGGGCTGCCACTACATCATCAACAATGGAAGAAATTCCTTCCGTCCCTCCAAGTCGTTCAAATAATGTCGGCTGCTCCGATGAATTTTGTGCACTCGCTGTAGTCATTGAAAATACGATGGCTACGAATAAAAACATTTTAATAATTTTTATACCTGTTAATGTCATTTTTGTTTTCATAATAATAAAATTTAAGTGTTAAAAATTTAAGTAAATTGTAATAGATTCATTTTTTATAAAATTTTAATTACTGCCGTTAGGATTGATATTCTGATTTACTCTGAAAAAATTATCAGGGTCATATTTGCGTTTGATCTCTACCAGCCGGTCAAAATTTCTTCCGTAACTCGCTTTCACCCGGACCTGTCCTTCTTCCATCATAAAGTTGACATAAGCTCCTCCGGCAGAGTAGGGATGTATAGCATCATAATAATCTTTTGTCCACCTGGTGATCTTTTTCTTGTTGGCAGGATCGGGGTCTACTCCCACAATTACCTGCGACCAGTTGGCACTGCGGTAAGCCCATGGTGTTTCATCATTACTGACTTTCTGTGCAGCACCGGTAATCGGATACAAATGCATGGTTGAATGAGGAGTGGGCAGGTTTTCACCAAATTTTACATGTTCGGCAACAGCTTCATCAGGAATTTCATTGATAAAATCAGCCCGCCAGTACCATTGCAGCCCGGAGGGATAATACTGGTCGAACATGCTGTTTAGAGCAGGGAAAGGCATAGGTCCAACATATTCAAAATCTGGTTTCATTTCTAACACTGGCTTAAATATTTCATCAAATTTTTCCGGGTCGCCTGTGTAATTCCAGATGACACCACACATTTTTCTGCCATGAAGTTCTTCAGGGAAGGGAGGACCTGGTACGGTTAGCAGGGCAAAAAAGCCATAGAGCTCATCGGGAGATTCCAGGATAAAACTACGGTACCATTTCAGTATCTTTTCCGCGTGCTCCATATTCCAAAGCGTTGGACCACCAATGATCGTATGTACAGGATTTGCCTTAAAAAGGAAAGAAGTGACGATTCCGAAGTTACCACCTCCTCCCCTTATCGCCCAGAATAGGTCTTCATTTTCCGTAGCACTGGCCGTAACCACAGTACCGTCGGCAAGTACCAGTTCGGCTCCGATCAGGTTATCAATGGTCAAGCCGTATTTTGGTGTCAGATATCCCAGCCCACCACCTAGTGTCAGTCCGGCTACGCCAGTCGTCGAAATGATTCCGGCAGGAACTGTCAGCCCGTAGGCATGACCTGCATGGTCCACATCTCCCCACTGGCATCCGGGGCCAACGCGAATGGTTTTTGCCTTTGTGTCCACATAAGTATAACGAATCTGTGACAGGTCAATGACCAGGCCATTATCACAAATGCCCAGTCCACCAGCATTATGCCCACCTCCGCGAACTGAAACCAGCAGATCATTATCATGTCCGAAATTTACGGCGGTGATTATGTCGGTAACATCCATACATTTGGCAATCATGGCCGGCCGTTTATCAATCATCCCGTTATAAACTTTACGGGCTTCGTCATACCCGGGATCATCCGGAAGAATGAGTTCCCCGCGTAATCTGTTCTTAAATTCTTCAATTGCTGTTGCATTGATTACTGATGTTTTCATTATTTTGAGTTTTTATTTTGAATAATACTGCTAATGATCGTGAGTAAAACATTTTTACACCGCATTTATGTCATTCCAGTCATAAAATTGAAAATGAACTTTTCCTGCAATCTTACAGCATTCGTAAATAATGGGATCGGATTATTTCGTCAAAACACAGTACTATTTAAGCACACATGAAAAGTGCATGTACTATTATTGCATTTAGAATAAGGGAAATGCCTATAAGTAACTTATAGTCATATATTTGGATATTGCAAGGGGTGAATAGCTGAATTCTTCTTTAAATACCCGGCTGATATAAAAAGAATTAATAAAACCGGCCTGAAAAGGCTTCTTAAGCCATTGTAGTATCTGCAATTACTAACAGCTCCGGTGTATTAAGCGAATTGAACGGATGAAAACAGCAGTAAACATCCCCGTAATTGCACTTATCTTTCCTTGAATCTTCAATTTTGCAGCTTATACCAGTTAAATTGCAAAATGAGTTGAAACGAAATTTAATTAAGGTAAATTATAAACCCGCATTATTTCATTCAGAAATGAAGTGAACTGTATGGATCCCGCCAAATCGGAACCAAATTTGGGGTATATTAAAACCTCAAATTTATTGGTAAAACTTAATTGTAAGAAAATTTGTGAACCGAAGACCAAAGGGATGAGCTTCGCAACCCATCGGCCGCCATAGGCTTGTCGTAGGCGATGCGCTAAAGCTTTATGCGAACGCAGTCAGCGGAAGCTAATTTTCCGGGTTAATGCCATTTCATATCTGATAAAAAGATAATCTGCAGGTTGTGGAATGGACAGGTTGATCAGCCCATCTTGTCCGATATGTTTTTCCACAGCATTGTCAGGATGCTCCAGATTAATGATGGTCAGGTCACAGTTTTTTAAAAATCTCAGTTTTATTTTTTTTGAAGATTCCCCGTTATGAAGTTCCCTGAAAACCATCAGATAGCCAAATTTTTTATCGGGATGATACATTTGAAAACCGCTCCATGAAGCATTATCAGGTTCATCTCCAATCGGGAAAACAAATGACCCGAATATTTCCTTTCGATGATCTTTATAAATCCCGATGATCTTTTTCAGCTCTTCTTTTTCTTCCGGTTTCAGTAATTGCGTAAGCATAAAACATGAGGGTGCCCCCATGAAAGCAGACATTGCAGCGTAAGACTGACTGTGCATATATGCATCGGAAAAAGCAGGGTTTGTGCGGGAAGGATTTTGCCAATGGCATTGAAGATCGTTCATGTTATAAAATCTCGACATCATCCAGTGATGCCTGAGGGTGATGTAGGGGACATAAACAATATGATGCGGCAGGTTGTTTTGAATATTTTGAAAATACATGGGGCCATACTCGCGTGCTTCACTGTACCAGCCGTACCGTTGGTCATCATATTCAGGGCACCACGAAACTTGTGTGCTGTAGTTCGATTTTATCATAAAATCGCGTATCTCTTTCATGCGCGAATGAAATGAATCCCAGTCGTTGAGTTTATCAAAATCAAACTTCCAGGTGGCTACATTCAGTTCCTTCTGGTTGGTTAATAGCTCATCCTCTGTAATGAACCTGACCGCGGCCCAAAGGCCGATCCTTACACCGTACTTTGAAGAAAGTGCTTTGATCTTTTCCCAGTGAGGAGCATAGCCAACTTTCGTATTGGGATGCCAGGAACCTTCGCTCAAAGTGGAACCGTCCTGCCAGCCGTCATCAATTCTTACAATGTCAATTCCCAAACCAGATGCAGAAATGATCTCATTTGATACCACCGGAAAGCTTGAGTTTTCTCTCCCGAAAATTTTATTGTAATCTCCATTCTGAAAATCGCTGCCCCAGGTATCTATCAGGATATGCATATCCCTTTTAATATGTATCGGGTAACGTATCCGGTCAAACTGTTTTAATGCCAACTCCATTTCATTCTCATTCCCGGAAAACAGAATTGACCAGGTTGCCCAGGTTCTCCGAAACTCCGAAGTAATCTCATTTGGTTTTAATCCCCAGCCTGTAACTTCCACACCTTTCGGTGTGCAATAAAAAGCACCTGTCTGATACCCGTATTTGTTGACGGTTTTATTTGATTCTTTAACTAAGATCAGTCCTTCGCCCTTCGATTCGATTGACAGACCATTTGCCCATGTGATCTGTTCATCCTGAAAAAGCGGCCATCCTTTTATTACTTTTTCCTGAACCATATCTTTGGTATTTACACGGTTTCCGGGATCGTTATATATCCCCCAATACCGGCGTTGGTTGGGTTGAGAAAAATCAACCGGGATATATTCACACCGGGCAATCTTTACCGGCTGCCGGGATCCGTAGTAATTATAGGTTGACATCTCAGCCGGGACACCATCCGGTGAAAAAGACGGGAGGGCTCTTACACTCAAAGCAGTCCTGATTCCAGGGGCATCGGGATAAACTCTGATTAAATATTGAACCTCTAGTTCACTATCATATCTAATATGTGCTGTTACCAGTAAGTGTGATGAAGTGAAATTTTCATCATCCGATTCGATGCAATTAACTGATAGCAACTCTGCAACTGATTCTTTTCCAATCTTTTTTGGCAGATCCCAATCCGCTGTATGGTCAGGAGATACTACTGCCCATTCTTTCCCGGTAGTCAGGTTCTTATAGCTGATGGTAAGAAACCCATGACCCGTCCACTTCCATTGCCTTTGAACCTTTCCTGTTGAAACGGTAAGAATGTTTTCATAAAATGAAAACTTTGCGTTTTTAAACGTTTTGCTTTGTTGCCCTATAACTAATTGAGCAAATATCAGGATATATAATGCAATGCTTGCTAATATTTTCATTGTTTTGCCTTTTTAGTTTAATATGTGCCCATTTGACGGGCTGTATCTACATAAGCTTGCAGGTTCTCTAAAGGAGTGCCGTATTCAAGAAAATCAGCTGATTGGAGAATAAATCCACCCTCCGGTTTACCGATTTGTACAGCTTCTTCGGTTTTTTGTCTGACCAGTTTAACGGAGCCTTTTTGCAGCACGTTTACCTGGTCAATATTGCCTATCATAGCATATTTGCCGGCAACCATACGCTTAGCCGCTGCCAGGTCTGCATCGCCCAACGGATGTGGTGAGAACGGTTCCACAACTTTTGATCCAAGGACTTTGTATGATTCGACGAGAGCCATGATCTGACCGCAGTTGTGATAAATAGCCGGTGTGCCGTTCTGCTGAACAAAATCGATGTAGCGTTTTTCATACGGCAGGATGTACTTATCATAGCATTGTTTCCCCAGAAAGCCGCCCGGCACGTTCCCCCCAACGCAGTGTATGTCCACGCCGGCCTCATCGATGGCCCGCGTGTAATCGAGTATGCGATCCATTGCAAAAAGCATTAGCTTGTCATAAAAAGTAAAATCGTTGAGGAACAATGAGTATAGTATGTCCAGATCAATTAATAAAGAAGCGTTGTTGAAAGGACCATGAGGACTCCATGAACCAAGGATGCCATCGTCGCCAAGCCTGGCTTTCAATTTTGCAACCTTTTCCTTTGCTTCAGCAGGCCATGATTCCGGCATAGATGGTTCGTACTTAACGGCAACATCCAGATCGGCCGGATTCTTTATTGGTTTCCTGGTACAGGAATAAATAAACGTTCCGGGGCGCATCTCTTCATATCTCATTTCCTGAGAGAGTGTGCCGTCCGGCGTTCGAATGGTCGATCGTTCAATGCGTGACCTGTCATGTATTTGGAACTCTGTTGTCACTTCCCAATTTTCAGCGGATCGGGAGACATTCAGACCGCCCATGTGAATAGATAACGGATCGTTAAGGCCAAAAAGCATTCGTACAAAGACGTCCAGTCCCAACTGTTTCTGGATTTCAATAACATTGGATTGATTCTGCTCATAGTCCCATGGGTCAACATCCGGATAAACCTGGGTAAGGAAATGTCCCTGGTCCTGGATGAATAGTGTTACAGGCAACTGATCAGGAATACCTCCCCGCACTGCTGTCAGCAAACGTTCTCTTGATGTCATACATTACCCCTCTTCCCCTTTAAAAGTAAATCTGGCGAAATATCTTTATGTTTTTTAATGTCGGCCTTCTGTCTCCACATTGCTTCAATGGTTTCGAGTGATAATCCCTTTGTTTCCGGAATCATTTTCCAGACAAACAGGGCCATAGCCGCGCTTGTAAAGGAAAAAAACCAGATCGTACCCGAGTCTGTAAAGTCCCAGAGCACCGGAAAGATGAGAGTGGTCAGAAAATTGACAATCCAAAGTGATAATGTACAAATCGACATAGCCCGACCTCGCAAATGTGTTGGAAAAATCTCTGAAAGGATTAACCATGCGCCCGGTCCAACACCCACGGCGTAGCAAACCACAAAACCAAGCAACCAACCCAAAAGAACTACAGGCGAAAAAATTTCTGTCCCAAGACTTAAAGCCACCATTCCCATACACAAACTCATAAGCATAGCTGTAAAAATTAATAGCGGCCGCCGACCCAGCCGATCAATGGTTAAAATAGTGATAAACGTAGCTATGAAATTAACAACTCCAACCATTACCATAGCCAGCAGAGCTGTATTGGCGCTTTCAAAACCCATTTGTTGCATCAGCTTGGGAGTGTATGTAAACACGGCAAAATTACCGGTAATCTGTGAGAATATCATAATTCCCAATCCGATGATAAGTGCTGTTCGAAGGCCCGGACGGAGCAACTCGCTTAGGGTTCCTTCTTCTTGGGACAGGGCCTTTTGGATGTTCGGGATTTCCCGCGAGGCATGTTCACGTCCACCGATACGAGTCAAAATCTGCTTCGCCTGTTTCCAGCGACCTTCCTTTGCCAACCATCTCGGGCTTTCCGGAATGAACAACAGGGCTATAACAAAAAGTGTCGCCGGCAGCACTTCAGAAACGAACATCCAACGCCAGCCCTCGGCCACTCCCCAGGCCTCATTGCCCAAACCGGCGATCAACCAATCACACAAGTAAGCCAAAACAATGCCCAGCGTGATGAACAACTGATTTAGAGTAACGAGTGCGCCCCGTTGTTTTTCCGGCGCGATCTCGGCAATGTACATTGGCGCTACCGGACTTGAAAGGCCGATGGCCGCACCGCCGAGAAGGCGAGCCAGCACAAACTGCCAGAGCTCTTTCGGCAAGGCCGTGAAGATAGCGGAAACGACAAAAAGCAACCCAGCCGCAATCAATACTTTTTTTCGTCCGTAACGATCGGTGAATATACCGGAGAAACTAACCCCAATGATACAGCCGAACAAGGCGCTGCTAACTGCCACTCCAAGCAGAAATGGGCCCCAGCTGGGATCCATTTCTTTGGTTAACGAAAAATACTTTTCAATGTATGTAACTGTTCCAGAAATAACCGCCCAGTCAAAGCCAAATAAAAGCCCGGCAATTGCGACAACAATTGCAATCATGGTCGTATATGTTTTGCTGTTGAAATTTGCCATGGTATCAGAATTATGGCTGAACATTTATACCTCCTATGCTATGTAATGATACTTTAGTTGGCTTGACCAAATTGTTGCCGCGGTTGAGCTAACCAAATATTTAATTCTTTCCGCAAAGATTCTATAATCTCAGCTTTTTCATAAAGCAAATTCTTCTGTTCTAAAATATCTGCTTCAATATCATATAACTCTACAGGTTTACCATAGAGCGCAAGCATTTTCCAGTTTCCTTTACGTACTATTTCCGTTGCGTAAGGTTTTGGTTTCGGATAATGCCGTTGCAGATGACGATATAAGTCCATCTGCCAAAATACGGTTCCGTGGTCGGGATATTTTGTTTCATCGATTAAGAACGGAAGAATGTTAACTCCGTCAAAACAATCATCCGCAGGCAAAGATACACCGGCAGCCGCACAAATAGTGGGGAGCAAATCGGTTGAATGACAAAATTCAGAAGATACGGTTCCGGGCTTAATGTGCCCGGGATAACGCACCAAAAACGGAACCCGAATGCCTCCTTCGTGAAGATCGGTTTTCCCGCCTTTGAGCCTGCCAATATTTGATTCATAAGCGCCACCGTTATCACTGACAAAAATAATGAGTGTGTTATCAGTAATTCCAGCTTCTTCCAGCGTTTTTAATATTTTTCCGAATTGATAATCCATACGGGCAACCATCGAACGGAAACAATGCTGATCATACGTGATACTATCAGCCGCTGTTTGACTCCACTGTTGTTCCGGGGCTGGTTCGTAAGGTGTATGAGGAGCCAGCCACCATAGATTGATGAAAAAAGGCTTTGAGGTTTTGTGAAATTTATTTATCAAACGTATCGTCTCCTCGCCAAAAATATCTGTTAAATACATATTATAATAAGAATCGTCTGGTCCGACAGTTGCATCATCCCTGGCAAGGCACTTGCCACCTTCACGGTATAAAACACGTTTACGTGCCATTTGCCCCCTGATGGGTTGTTGTTCCAGTTGGGTAAGATAATGATCGAAACCATGCTCATGTGGTCCGGGCACACTATCACGCGAATTAAAGTCCTTTTCGCGTAATCCCCCGAGATGCCATTTGCCAATATGTGCTGTTTGATATCCTGCCTTTTTTAACAGTTTCGGAATGGTGTTGCATACAGGTAAATATTCTCCGCGGTCAGTAAAATGTTTCCGGATATTGAACCGAAGCGGATACTTTCCGGTCAATACCGAAGCACGGGTTGGTGTACATACAGCAGAAGCAGCATAATATTGCGTTAGTTTTTTTCCTTCTTTGGCTAAGCGATCAATATTGGGTGTTTGTACATACTCATCACCAAAACAGGATAAATCACGCCAGCCAAGATCATCGCTCATTACCAACAGGATATTTGGTTTGTTCTCAGGGATAGTATTGCATGAAACCAAAACTGTTCCAAACAATACAATTGCAATTATAACTTTCTTCATTTTAAGACGTTACGTATTATAGCAAAATTATACAAAATAGTGGATATGCATAGTAATGTGCAATTAAAACATATAACAACATACATATTTACAACAAATGACAGCGAAGCTCATTATTTCAGAACAATCTCCCGGATCAGTTCTTCACCGGCCTTTTTATTCAGTGCTTCTTTCAGGGGTTCCCGCAGCATCATCAACTCATTTTTTACCACAGAGGATTGCAGGTAAACAAACAATGTTCCATCCCTGATCTCAATCTTTTTTGTCCGGTTGGATATCATGGTTCCGACAATCTCCTCCCAACTTTGAATCAGGTCAACCTCTTTAAGTTTCCGGTCAAGACCGGCATCTGTAAGATAGGCCCTTATAACATCACCAATGTTATGTGTTTTGCTTCTTCTCATCTAAAAAAATACAAATTTCTCACACATTCTTTTCAACCGAACCATTTCTGATTCTGAAAACTTTATATTCTGCATCTACCTGCTCAAAAATATTTTCCAGGCGTTTCTGACTGGTATCCGTTATAAATATTTGTCCGAAATCTGACCGGGAGATTATATCGATGATTTGTTTTACACGTTTTGAATCAAATTTATCAAAAACATCATCCAGTAATAAAACCGGTTTCTTTCCTGTTAACTCCCTTATAAAATCAAATTTTGCAAACTTAAGAGAAACCAGATAGGTCTTTTGCTGCCCTTGTGAGCCAAATTTTTTAATGGGATGGCCATCTAACTGCAACTCCAGATCATCCCGGTGAATACCGGCAGTGGTGTATTGAAGTATTCCGTCTTTTTCCATATTTCCACGCAATATTTCACGAAAGTCAGCCTCCAGCAATTGCGATTTATACTTCAATCCAACTTTTTCCTTACCCAGAGAAATATTCTTATAGTAATACTGGAATTTAGGCCTGAGGTTCTGAATAAACTCAACTCTTTTGTCAAATATCCTATTTCCTCTGGGAATCAATTGCTCATCCCAGAGGCTCAATGATTTCGGATCGAACCTACCCTCTTTAAAAAAAGATTTCAATAATTTATTTCTTTGGGAAAGAGCTCTGTTATAATAAATGAGATCTTCGAGGTAAGTCTTATCATATTGCGAGATCACTGCATCAATAAATTTTCTTCTTTCCTCACTTCCGGAAAGTACGAGGGCAGCATCAGAAGGTGAGATCATTACTACCGGAAACAATCCGATATGATCAGCCAGCTTTTTATACTCCTTCTTGTTCAGGTTAAACTTTTTCTTCCTGTTTCTCTGAACCGTACAGCCAACCGTGAGAAGTTTTCCGTCAACCCTGATTTTCCCCTGGATCATGAAAAAGGGCTCATCATACTTAATATTCTGACTATCAATAGAGTTAAAAAAACTTTTCGTAAGAGAAAGGTAATGAATCGCATCCAGAAGATTGGTCTTTCCCATCCCGTTATCTCCTACAAAGCAATTCAGTTTTTCAGTAAAACTAAAATCTGCCTGCGGATAATTTTTGAAATTTATCAGGGAAAGGCTTTCAAGAAACATGCATAATCTTTAAATGAAAATATTTACAAAAATATAAAATTAACCCGTTACCACAAGAAAACATCGACTTCACATTCCATGATGAATGCATAATTTCAAGGCATTTTCTTAATTTTTTTTTCAG
>JANTGF010000065.1 GCA_024763075.1 Bacteroidales bacterium | reverse complement strand
GACCTGTTCCATTTCACGAATGGCCCGGTCTTTTATTTCATCCAGTTCCGGTTTATAAATATCAAAAACCAGTTCATCATGTACCTGCAGGATCATTTTTGATTTAAAATTTCTTGCTTTCATAAAATCATAAACCCTGATCATTGCCAGCTTGATAATATCTGCTGCAGAGCCCTGAATCGGGGCATTTATGGCATTTCGTTCCGCCATGCTCCTTACCACACCATTCCTGGAATTGATATCACTTAAGTTCCGGCGTCTGCCCATTATGGTTTCCACATAACCTTTTTCCCGTGCTATCGCAATACTTTTATCCATATATTCCTTCACACCGGGATAGGTTTTAAAATAACCTTCGATCAATGTATGTGCATCGGAACGGGAAATTTCCAAACGCTGGGAAAGCCCGAAAGAGGAGATACCGTAAATAATGCCAAAATTAGCTGTTTTTGCCCGGCTTCTCATTTCCCTGGTTACATCCCCGGGGGCAGCATTGTAAATTTTTGCCGCAGTTGCTGTATGAATGTCTTCATCTTGCTGAAAAGCTGCGATCATTGCTTTATCCTCACTTAAATGAGCCATCAGTCGTAATTCAATCTGGGAATAATCTGCCGAGAGGATTTTATAATCTTTCCCCGAGGGAATAAAAGCTTTCCGGATTTCTCTGCCTTTTTCCTCCCGTATGGGGATATTTTGCAAATTCGGATTTGCCGAACTCAAGCGGCCGGTTGCCGCCACTGCCTGATTGAAACTGGTATGCAATCGTCCGGTTTTTTTATTTACCAGCTTTGGAAGAGCTTCCACATAAGTTGACACAAGTTTTTTCAGCGACCTGTATTCCAGTACTTTTGCTACTATTTCATGCTTGTCCTTTAGCTTAACCAGCACCTCCTCACCGGTGGAATATTGTTTGGTTTTCGTCTTTTTAGCACCATCTGATACTTTCAACCTTTCAAAAAGGATTTCTCCAAGTTGTTTTGGTGAGGAAATATTAAACTCTACTCCCGCAAGGTCATATATTTCGTTTTCTATATTATATATTTCATTATTCAGGATTCCTGCAAAATGACGCAAAGATTCTGTATCCAGCTTAACCCCGGCTCTTTCCAGGTTTACCAAAACGGGAATCAGTGGCATTTCCAGTTTTTCAGCCAGACCATCCAGGGCTTTTTCCTTCAGTTTACTTTCAAGAATATCTTTTAGTTGCCAGGTAAGATCGGCATCCTCCGCTGCATATTCTTTTATTTCTTCCAGCGGAACGTCCTTCATACTTTTTTGTCCTTTTCCTTTTTTCCCAATCAGGGTTTCAATTTCCACCGGTTTGTACTGCAAATAGACCTCAGAAAGATAGGTCAGATTGTGTCTTTGGTCAGGTTCAATCAGGTAATGTGCAATCATGGTATCAAATAAAGGTCCCTGTACTTTGATTCCGTAATTCTCCAGGAGATGAATATCATACTTAATATTCTGACCAATTTTCCGGATATTTTCATTTTCAAAAACTTTGGAGAACTCCTCAAGCACTGGTTTTGCACGTTCGTAACCTGCAGGTACCGGTACATAATAAGCTACATGGGATTCAAAAGAAAATGCCAAGCCTACGATTTCATCATTTAATACATCCAGTCCGGTTGTTTCCGTATCAAAACAAAACTCTTTAAGGTCCTGCAACTTTGCCAATAATTCTTTTCTCAGGATTCGTGTATCCAGCAATTTATAATTGTGTTTCACCTGAGTTATGTCTGCTAAACCCGAAGAAGTACTTTCCTGGGTCGCAAAACTGTCATCCCCGAACAATGAAGTCTGTACGGCTTCCCGGACTTCCGTTCCTTTTTCATACCGGGATCTGAGTCGCTGCATCAAAGTTCTGAATTCCAGTTCATTAAATATGGAATTTAATTTTCCGAGATCTACTTCCCGTCTTTTAAATTCATCAAAATCCCGGACAGGAACATTCACATTCTGATCAATGGTAACCAGCTCCTTTGAAAGCAGGATTTGATCCTTATTGTTTTCAATATTTTCCTTTTGCTTTCCTTTGAGGGAATCAATATTCTGAAATAAATTCTCAACACTTCCGAATTCTTTGATCAGTTTTTTTGAAGTTTTCTCACCTATTCCGGGGGCTCCGGGAATATTATCGGCGGCATCTCCCCAAAGGGCGAGCACATCAATCACCTGGGCAGGTTCTTCCACCAAAAAATTCTCCTGTACTTCCTCTTTTCGCCAGACCTCGGCCTTATTCCCGCCTTTTGCCGGCTTCAGCATATATACATGATCTGAAACCAGCTGTGTAAAATCCTTATCCGGAGTAACCATAAATACATCGAAACTCTTCTCCGCAGCCTTTCTGGCAAGAGTCCCAATCACATCATCCGCTTCGTATCCGGGCACCTCCACAACAGGGATCTGAAATGCCTCAATGATCTCTTTTATATAGGGTATGGCCAGCTTTATATCCTCAGGTGTGGATTCCCGGTTGGCTTTATATTCAGGATACATTTTATGCCGGAAATTAGGCCCCGGAGGGTCAAAAACAACCGCTATATGTGAAGGATTTTCATTATTTAGAATATCTTCCAGTGAATTGACAAAACCAAAAATTGCCGACGTATTCAATCCTTTTGAATTAATCCTGGGGTTCCGGATAAATGCAAAATATGCCCGGAAAATCAGGGCATAGGCATCCAGTAAAAAAAGTCGTTTATTTTCTTCCATATCAAATTCTTGGTTCATAGTAACTGTATTTTTTCAGGTAATTAACTATTTATGAGTTAATATTGAAGGTTTTACCTGGTGTTATGTCAAATATATTCCGGCATAACAATTTGTCATTTCACAGGAAGTATGACTGAGAAATCATTCATTTAAACAGATTTCTCACCATCGTACCTCAGGTTCGAAATGACAACTTAAATATGATTTGACATTAGGTATTCTGTCATCACTGCCCCTCAATAAATTAACCCGGGGTTGAAGATAATAAAATTCATCGGGAATAGCCACTATCCTGCATTATCTGAAGCGAACCATTCGGCAAAAGAGGTTTCTGTTTCGTGGAGCTTAATACTGAATAAACTTACTTCTCCGGGTAATCTGGGTTTAAGGATCTCTGCAAAAGCAACAACCATATTTTCACAGGTTGGTTGATAATCCGTCGCTTCGTATTTTTCAAACATCTGATCGATGTTTTTTAACAAATGATGAGGAGCATCCCTGCAGACCACCACGGTATGATCGAACCTGCTTACTATATGTTTGTTAACAATCCGCTTCAGGGTACCAAAATCGATAACCATGCCATTTTTCGGATCATTTTGATCTGCCAGCGGTTCTCCGCTTACCGTAATGAATAATTTATAGGAATGACCGTGGATATTTTTACAGGGCCCGTCATAATTCCACAGGGCATGAGCCATTTCAAAAGAAAACTCTTTTGTTACACGTATTTTTGCCATCGTATCCTTTATTAATTTTCAACAAAGATATGTGTATTGTTTTATAAAACTAAAAATTGCCTCTTCTGAGCTATAACCTAAACGCAACGGCTAACGCATTCAATAATTCTGGTAAGGTTATCGTGTTTAAGATAATAGAAGGTGTTTTTTCCCTCCCGCCGGGCTCCCAAAACACCTTTATCTCTTAATATCCCCAAATGGTGGGAGGTTGTTGATTGTTCAAGCTCCAACAATTTATGTAATTCCGTAACAGAAAGTTTTCTTCCACCATCCAGATAATTTAATATAGCCAGCCTTTTTGGATGTGCAATTGCCTTAAGCATATTTGCTGCATTTTCCAATAACTCAGAATTTAAATCTTTTACTTTCATTTAAATTTATTTCTTTGAATAATTAACAGATGCAAATATATAAATACCTAACATTTTTTGTTCTTTATAATTGTGAATACATGCTTATTTTCTGTAATTTAAAATTATTCTAACTGAAATGCATTGAAAACCCTGAAAAATATCATTATTTATTATCTTTGGCTAAGCTTTTACCTATGACAAAGATCAATAAGATAATTGAACCTGTGAAGCAGGAGATGAAAGAATTCAATGTATTTTTCAGGAATTCCGTTAAAAGTAAAGTTGCCCTTCTGGATATTATCACCAATTATATTATTCGTACCCGCGGGAAACAGATGAGACCATTGTTTGTACTGTTAACAGCCAAAATGTTTGGTAATATCAATGATTCAAGCTACGCGGCTGCCACACTGATAGAATTACTGCATACTACAACCCTGGTTCATGATGACGTAGTGGATGAATCATACGAGCGACGTGGTGTTTTTTCAATTAAGGCTCTTTGGAAATCTAAGGTTGCCGTGCTGGTTGGTGATTATTTACTGTCAAAGGGTTTACTAATTGCCCTGGAAAAAAAGGAGTACGATACACTTGAAATAGTTTCTGATGCGGTGAAGGAAATTATGGAGGGAGAATTATACCAGATACAAAAGTCAAGAAAATTAAATATAAAAGAAGAGGAGTATTTTGATATCATCCGGAAAAAAACTGCGACTCTCATTGCAGCCTGTACGAAGCTTGGTCCCAATTCTGTTGGTGCCGATTTGGCGACGGTTAATAAAATGAAAGATTTTGGAGAATTTACCGGAATTGCTTTTCAGATTAGAGATGATCTGTTTGATTATGAGAAAAACGGATTGGTTGGCAAGCCGATGGGGAATGATCTGAAAGAAAAGAAACTCACACTTCCACTGATTTATTCCCTGGAACAGGCAGGATCAGTTCAAAGGCGAAAAATTTTAAAAATGATTTCTTCCGGAAATCTGGATCATCAAAAAATCATGGCAATCATTCGTTTTGTTGAAGAAAACGGAGGAATGGAATATACCCGGACAAAAATGACAGAATACAGGGACAGGGCCATTGAAATCATTTCCACTTTTCCGGAATCAGATGCCAGAACAGCTCTGATTGAGCTGACTGATTATTCCATCAACCGGAAAAAATAATACAAGGCACTGAGTGATGGTAATATTGAATAAATCATGTTTTTCCCCAACACTTTTTCAGAGCTAAGAATTTCCATCTTCCCTGAAGGCTTTTTCATTTACTTGTTTATTCATATCTCAATGAATCGGCCGGGTTGGCCCGGGCAGCCTTATATGACTGGAAACTTATGGTAACGATCGCTACCACTGATGCCAAAACTGAGGCAAGGAGGAAAATCAATACTCCCGGGTTTTCATGATAGGCAAAGTTCTGCAGCCAGTTTTTCGTAAAATACCAGGCCAGGGGCCATGAAATAACAGAAGCAATCCCCAGCAATATCAGCACTTCTTTTGTTAATAGACTGACAATCTGAGATATGGAAGAACCCATTACCTTTCTCACACCAATTTCCTTCGTTCGTTGTTCGGTAGAATATGAAGCGAGTCCGAGTAAACCCAAAGAGGAAATAAATATTGCCAGTATAGAAAAAACAGCAAACAGAATCCCTTCGTTTTTATTATCATTATAATTAATTTTCAGTGCGTCCTCCAGAAAGGTATATTCAACCGGCTGATCAGGTACAATTGCACTCCATTTCTCCTTTACTGATTGAATGGCCTGCTGATAGTTATCCGGCTGAATTTTTATTGCAAAATAACTGGAAAAACGGTTCCGGTTGAATCCTATGATCAAAGGCTGAATGGTTTGATGTAAGGACTCATAGTTAAAGTCCTTTACTACCCCTATAATTTTCAAAGGAAGATCTGTTGAATCCCTTCTCCCGCCTATTTGCAATATCCGCTTGCCAACAGGATCGGTATAACCATAAGCTTTAGCAGCTGCTTCGTTTAGCACAACAGCAGTTGAGTCTCCCGGTTTATCATTTGAAAACCACCGGCCTTCTTTCATTGCCAAATTCAGTGTTTTCTGAAAATTCTCATCCGTATAATAAAAATTGGTTGCCCTGATTTCCTCCGGTGTAGATCCTTCCGGCCGAAAGGCATTATTCCCATGCAGGTATGAAGGCATATTGTTCGTCATGCTGATGGATGATACAAAAGGTTCACGGGAAAGCTCCTCTTTAAAAGCTTTCCGTTGATCTTTCAATGCCCAGGCCCGGTCAATAATGAGAATGTTTTTCTTATCATAACCGAGGTCTTTTTTCTCAATATATTGCATCTGGCCATAAACAACAAGTGTACTGATGATTAAAAATATAGCTATAACAAACTGAAAAATAACAAGGACACTCCTCATCCTGGCTCCCTTCATGCCTGTTTGAACAGCCCCTTTTAACACTTTTACCGGACGAAAAGAAGCGAGATAAAATGAGGGGTAACTTCCAGCCAGAATACCAACCAGTACCCAAAGGATAAGAATGAAAGGAACGAAAGACCACTGACCTCCTGAAATAAACAGCAAATGTTTATTTGCCAGCCTGTTAAAAGCAGGCAAGAAAGTCTCAACCAGAACCAGGGCAATAAACAGAGCAAAGAGACTCAGAATAAAAGACTCAATAAGAAACTGAATAATCAATTGTGATTTGTATGATCCGGCAACTTTCCGGATACCAACTTCCTTAGCACGTCCGGCTGATTTAGCTGTTGCCAGATTCATGAAATTTATGGCAGCGATAACTATCAGGAAAAATGCAATTACAGAAAAAATGGTGACAATTTTAATGCTTCCTCCCGGTTCAATTTCATATTGAAGATCCGAAAACAAATGGATATCTGTAATTGGTTGCAGATAATAACCATATTTATTCCCGGATTGTAAAAACTCATCAAATGAGGCATTACTGAACATCTGTAATTGTGGCCCGACATATTTTTCAACCATTTCGGGAAGTTTTTCCTGCAACTTTTCAACAGGGAAATCTTTTTGAAGTAAAATATATGTGTAATTGTTGTTGGATACCCAGAAATTATTATCAGCAAAATCTCTCATCGTGATCAGCGATCCCAACATATTAAAATGAAAATGGGAGTTTTCAGGAAATGCTTTGACAACACCTGTAATTTCATAATCTTCCTGATTATTGCCAACTTTAATGGATTTACCCAGGGGATCTTCCTTGCCAAAAAATATTTTTGCCATCTTTTCAGTAATTACTACGGTATTAGCACGGTTTAAAGCGCTTTTGGGCTCTCCCCTCAAAAAGTTTACCGAGAAAATATCAAAGAAAGTAGAATCAGCATAATAAAAATTCTTTACTACCTGACTTTTTTCACCGGATTTGACTACCGGGTCACCCCCAAAAGTATATAAGCGGGTGGAACTTAAAACTTCAGGGTAATCTTTTACCATCGTTGATCCCAGAGGAGGGCAGGAAACCCCAACAATCATTTCATCACCGGCTATTTTCCCATTCAGGTAAACACGATAAATCTGATCTGATTTCTCGTGAAATTTGTCATAGCTCAATTCATCCTGAACATATAAAAGAATCAGCAAAGCACTGGATAAGCCAATGGCAAGTCCAATTATATTTATAAAGGTGTATCCTTTATGTTTCAGAAGATTCCGGATTGCAATAACCAAATAATTTCTAAACATGAGCCAAATATTAAATGAATATTTTTATTCTAAATAATTGAAATTTATAAACTGAACCTGTATGAAAATTTGATCAGGAAAACGTTATGCGGCGAAATCCTGAAAAGATTTTGAATATCCTCATTCATAATAAAACGACCGTCCGGATTAATTCCTTCCCTGGTTTGAGACCATACAGCATACAAGGATGATCCCGGCCGGTATTCCCACCGGAGAACCATGTTTGATAAGAATTCCTTAAAATTGAAATCCGGGTTATCAAAACCATAATCTGTATTCCCGTCCTGATTTTCATCAATCAGATAATTACCGGAATTTTCGTTATAAATAATTTCACCGGAGCTAAAAATATGAAAGCGATCCGTGAAATTATCAGCCTGAGGAGAAGTGATCCTTTTAAACGACGAATAATCGCCTGCAGCCACAAATGGCTGCCCCCAGTATTGCAGGGAAAGGTTTGGAGTAAGATTCAGGTTAATACGAAAATCCAGGCTGATAAGCTTCTGATCAATCGTTCCGAATAAATAGCGCGGATCTGATTCAAAAGATGTTGTAGAGATATATTGCAATTCCTGTTTACTCAAAGAAAGACTGGGTTCCAGAGAAAATCTAAGGGTATTGATTGGCCGGTAACTCAGTTCAAATCCATAGCTTTGAGATTTTGATGACTGATCATTTCCCCAGCTAAATCTGCTACTCACTTCAAATACAAGCTTTTTCCTGTCGTCTGATGATAAAAACCCCCAGGTACTCTCTCTTCCCGGAGACTTAAACATGGGCCCCCCCCGAAGGGTTGAATTGGAAAGTCTTTGTGACGAAAGATTGATCCCTGTGCCAAACCGGTAATAATTTTTAAATTGTGTGTTAAAGTTAAAATTACCTCCGGTCATCAGGTTCACTCCTCCAAAATCCCAGGCATGCCATTGTGCAACATTGAAATTCATACTCCTGAAAATGCTGAAAGGATCCCAGATTCGATAACCTGCATATAAGACCTCCACAATTTCATCTGTACTCCTGACAAATCCTATATCATTGATTTCAAAGCCCGGAGATTTCCAGGTCAATAATCCACCAAAATTAAAATGGCCTCCTCCCTGTTTCCCGGCTGACATGGAACCCGCATGGCCAAACATTGAGGTCCGTGAAGAATCCAGTGTCAGATGTTTCGCATCCGGTCGCTGGTAAAACCTGGCCGATGATGTTTGCGTACGCAGGAGTGCCTCTTCACTGCCTTTTACATGACTGAACATGGTATTCAGGGTGAAATAGTAATTTTTCTCTTTCCAGGTGGTTGTAAAATCTATCCCACCTGTAATGGCTGATTTATGGAGGTAATTCAGTGTAGTGTCATTTACCCTCCGGTTGGTGGAAGTCAGCATCCCCCCAAGAATTGTTTTACCTTTATTAAAGTCTTTCTGTACACGGCTAACAAAATAATTAGTCATAGGTTCAACTGTTTCAAATCTGGATTTTCCATCAAAGTCAATTTCTGCATTTTCTTCGGCAGTTACGCTTTCCAGTATTCCATAGGATAATCCTTTTTTTGTCTTTCCGGTAATTTTTGCTGCCCCCTGTATAGAGGTAAATTTTGGAATTTCAGCATATTCTCCTTCATTTACAGTAGGGTAACCGTGGGGGCGTCTTCCAATCCTCCGGGAGTAAAATAAGTTTTCAGCTCCCATATCCCCTCCATCCAGTCCTGAAACTGAAAAATTAAATATGTTTTTTCCTTCAATAAAGAAAGGCCGTTGTTCCTCAAAAAAAGATTCAAAAGCAGTGAGGTTTACCTGAGACGGGTCCGCCTCAACCTGCCCAAAATCCGGATTTACTGTAAAATCAAGAATCATATTATTGGTAATTCCGATTTTCCCGTCAATGCCTCCGTTTAATTTGAAATCCTTCCCATCCTTAAAAGGATTGCCTTCTTCTTTTTTATAGGTATCCAGACTTGCCACACCATAAGGTGCAAGTTCAATCTGCCTTTTTGGTTTTATTCCTGTAATACCCTCCAGTAAACCAAACTGGTGAACCCAACCTGAAGCATCTTTAGGAATAGGCTGCCAAAGGGAAAGTTCCTGCTTTCTGTATAAAAACCGTGCAATCTGAATTCCCCAGGTTAGGTCTGTTGCTTTGTCAAAACGCAGCTGGCTCAGCGGGATTTTCATTTCAGCAACCCAGCCATCCTTTACTATATTTGTTTTAACAAACCAGATCGGGTCCCAGTTCGGATCTTCATTCTCACCGTCATTGGTCATCATCATGTCGGTTTTAACTCCTCCGGCGTTCACCAGAAAAGAAAAAGCTGTCAGCTTATCATAATAACTGTCAATCTGAATACCCACAACATCTCCATCCATTTCATCCCTGCGGGTTAAACGGGTATCAATACTGTCAGGATAGCTGTCAAGAGCTTTAATGGCAATGTAAATATTATTATCATCATACAATACTTTAAATTCAGTCTGCTGACCAGGTTCTGCCCCCTCATAAGGTTCATACTGCATAAAATGATCTTCCCATTTTACGGTTTTCCAGACAGGTTCACTAATGACCCCGTCAATTGTAATGGCTTTGTCCTTAATATTGATCTTATTTGTAGTATAAATGCGCTTTCCCATTTCCTGACTGTAAGTCGAAAGACTGTTGAGCAGGAGAAGCACCATAATGAAAAAAAGAATTCTCATTTGAAATGTAAAAAGTTAAGGTGGTAAATTCTATACCAAGATTTATGCCATCATTTATATATATCTGATTATCTTTAAATTATAATACATTCTTTAAGGGTGTGGATTATAAAACTGTCCGCTTTTATAACAATGCTTGTTCATAATCGAACATGGGGACCCCGGATGGAAAATAGTGCAATTTCATCAATTCTCAGGAAATAAATTATCCGAATTTATGGACAGCATCGATAAATGCGCTGATATTTTCAGTAGAAACATCCTGGGGCATTCCACCTCCACAGGACCAGATCACCCCTGAATTATTATTTAAGGATTGTATTGCATCTCTTACTTTCTTTTCAATTTCCTCTTTTGAGCCCTGGCTCAGCACATCCCTTGGAGGAATATTTCCCAGCAAAGCAACGTCTTTACCAACCAGGGTTTTCATTTCAGGCATAGAATGTTCAAAACCAAAGTTGAAAAGATTTACTCCGGCTTCTTTTAAGTAGGGAGCGCAAACCAGGCCGGGAGCATCATTATGAAATAGCCTGACACTGGCTTCATAATGATGAAATATCTCACTCAGGTATGGAAGGGCAAGCTCTTTAAAGTCTTCCTCGCCAATAAAACCCACAATATCGTCCAGGATCAGGATGCCATCAATATCATTGAACATTTCTTTCTGGTAAGAGATCCAGTCAAGGATGAAATCGGTGATGGTTCTCAGAAAAATATGCATTTTTTCCCTTTCGGTTACGATGGCCATCATAAATTCCGTAGTACCCATCAGGAAGGAAGCTATATTCAGAGGTCCCCTGGCAATCGCAAAACGGATTTTATGACCGGCATCCTCTATTCTTTGCCGGTTTTGCACCAAACGGTTGATCATAAAAGGAAGGAGCCCGTCGGTTTTAACATTCGGTTTACTAACCGACAAAACATCGTCTGTTTTATGAATGATCTTATCTGCATGAGGCAAATTATCCGGTGCCCATATCAGCTTGGATCCAAAAGCCGATGGCTCGGTACACATCCCGTACTCCGACCAGAAACCCGGAATGAAGATTGCCTCAGGAAAAGTTTCGATTGCCTTCATATTTGCCTTAAACCAGATATCGTCACTGGTATAATAATCAAGCGTGGAAACTTCGTACCATCCGGGCAACCAGGGACTATCAATGATAAAACCGGATTGGGGTTCCGGAACTTTTTCACCATTTACTATTTTAACTAAAGTGTCCCATTGATGATGCGTCATTTTTTCTTTTTTTTAACTTAAATCCTTTAAAATACTTTCCCCGGTTATTTTTATCAAAACAAATCAGGATTTTCATTTGTATATCCTGAATCTACTTTTAAATCAGATTGCATGGAAGCCGCTACAGCCAGTTCATCACAACGTTCATTTTCCGGAATATTTGCATGACCTTTTACCCAGACAAACTTCACCTTATGTTTTCTGTATATTTTCAAAAACCGCTTCCACAGGTCAGGATTTTTCTTTTTTTTAAATTGTTTTCTTTCCCAGCCGAAAACCCAGCCTTTTTCCACTGCATCAGCTACATATTTTGAGTCGGTATAAATGGTAACTTCTGAGCCTTCATTTTTTAATGCTTCCAGGCCCTTAATTACAGCCAGTAATTCCATGCGGTTATTTGTGGTATGCTGAAATCCTTCAGAAAGTTCTTTCCGGTGTTTCCCTGACATAAGCACCACGCCATATCCACCGGGACCCGGATTCCCACGGGCTGCTCCATCGGTATAAATGGTAATTTTAGTGGCCATTGGGCAGTTGAATTCCAGTGTTTGAAAGGAATAAACGTATGGCAATAGCCAGAAGGATAATTCCGAATATCTTTTGCAAAATAGCCAGTCCCCCGGGACCTAAAATCCGTTCAAAAAACCGGGTGGCTTTAAGTACCAGGAAAACGAGGACCATATTCAAAACAAGTGCAATTGCAATATTTGCCATATGAAACTCCGCCTTTAATGACAAGAGTGTGGTAATGGAACCTGCCCCTGCTATCATAGGAAATGCAACCGGAACAATAGACCCACCGACTTTTGCATCATGTTTAAAAAACTGCTGACCCAAAACCATTTCCAGACCCAATAAGAGCAGAACCAGCGAACCAGCGATCGCAAATGAAGAAATATCCACTCCGAATACGCCCAGCAATGGCTCACCAATAATCAGGAACAGCAGCATAATACCAAAAGCCACCAGGGAAGCTTTCCCGGACTGAATTTCACCTGTTTTTGATTTAATATCAATAATAACAGGGATCGATCCGAATATATCGATGACAGCAAACAAGACCATGAATGCTGCCAGTACCTCCATTATATCAAAATTCATATCCTTAATTTTTCAGGGGGCAAATTTAGAACAAGTTTTTCAAATTAACCATATAACCGGAGTTCGATATGAAATTAATTTTTGTAGTTAAATAGTGGATAAGATTTTGAGAATTGGATTAAATAATTTACGGATTCCGTAAATGAATATATATTAAAAAGGAATTTATAGATTCGAACCGTGTGAATCCACGTTCGTTCCGTGTGAATCCGCGTTCTGGATATATGTTTTCACCGCTGATCTACGCTGATTATGCGCTGATTTACGCTGATTGAAATATATTACAAATAAAAATCCGCGTGAATCTGCGTTTGTTCCGTGTGAATCCGCGTTCCTATTATGTTTTTGCAGCTGAATTATGCTGATCTGAATATTCTGATCTGTAATTTTCGTACAAAAAAAGCCCCTGCAATAAAACAGAGGCTTCTTTATTATCTTTAGAATATGAATTATTCCATAATCGTCATTTCATCAATAAGATTCCTTGCCCCTGCATATTTATCCATAATAAAAAGGACATATCTAACATCTACCACAATCGTTCTCTGAAGCAATGGTTCAAATGCCACATCTCCGCTCATGGCTTCCCAGTTACCATCAAATGCAAGCCCTATCAGCTCACCTTTTCCGTTAATTACCGGACTTCCTGAGTTTCCACCGGTAATATCATTATTTGTTAAAAAACAAACAGGCATTTGTTTCCCGTTACCATATCTACCAAAATCATGTGTACCATAAAGTTCTTTCAATTTATCTTCAACAACAAATTCAAAATTATCCGGGTCTTCTTTTTCCATTACCCCTTTTAACGTAGTGTAATATTTATAATGAACAGCATCCCGTGGATCATAACCATTTACAACTCCGTAAGAAAGCCGCATCGTAAAGTTTGCATCCGGATATTTCACCAGATTCGGATCCATTTCACGTAATCCGGCAAGAAATAAACGACGTCCTTTCGAGAGATCTTCGTTGAACTCTTTTGACTTAATACTCAGATCCCGATACATATTTAATACAGATGTTGACGTTTCAAAAGCAAGGTCCTTATTCAGTGTTTTCAGGCTGGGATTATCCAAAAATGCATTAAATCTGGTTTCATCCGTGAATACGGACTTCTCAAACATTTTATCTACAAATTTATTATAGTCCCCTTTATATTTTTTGCGGATTGTATTAAAAATATCCGGTTGGTATTCCAGAGGAACATCTTCAGCAAACATTTTTAACAATTCCTTCATTATCCTTTGATCAGTGGGAGCATTGTAATCCTTGTAAAAACTTTTGGATGATTTCCTCAGGGATTCTACCGAACTTTGAATTTTATCTGCGTCATTGCTCTCAAGTGCTTTTTCCAGTCCGGATGCCCGCATAGCAAAACCTATAATTTCACTTCCTCTTAACAAACATTCAATAATGTATTGATTGGCGTTGGTGTAATCTTTACGTCCCTCAATGGAAGTTTTGATCAGGTTCAGGGCATCACCGTATTTTTCCTTACGTGCAGCATTTTCATTGATCCAGCTCGTAAATTCACTCTCAATGGCTTCTTTCTTTTCTTTTACATGCAGTTTTTTCAAACCTGCACTCTGACCAATTGAGAATTTCCAGTAATTGCTGGATCCTGAGTATTTGGAGGCATATTGAATTTTTACTTTTTCACTGGCAAGCATATCTTCAAGCATGATCTTTTGCCGGGCACCTCTGATCTTTATGCGGTTTGGATGGGTAATTGTTAGGACCTCATCTACCCCATAAGAAGTCATATATCTTTGTGTGCCACCCGGATAGCCCAGAACCATTGCAAAATTATCTTTTTGCACCCCTTTTACAGAAACAGGAAGGTAATGTTTGGGTTTTAAGGGTATATTCTCAGGAGCATATTTTGCCGGTTTGCCATCAGGTGACATATAAACGCGAAAAACGCTGAAATCCCCTGTATGCCTTGGCCACTCCCAATTGTCAGTGTCGCCACCAAATTTCCCGATGGAGTTTGGGGGTGTGCCTACCAGTCTGACATCTTTATAAGTTTCATAAACCAGCAGGTAATAATTATTTCCTGCGAAAAAAGACTGCACACGGGCGGTATAATGATTTCCTTTGGTTGCCTCTTCTTCGATTCCATTGGAGATTTCCCTCACTTTGGCTGATCTGTCTTCTTCAGACATTTTATCATTCAGTTCACTGTTAATTTTATCAGATACATCTTCAATCCTTACCAGGAATACAACATTAAGGCCGGGATTTGTCAACTCTTCCTCTTTTGATTTGGCCCAGAAACCATTATCGAGGTAATTATGTTCGGTAGAGCTGTGTTTTTGAATGCTTCCATAACCACAATGATGGTTAGTAAGTAAAAGGCCCTGGTCAGAAACGATCTCTCCGGTACACCCTCCACCGAAAATTACAATGGCATCTTTCAAGCTGGAATGATTTACACTGTATATTTCATCCGCTGTAAGCTCCAGTCCCATTTCGGTCATTTTACCAACATTCAGCTTCTCAAGGAGTGGAAGGAGCCACATTCCTTCATCAGCTTTCAGGGCGAAATTGAAAACAAATAAAAAACTAATTGTAAATAATGTGATTTTTTTCATAATGGTTTAGTTAACATGAATAATTATTCAAAACAGCCACAAATATAAATTTTAATTGGAAATTTAAAGTTAATTTTAATGTGTTATTAACCCACATTATTCACCGCTATTTTTAAGTATAACTGCTATATTTTTGATATACAATATATTGAACTATGTTTTTTCGGAAAATCCAATTACCTAAAATTGAGTGTCTGTTTTTTAGCTTGCTTTTATCTTCAAACATCTACTTCGTTGCGAAACCCTTGAAATATAAGAATATATCTATGGGTTTCGACGCCTAGTATCTGTATAAAGCTAAAAGCATGTATAATGCGGGTTAAATAGGTTTTTATTAATTCATGTGGATCAGGGATTGGAATGCTTAAAATTCAGCGTTCTGATTTCAGCTGCCTGATTCTATTCCCTGATTTGCCAGGCTCAATATTTGAGATCCATTTTCAGTTGCCTGTCAAGCAATTGAAATGACTTCCTGTGATGGGGCGAAATTCCCGCTTTAATAATCCCGGCCCTGTGTTCTTTCGTAGGATAACCTTTATTTTTTTCCCAATTATAGACAGGATAATCTGCATGTAGCCTCATCATAAAGTCATCCCTGTATGTTTTAGCTAAAATTGAAGCAGCAGCAATGGACAGGAAACGGCTATCTCCCTTAATAAAACAAATGTGGGGTATATCCGGGTATGGATTAAACTTATTTCCATCAATTAAAAGCAATTCCGGTTTTACCTTTAATTTATCCACCGCATTATGCATGGCTTTTATTGAAGCTTGCAAGATATTTATCTTGTCAATTTCCTGATTGGAAACCATTGCCACACTCCATGCTATGGCTTCTTTTTCGATGATATTCCGTAGTTCATACCTTTTCTTCTCTGACGTTTGTTTTGAGTCATTTAGAGTTTCATTTTCAAAATCAGCAGGCAGGATTACCGAAGCTGCAAAGACAGGACCTGCAAGACAACCTCTTCCTGCCTCATCACAGCCGGCTTCATTGACTCCCTTTTTGTAAAAACCAAGTAATTTATGATGGATACGGGTCATTAAGGAAATATTGGATTATTTCAGAGGAGTATTTTCAATACTTTTCCATAAAAGCTCTGCTGATTTCTCCCAGGTAAACTTATCCTTTTGCTTTTTACCTTCAAGGATTAAACTTTCCCGGAGTAACTGATCCTGATCTACCCTGATCATTCCTTCCGCAATTGATTGAACAGAAAAGGGATCCACATAAAGCGCACCTCTCCCCCCGATTTCAGGAAGAGAGGTCCGGTTTCCTGCAACCACCGGTACTCCTGACCGGAAAGCTTCAATAAGTGGAATACCAAAACCCTCAAAATAAGAAACAAACAAAAGAGCCCGAGATGATGCCAGCAACTGGGCTATTTCTTCTCTTGGAATCCGGCCGGTAAAAATAACATCTTTCTTAAATTGCATTTCAGAAAGAGTCCGGTTAATTTCCCTGAAACTGTGCATGGCATCTCCAATAAAAATTAATTTATGCCTGCTTTTTGTTTTTTCCTTAAAAAGATCGAAGGCTTTTAATAACCTTGGCAGATTCTTCCGGGGAACCAGTGCCCCGATAAATATGAAAAAAGGTTCACCCTGACTGTATTTTACCCGGACTTCTTTCTGCCCATCTTCAGTTAATGGTTTAAAAATATTATCAGCTCCATTATAAACAACATCAATTTTTTCATAATTTGAATGATAATTTTCTATCAAATCCGATTTTGAGTATTCTGAAACGGTTGCAATCCTTGTGGCTTTTTCAGCAAAAAGAGGAAAGTATTTCAGATAATATTTCCGTACAAAAACAGGTAAATCCTCAGGGAAATGGTAAAAATTAATATCGTGTATAACAGCCAGAGAAGGAACAGGTGACTTTAGAGGAATAAAACCATCAGGAGAGAGAAACAGATCGGGTTTAATTTTTGTCAGCAAGCGGGGCATGCGGTATTGAAACCAGATATGCCACAGAAAAGGATGCCGCGTAGGTGGATTCAACTTAACGGGAATAACATTGTCAGAGAAAATAAATTCTTCATCCCAGTCCCTGTCAAAAATGAAATAAAACTCATGTTCAGGGTGATTCAGGGTAATTCTTTTTAAGGTCTGACAGGTGAAAAACCCTATTCCCCCCAGCTTATTTTTAATTAATAATCGTGTATTTACTGCAATTCTCATTCAAAAAACAAAAAGATTCTATGGCTTTATTACTTTTGTAAAGTAAATTAATAATTTTAATTTGAAGAAAAAGTTTTTCACTAATCTGACTTTACTGGTCGGCCTGAATATTCTCATTAAACCATTTTGGGTTTTTGGTATTGACAGAACGGTACAGAATGTAGTGGGTGCCGCTGAATATGGTTTGTATTTTTCTTTGTTTAGTTTTTCGGTGTTACTGAATATTCTCCTTGATCTGGGAATCACAAATTTCAATAACCGCGAAATTTCCCGCCACCCTCATCTGCTCCGGCCTTATTTTTCAAACATCATTGGTGTAAAGCTTTTACTTGCTCTTTTTTATGGGCTTTTTGTTTTTGGTATTGCATTTCTTCTTGGTTATGATCAAAGGCAGTTAAATTTATTATGGGTATTAGTATTGAATCAGTTTCTGGCTTCCTTTTTGTTATACCTCCGCTCCAACATCAGTGGTTTACAAAAATTTGCGACAGACAGTTTACTGTCTGTGCTTGACAGGGTGATTATGATCATCCTGTGCAGTATTTTGCTATGGACAAATATTTTCAATCATCAATTTAAAATAGAATGGTTTGTTTATACGCAAACCCTTGCATATTTTATAGCCGTGGCCGTTGCTTTTATTATCGTAAGCACAAAAATACGACCTTTCAAATTAAGTTTTGAGGGAGCATTTATCTTAAAAATCCTGAAAAAAAGCTACCCTTTTGCACTTTTGATGATTTTGATGTCGGTGTATTACCGGATCGATTCGGTAATGCTTGAAAGAATGCTTCCCGGGGGAAATGTAGAAGCCGGAATTTATGCTCAGGCTTTCCGTATTCTGGATGCTTTTACCATGTTTGCATTTCTTTTTGCTACTCTACTGTTGCCTATGTATTCCAGAATGATCAGAAAGGGGATTCCGGTTGAAGACCTGACGGCTTTTTCTTTTATGATATTAATGGTACCGGTTATGATTATTTCCATAAGCCTGATCTTTTACCGGCAAGAGTTTATGGAGTTACTGTATCATAGATTTGCCTCAGAATCGGCAAAAATTCTGGCCGTTTTAATGATTGCCCATATTTTTGTTTCGGTTTCGTATATAACCGGGACACTTCTTACCGCCGGGGGTTACTTAAAAGAACTAAATCTTATTGCGGGTACCGGGCTTATTCTGAATGTGATATTAAATGTGATTTTTATCCCGCAATTTGCTGCCTGGGGTTCGGCAGTTGCCAGTGCAGTCACTCAGGTTCTTATTGTGTTATTACAGGTAATTCTTGTTTACCGCTTGTTTAATTTTAAAAAAAGAACCGGTCTTGTTTTGAGGTTTACCGGATTTTCACTGCTACTGATCTTCCTGGGTTATTTCTCAACAAAGCTTCCACTTACCTGGTTGTCAAAAGCCGGTATCCTGATCATTCTTGCATTTGTTGCAGCCTACCTTGCCGGTTTAATCAAACCAAAAGTTTTGATCAGCCTTTTTAAATCAGACGAAGAAGCTTTTCTGAATGATTAGTAAAAATATGACTTGTGATTGCTGCTATTGAATGATTCCTTTGGCGATCATCTTTCTGATATATAAAGCAGTAAACACCAGCCCGGAAACAACACCAAGAACATTATAGAACATGTCAACGGGATTATATCTACGACCGGGAATATAGTGCTGATGATATTCGTCAAGGCTTGCAAGAGCGATACCAATAACCAGGGCAATGAATAATGTACGATTTGTGAATATTTTGTTTCTCAGTCCCTGCCACATAACAAATAAACCCCCCAAAATGGCATATTGTAAAAAGTGCAAAATGTAATCGGTTCGAATAGTGAGGTGAAACGATTTTAGCTCAATACTGGGATCCGGTAATCTTGGAATTGAAGAAACAATCAGGATGATAACCAACCAGAACCAAAAAAGAAATTGATAACTCCGGGGATGATATTCAAATAGTTTTTTCATTTCAGCTTGCAAATATAGCACATTATACTTTTTCAAATAAAAATGCTTACCCTGAAAATGAATTCGTATTCGAAACATACAAGAAGTGAGATAAATCATAGATAAATAAATTTATCCGTGATAAATTAGCATCATATTTAAAAAGGTGTTACGATTATGGTAAAACGATTTGGTGTCTCTCTGGAAGAAAATCTTCTAAAATCACTGGATGACTTTGTTCTGAAAAACAGGTTTCCTAATCGATCCCGGGCTATCCGGCATTTTATCAAAACCAATCTGGTGGAGAAAAAATGGGAGGATAATAAAGAAGTGGCAGGCGCTATTATTCTGGTTTACGATCACCATCAGCGCGACCTGCAGGCTATGTCAACAGAAGTGCAACATAGATTTTACAAATTAATTCTTTCAACCCAGCATGTTCATCTGGATCATAATAATTGTATTGAAACCATTACGGTAAAAGGAAAAGCAACGGAATTAAAAGAATTGTCAGACAGCCTGATCTCCCTGAAAGGAATGCAGCACGGGAAATTGGTAATGACAGGAATGGTTTAACCCACATTATTCACCACTATTTTTAAATATAACCGTTAAATTAATGATATGCAATATATTGAACTGTGTTTTCTGAAAAATTTAATTGCCCAAAGCTGGATATCCTTTTTTAGTTTGCTTTTAGCTTCACACATCTACTTCGTTGCGAATCCCTTGAAATATAAGGATATATCTACGGGTTTCGACGCCTTGTGCCTCCGCCAAAGCTTCAGCGACACGCGGTGTATCTGTATAAAGCTAAAAGCATGAATAATGCGGGTTTTAAAAAAATTTGATGAAATCGTGCTATCTTATTTATAATGGTGTTACTTGATAATAACATATTTTTTAGAAATGAAACGAATTACATTTTTTTTGTTTATGCTCCTTATATCCGGAGCTACCTGCTTTCCTCATAATCTGATTACCGGAAAAGTTGTGGACAAAAAAACAAAAAATCAACTGACCGGTGCAAATATTATGGTTACCGGTACTTATTTCGGAACAGTTACAGACCAGTTTGGTACTTTTACCCTAAAAACAGATTCTATAATTAAATCGATTACCATCTCGTTTGTTGGCTATGCTGTGAAAACAATTCCGGTAACCCGGCCCGGAGAAAATTTTCTTATTGAACTGGAACCCACGTCAATGGAGTTAACTCAGATTGTTGTATCTTCAACTACCATCAATAATTTGAAATCAATAAGTAAAGTAGATGCTGACCTGAGGGCAGCAAATACCTCCCAGGATGTTTTAAGAATGGTTCCCGGTTTGTTTATTGCACAGCATGCAGGAGGAGGCAAAGCCGAGCAAATTTTTTTACGGGGGATTGATAATGATCACGGAACAGATATTGATATCTCGGTTGATGGAATACCCGTAAACATGGTTTCGCATGCACATGGACAGGGCTATGCTGATTTACACTTTCTTATACCTGAGCTGGTCAGTTCCATTGATTTTGGGAAAGGCCCCTATTACACTGACCATGGGAATTTCAATACTTCCGGTTATGTGGGTTTTCATACACCGGACCGCCTGGATCGCAGCATGGTAAAAATCGAGGGTGGTATGTTCAATACCCTGCGGGGTGTTACCATGCTGAATTTGCTGGGAGATGGAAATCAGAAAAAACAAAGTGCATATCTGGCTTCAGAAATCATGATGACGAACGGGCCTTTTGAATCTCCTCAGAACTTTGTCAGGATGAATCTGGTTGCAAAATACATCAATTACATTGATCCGCATAGAAAACTAATTTTTGAACTGTCAACACTTTCGAGTAAATGGGATGCTTCGGGACAGATTCCCGAAAGGGCAGTTAAAGAAGGACTTATCAGCCGTTTTGGTTCCATTGATGATACGGAGGGAGGATACACAGGACATACAAATGCCATGGTCAAGCTGGTAAATAATAAATCCGGACGGAGCTTAGCAGAAAACATGTTCTATTTTACAGATTATCATTTTGAATTATATTCAAATTTTACATTCTTTCTTAAAAATCCTGTTGACGGAGATCAGATACGTCAAAAAGAAAAGAGGAAGATTTACGGATATAAAACCCGGTATAAGTTTGAAAGCTTTCTGGGTGAATTTGCCTCCACAACAGAGATTGGTGGTGGTTTCAGGTATGATGACATTAATAACATTGAGCTGTCAAATACAAAAAGCAGGGAAATCACCCTGAAGCAAATGGCACTGGGGAATATTGATGAAGTAAATGCTTTTGCCTATGCGAATGAATCACTCGAAAAAGGGAAATGGATAATAAATCTGGGATTAAGGGGGGATTATTTTAAATTTGACTATGATAACAGGCTGGATACAATTTACAAAACCAATTCAAAAACCAAATTCCGTTTAAGTCCGAAATTTAACCTTTTATATAACCTGAATACCAATGTTCAGCTTTATTTAAAATCGGGTATTGGATTTCATTCTAATGATACCAGAATCATACTTTCTGATAATCCAGGGGAAATATTGCCCATGGCAATGGGCTCTGATGTAGGTACAGTTTTTAAGATAGGTAAGCGCTTTATTGGCCAAACTGCTCTTTGGTATTTGTACATGCAGAGTGAGCTGGTATATGTTGGTGATGATGCCATTGTTGAGCCGGGTGGAAGGACGCAAAGATTCGGATTGGATGTTTCTGCACGATACCAGTTTACAAACTGGCTTTTCGGCGATCTGGACCTGAATATGGCACATCCACGATACCTTGATGAACCCCGGGGAGAGAACTATGTCCCCCTGGCCCCGACTTTCACAAGTATAGGAGGTATTACACTGAAGCATTCTTCAGGATTTAACGGAAGCCTCCGGTACAGATATGTAAAAAACCGTCCTGCGAATGAGCAGAATACTGTTACAGCATGGGGGTATTCGGTGGCAGACATGGTGATAAATTATACCAGACAAAAATATGAAATCGGACTGACCATTGAGAATTTGTTTAATTCGGAATGGAATGAGGCACAATTTGATACGGAATCCAGATTATACAATGAGCCTAAACCTGTTTCGGAATTGCATTTTACGCCAGGTACCCCTTTTTTCGTGAAGATGAAAGCTTCATTCTTTTTTTAAGTTTAAATAGTGTCTCTTAGAAAACGCCAAATACTGCGTTATTCTCGTTTTAAAAACGGTCATTTACAAAAGTAAACTCCCTGATTTTCAAAGCTTCGAAAGCCTTGTCTTTGGCGTCTTCTAAGAAGCCACCTGAAAAATTAAGAGTTTTCTTAGAAGCACTAATTAAAACCAGAAGGTGCGATTTATTTTATCGGATACTTTCATAAGTAAGCTGTGCATCTGTTTTTGTAAAAACAATTTGCCACAACTGATCCTTGTGTGCTCTGAAAGCTCCGGAAGAGCTCAACAGGAAATAATTCCACATTCTTCTAAACCGGTCGTTATATTCACTTTTCAGCTTGTCCCAGTTCTTATTAAGATTTTCATACCAGGCCATCAAAGTTTTGTCGTAATAAGTGCCAAAACTATGCCAGTCTTCCAGCCTGAACAAACCTTCATAAGCCTTGGTAATTTGTTTTGCTGATGGCAACATTCCATTTGGAAAGATGTATTTATCAGTCCATGGATTAGTTTGTTTCAGTGATTTATTACTTCCTATGGTCTGAAGTAAAAATATGCCATCATTTTTAAGGCAGGAGGCAACTTTACGGAAAAAATGCACATAATTTTTATATCCCACATGTTCAATCATGCCTACTGACAAGACACGGTCGAACTTCTCTTCTATATCCCGGTAGTCCTGTAGCCGGATATCCACATCCAGGCTTTTATTGATTTTTTTGGCATAGTCAGCCTGTTCTTTAGAAACTGTAATGCCTGTAACTTTTACTTTAAACTTTTCAGCTGCAAATTTTGCCAGACTTCCCCACCCGCAACCAATATCCAGCAATTTCATCCCGGGTCTCAATACAAGTTTTTTGCAAATCAGCATCATTTTATCCATTTGAGCTTGTTCCAGGCTTGAAGCATTTTTCCAGTATCCGCAACTGTAATTCATATTCTTGCCAAGCATCTGTTCAAAAAAATGGTTGCCGGTATCATAATGCCATTCTCCAATCTCAAAAGCTTTCGATTTTCGTTGCCTGTTTATCAAGCCCGATTTTAGGATGGAAAACAAAACAGAGAGAGTTTTATCTGTTTTTTCTTCAAGATTCGCTTTTAAAATGCGATAAAAAAACTGGTCGGGGGACTTACAATCCCACCAGCCATCCATGTATGACTCACCCAGGGCAAGACTGCCACCTGCCAGTACACGAGCATAAAAATTATCGTTATATACCTGAATGTCATAGGGATGAGGACCATTAACTTCAATCCCTGCCATACTTAAAAGCTGATAAACCTGATTTTTTGCAGACATGACATTTTAATTTATTGAAAAGCAATTTTTTCTTCAAAAGTTACAAAAAATGCACTTGGATCGCAAGTTTTTAACAATATTTTTGTAACTTGGTCAAAATCAATGACCCTGGCTTTATCCTGAATGTTTTGAGATTTATTGACTTACATAAGTTAAACAAATGGGTTGAAAAGATCATTGCTTACCCTGGCATTAGCAAAAAAGAGCTGGCCCTGAGGAAAGACTACTGGCTGGACGGCCTGTTCTCCCTGGTATTAATATCCGCCCTAACTCTGGGCTTTTGGATTACCCATCCGGAGTTTAAAATACTTCTTTCCTACGGGCTATTTATGACTTTTATCTTTTTGTTGTATCCGGTTGCAGGCATACTGGTACCACGGAATCTTGATGGGATGATGTTTGTCAATCAGATGCTGATGATCATTGGTACTTTCCTGTGTATTTTGAAACTGGGCGGTATAATACACTCAGGTGGGCTGATCCTTATAGGCTTTTTTGTCGTTTTGAATTCCCTCAGTTTTCATAAGAAAAAGAAGACCTTATGGTTATTCTCAGTGTATATCGTTACCCTTATTCTGGCCTGGATACTCGACCCGTATTTAACAATCGCACCGGAAATGACACACAAGGCAAATGTCTTTCTGTTCATATTTAACCTGATCTGGATATCTTCCATGACCATTGTCTTTTTACTTAACTTTATTGCACAGCTTGCCAGAATCGAACGTAAAGAGGCAAAACGTCTGAAAGAATGGGACGAAATAAAAACAAAACTTTATACCAATATTACTCATGAATTCAGAACCCCCCTGACTGTCATTCAGGGTATGGCTGACCTTATCAGAAATAAGCCTGGCAAATGGTTACAGAAAGGCACCCTTAAAATTGGAGACAATAGTAATATCCTGCTTAACCTTGTGAATCAGATGCTGGATCTGTCCAAACTGGAAGCCGGCGCCATGCCTGTCAGCAAAATTCAGGCAAATATTGTGCTATGCATCAGGTATCTTATTGAATCCTTTCATTCACTGGCAGAAAGCAAAAAAATCACCCTGCATTATATACCGGAAAAGGAGCAATTCATAATGGATTACGATCCTGAGAAATTGATGCAGATCATATCCAATCTGATTTCAAATGCAATAAAATACACCCAGGAGGGTGGCCGGATTGAAATTCTGACTTTAGTAACCGGCAGCATTGAACCGAAACTCGAAATACGGGTTAAGGACAATGGCCCGGGAATTCAGGAGATACACCTGCCCCATATCTTTGATCGCTTCTACAGGGTTGAATCCGGAAACAGGCCAATACCAGGTGTGTCAGGATCAGGATTGGGATTGGCCCTGACCCGGGAGTTGATTCTGCTAATGGATGGAACAATCAGGGTTGAAAGTGTTTACGGAAAAGGAACGGAATT
>JANTGF010000064.1 GCA_024763075.1 Bacteroidales bacterium | reverse complement strand
TGGATAACCACCGCTACATTCAGGTAAAATATGAGTCGCTTATAACGAATCCTCAGAAAGAAATGCACCGGCTGGCAGCATTCCTTAAAATTCCTTATACTCCCGAGGTGCTGAATTATTATCATTCCAAAGAGTCTAAGAAAGTGGCGATGGCAGGTAAAATGTGGAGCAATCTGGCCAAACCCGTGATCAGTGAAAATTACAATAAATACAAACGTGAACTTACAAAAAATGAGATCATCCTGTTTGAACATTTAGCGGGGGATATTTTAGCAAAGCTTGGGTATGTGCTTAATTATCAGAATGAGAGAAATGCTATAAGACTCTCACCTTCAGACATCGAAAATTTTGATTTTGAGAATGAAAAACTCAAGAAAATGGTTTTGAAGGCTGCAAACAGCACCGATCTGAAAAAAAGGCAGGGTCAGAAAAAACTGATAGAGGAAATAAAAGCCAGAAACCTAATTGCCATTTTCAGTTAATTATTATCTTTATAGAGAAAGACTGGTAGGTCTTTCTGATCATCAATCACATTCGTTTTTAGTTATTTTAAATTCAAGTTATGAGAAATATTTATGTTCTGATGTTTCTGAGTATCTTTCCTTTCAGTTGTCTTAATGCTCAAAAAGCCACCATTCGTGTGGAAAATATGACCATGAAAACTTATATGTTTTCGGAACCCGATCCGGTACCAAATCCGGGTCGTATCTATCCTTATTTCCGTTTTGACGGATATACTGACAAAGCTTCACCAAAAGAATGGAAAATGGTAATTCTGGAAAATGATTACATTAAAGTTTTTGTTTGTCCCGATATCGGAGGCAAGGTTTGGGGTGCAATTGAAAAATCTACCGGTAAGGAATTTCTTTATTACAATCACGTAGTAAAATTCCGGGATGTCGCCATGCGTGGAGCATGGACCTCAGGCGGACTGGAGTATAACTTCGGAGATATCGGTCACATCCCCACCTGTGCCACTCCCGTTGATTACAGCATTAAAGAGAACAGTGACGGCAGTGTTTCCTGTACTGTCGGAGCCATTGATCTTCCTTCCCGGACCCGGTGGAATGTTGAGATCATCCTTCAGAAAGACAAAGCATATTTTCAAACCCGTGCATCCTGGTATAACCTCACTCCTCTTCCAAATACTTATTACCATTGGATGAATGCTGCGGCAAGGGCCTCCGGAAATCTGCATTTTATCTATCCCGGTGACCATTACATTGGTCATGGCGGGGAACCCGGAACCTGGCCGGTGGAAAATAACCGGGACCTGTCATGGTATGAAAATAACAATTTCGGACCCTATAAATCTTATCATGTGATCAACTCCTATTCAAACTTTTTTGGTGGTTACTGGATGGATGATAATTTTGGTTTTGGTCATCTCGCTTCCTACGATGATAAACCAGGCAAAAAGCTCTGGATCTGGGGTCTGTCAAGGCAGGGAATGATCTGGGAAGACCTGCTCTCCGATGATGACGGACAGTATATTGAATTTCAGGCCGGCAAGCTTTTCAATCAGGCGGCTTACAGCAGCACCCACACTCCTTTCAAACACAAAGAATTTTCTCCCTACGATTCGGATATTATGACGGAAACCTGGTTTCCACTGGTTCAGACAGGAGGTATGACAGCCGTATCCGAATATGCAGTAATGAATGTGGAAACCATGGGAAATACGGTTCAGGTTAAGATCAGTGCTTTACAAAGCCTGGATGACAATCTTGAAATACATTCAGGAAACACGACCATTCTTACACACAAAATCAAACTGGCTCCCCTGCAGCTTGACAGCCTGAGCTTTGAAACCGGTCAGGGTGAAGATTTCGTTATTGAGTTGAATAATTCAAAATTAAAATACAGTTCTTCCCTGAAAGACCGGATGGTGGACCGGCCTATCGAACCCAATAAGGATTTTAACTGGAATTCTGCTTATGGATTGTATATCAAAGGGCTGGAACAGGAAAAACAAAGGTTGTATAAGGATGCAATGCAATCCTACAACCGCTGTCTTGAGAAAGAAAAGGCCTTTGCCCCTGCCATCAACAGAAAAGCCCTTTTACACTACATGAAAATGGATTATAAGGCATCAAAAAAGCTGGTATTAAGTTCTCTGGCCATTGATACCTATGACCCGGAAGCCAATTATGTATATGGATTAGCCTGCCTGAAAACTGATGACATAACAAATGCTAAAAGTGCTTTTTCCATTGCATCGGCCTCAGTAGAGTACCGTACTGCCTCGTACACAGAACTGGCAAAAATATTCCTTCGTGAAAAGAATTTCTCCGATGCACTGATTTATGCGAACAAAGCTTTGTCATTTAACCGGTTTAATGTTGCTGCCTGGGAGGTGAAAGCCATAGCCTTCCGTGAAAACCATCAAAAAGAAAAAGCATTTCGGGCGCTGGATAAGCTTAAGCACCTGGATCCTACGCTTCCATTTGCTAATTTCGAAAAATACTTATGGAATTCAGCTAACAAAGAAGATTTTCAAAGATCAGTATATAATGAGCTTCCTGCTGAAACTTACCTGGAACTGGCCATATTCTACCATGATCTGGCACGTGATAATGAGGCCCTGAAGGTATTGAAAATTGCTCCGGAAACACCATTGGTTTATTTTTGGATAGCAGGTATCGACAAAGAAAATCAGTCCGAAAATCTGAATAATGCACTAAATCTTTCAACAGCCATGGTTTTCCCGTACAGAGATGAGACAGCTGAAATTCTTAAAAAAATCATCCAGACAAATAACAGCTGGAAGTTAAAATATTACCTGGGCCTGATTTACTGGAACAAAGGATTACCTACCAAAGCACAGGACTTGTTCAGAGATTGCGGAAACGATCCTGATGCAGTTCCTTTTTACCTGGCTAAGGCAAAATTATTTAAAGAAGATCCGGAAGTTGTTTTGGAAAGCCTGAATAAAGCAAGGGAACTTGATAAAAAGAACTGGCGTGCAGCTTTTGCTCTTATAAAATACAGGTTGGCAGATTCTCAGGCAGAAAACGCCTTACCACTTGCAAAGGAGTTTGCGGAAAAATATCCTGAGAATCCGGCATTAGGATTGAGTTATGTAGAAACTATGATTAAAACAGGACAATACAAAAAAAGCATTCAGTTTCTGGAAAAATACAATATTTTACCTTTTGAGGGAGGTACAATAGGAAGGGATTTCTATCATGAAGCCTGTATTGGTGAAGCCTTGAATTATCTGAAGAAAGGAAAATTCAACAGTGTCATTAAATATGCTGAAAAAGCTGGCGAATGGCCTGAAAATTTAGGTGTAGGCAGACCCTTCGATGTTGACGAAAGACTGGAAAGTTATCTGATAGCCAAAGCTTTGTATAACTCCGGAAAGAAATCAGAAGCCGACAAAATATTTGAGCAACTGGCCACTTATAAAAAGCCGTTACATACCGGTGAAAATTCAAAACTGATCTTTCAGCTGCTCGCATTAAAGCAATTGAATAAAGAACAGAAAGCACAGGAACTATTAAGAAACACCCTGAATGATTATCCTGAAAACCCTTATCTGAAATGGGTATCAAGTGCCTTCGCACAGGATGGTGAGCAGGAAAATATCAGAAATAAGCTCCTGGGCAGTCAAACTGAAGCCAAGCCATATGATATTTCATACACTGATAAGGAATTTGAACTTGTCACCGATGTTTTCTCAATGCTGGAATAAATAAAGGATTAGTTAAAAGGGTAACAATAAAATACAAAACATATATCCTTATGCAAAAAACTATTCTTTTAGGTCTTACTTTTTTTCTGTTTCTGTCCTGTACGCACAAAAAAGATCAGATCAATTTAGTCCCTGAAAAACCAGGTACAGCTCCCAATTACTGGTGTACATGGTACTGGCAAAACTATTTAATACTAAAGGGGCAACCGGTAATAAATCCTGATCCCCGTACCGTTTACACAAACCAGGCCGCAAGGGAAGAAATGAACGAAGAAACCATTTTCGGAGAGCATGGAATGGCCCGGATTATGTTGCCTGAAACAAGAAGCGATTATTATTTTCTCATTGATCACGGGTGGCAAAATAAGCGGATTAAAAAAGAAACTTTTTTTACCATGATCTTGGACACTCTTGATTTCCCAGGGTATGCTCACCTGGAACCAAAAGACAGGATCAGGCAAATGAATCAGGACATTAAGGCCCTTGGCTGGAAAGGCCTCGGACTTTGGTTCAGAGGAAATCCAGGCGAAGAAAATATGCACAAATTCGTAAATTGGAGCAAGTATGCTGGAATCGAATACTGGAAAATTGATGGAGGGGATACGAAGCATTATTACGCAGCTAAGATTAAAAAGAAAATCTACCCCCGTCTGACTCTTGAATACGTTACTGGAGCCGGCCCTCTGACACCAATGTGGAAAAAAGCAGGGCTGAACTTTTATCCATCGGGTTACAACCCGGAACTTAACCCGGAGAAAGCAGCAAAAATGCTGAAAATTTTAAAACATGCAGATGTTTTCAGAACCTATGATGCAGCACCATTACTTGTGAGTACCACAACCATGCAACGCATCCATGATATTCTTTCTCAATCAGCCGGTCATGATGAATACAAAGCCATTTTGAACATACAGGATGATTGCAATGTTGCTGCCGCATTAGGATTACTGGTTGCAGTAAAAAGACATCCAATGAATACACCACGGATGTACAAAGGCAAAGATTTTCACCTCCAGATTGCAGGAGACCGGCATGTGGACAAACGCCTGAATGAAATGGACCGTCTGGCATTATGGCAGAGAATTGCACCACCAATGCCTGCAGGCTATGGTTCTTATCGTGCTTCCAATAACTATCTTATTGACAGTATTGTATTTCATGAGACTGATACCTGGCTTAAAGCAACACATGGAAAAATGGTAAGGCAAAGTGCCCCGGCTGTTATGACAAGAAATATTTCTTTGCCCGAAGTGAAATCAAATGGCAAGGCACCTTATGTCCTGGCATCGAAATTTCCGGATGGTGCAGTATGTATTGCTACAGAAGGCCGTGTGTCACCGGATAAGAGCTGGTTTCATCCTGAAGCAGATATTGTGTTAAAAGATTTGGAAATGAACAAGCCCATCGGTATATTCGGGCATTATAAATCTCTGTCATTGCAGTTTGGACCGTCTTTATTAGAAAATATTACAGTCTATGCGCAGGATTTGCTGGCAAAATATGCCGTTGATATTACAAAAGAAGTAAAGATCGATAATGGCATGATAGAAATTCCCGGTAGTTTAATTGACAAGATTGGCACATCTGCAGGGAGTGAAGGTGATATTTCTGCTCCGGGCATGGTGCTTAAGCTTGTGGCAAAAAAGGAGTTTTAATGAATTCCGGAACTATGTTTTGGAAATGGTGAATCACAGATAGCCGGATATAAATAATTGTGTTACAGATTATTAATCCGGAATCAATAAAACTCCGGAAGTCTTATAAAAAAATAAAACTTCATGGCAATTATTAATATCGAAATAAAAGCAAAGTCAAATAATCAGAAAGAAATCAGAAATATCCTAAAATCTAAAAACGCTGTTTTTAAAGGAATCGATCATCAGACCGACACTTATTTTAAGGTGAATTCCGGCAGACTGAAATTAAGGGAAGGCAAAATTGAAAATCATCTTATCTACTATCAAAGAGCAGATACGAAAGGTCCGACACAATCTGATGTCATTCTGTATAAATCCAACCCTGATTCTTCATTGAAAGAAATTCTGATAAAATCTTTAGGTGTTCTGGTTGTTGTTGAAAAGAAAAGAGAAATCTATTTTATCAATAATGTAAAATTTCATATAGATACAGTCGGAAGCTTAGGCAGCTTCGTTGAAATTGAGGCCATTGATGATAGTGGAGTCAGAAGCAAAGATGAATTACTGGATCAATGCCGGTTTTATCTTGATTTATTTAAGATTTCCAAAACTGACCTGATCCCTGATTCTTACAGCGATCTCATACTAAAATGAGCCCCTTTTTCCAAAAAAAAATATATAAATGAAGTCCATATTACCTAATTTTATCACATGATTATGAACCCATCAGTATTGTATAATAAACTTTATAAATCTTAATAAATAAATAATTATTTCTATGAGAAAAAAAACAGTACTCATCTTTGGCCTGCTCTGCTTCCTTGGTTTTAACATTATTCATTCGCAAAGCATAAGTATCATTCCCCGCCCACAGGAGATAAATGCGGGCCGGGGAACTTTTATTATCAACTCCAAAACCCACATATTGTCTGCTCCTGAAAGCAAAAAAACCGCAATCTTTTTGCAAGATCAATTGGAACAGATACTGGGAAATACCGTTGAAATATCCGGACCAGGAAAACCGGAAAAAGGAAATATTCGTTTTTTACAGAATAAAAATCTGGCAATAGAAGCCTATGAACTTGCCGTTTCAGAAAAAGAGATACAAATTATTGCTGCAGGAAACACAGGCTGGTTTTATGGCGTACAAAGCCTCATTCAACTGTTGACTGTTCCGAATGACTCCTCAGGGAATCAATCTGTTGTTGAAGTTCCTCAGGTTAGCATCAAAGATGCTCCCAGATTCTCATGGAGAGCCTTTATGCTTGATGAAGCACGCTATTTTAAGGGAATGGGTCAGGTAAAGATGCTTTTGGATGAGATGGCCCTTTTAAAAATGAATGTTTTTCACTGGCACCTTACCGATGACCAGGGATGGAGAATTGAGATCAAAAAATATCCGCTCCTTACTGAAACAGGATCTAAAAGAATTAGCACTCAGGTGGGTCCATTGAAATGGAAGAGTCCGGTTCAGTCGGGTGAGCCTCATGAAGGATTTTATACTCAGGAGGAAATCAGGGAGATTGTAAATTATGCCAGCGAAAGGCATATAACCATAGTTCCGGAAATAGAGATGCCCGGGCACTCCTCTGCTGCCATTGCATCCTACAACTGGCTGGGTACAATTAAAAATAAGATAGACGTACCCATTTGGTTTGGTGTGAGTAAGGATGTATATGATGTAAGTGATCCGAAAGTTTACCGGTTTCTTACTGATGTATTGGATGAAGTGATGGATTTATTTCCTTCTGAAGTAATTCATATTGGCGGTGACGAGGTAAAATACAGCAACTGGAAAGAATCGGCATCCGTACAAAAATACATGAAGGAAAAAGGGCTGACTACACCTGCAGAATTGCAAATATTCTTCACGAACAGTATCTCCGCTTACCTGCAAAGTAAAGGAAGGAGAATGATGGGATGGAATGAAATTCTGGGTCATAAGCTTCATGAATACCAGGATGCAACAGATACTAAGTCCCACCAGCAATTAGCCAGGGAGTCCGTCATTCACTTTTGGAAAGGCGATATAAAACTGCTTACCCAGGCAGCTGGTAATGGTTACGATGTTGTGAACTCACTGCATTCTTCCACTTACCTCGATTACGATTATAACAGCATACCATTATCGAAAGCTTATGCCTTTGATCCCATTCCGGATGGTCTTGATCCAAAGTATCATTATAAAGTGATAGGAACAGGTTGCCAGATGTGGGGAGAATGGATTCCTTTTAACGGACAAATGCACTTTCTTGTGTTCCCCAGAATTGCTGCCTATGCTGAAGTCGGGTGGACAGAAAAAGAAAATAAAGATTTCGGGAGGTTCAGGTTAGCGCTGAAAAATTTGCAAAAGCGCTGGAAAGAAAAAGGAATCTGGTATGCACCGGATTATGTGGTCGAAAAGCAAAAGAATAATTAAAGCTCATGCCCTGAAAATAACGAGGGAATTTGATTCCAAGGCTGTTTCGGTAGTTTTTTTGTATTTTCATATACCTGTTCCGTCAAAGGGTTAACTTCAGGTCATCTCCTGACTTTATGTTACGGGGAAAATCCCTGAAAGGGTGTAATATCCAAGCCCAACGTCAAAAATTGGGGTTCAGAATAACATAAACAAACCGCTGCAAGGAAATGCACACATAAAACTAAAAGCTTACCTGTACCGCAATGATACCGGATTTATCATTAAAATAAACTAACCGAAAGCAAATCACTAATACACATCCAGATCCCTGCCCACAATAACTTTTCCTTTATAGCTTGCTGAGATTTCATTCAGCAGGTCTTTATCCGTACCACCCCAGTACAGGATATGATACAACACAAGTAATTTGGGTTTTGCTTTATTTGCAATATCAGCCAGCTCCACAGTTGAAGTATGATTATGTGCATGGTAATTCTTCCAGAATTCATTTTTGGCATCCCAGGCTTTTTTATAATAAACTTCATGAATCAGGATATCAGCACCTGTGGCATACTCAATCACCTTGTCCGAGGGTGAAGAGTCACCTGATAATACAATTACTTTATCAGGTGTTGTAAATCTGAACCCCCAGGCGCTTGGCCAGGTTCCGTGAGGTACCGGAAAAGCTTCCACTTTCACATTCTTATCTTTGTAGATCAGTCCTTCCTGTGTAATTTCATGACTGTTCACACGCCAGCCCTGATTATTTGCCGGTTGAGCTCCATAAACCCGGTACCGGATATCTTCCTTATATGCTGCGAGTATATTCTGTGTCATGTCATTGATACCTTCGGGACCATATACCTCTAATGGTTCATCCCTGCCTGCCACCCAGGGTGTAAGGATCAGATCAGGGTAGCCCGTAGTATGGTCAGAATGTAAATGTGTAAGAAAGGCATGTTTTATATTTTTAACATCAAGGCCTTTTACCGGTCCACCGTATTCCGGAGACATGGCTGCTGCCCTACGGATTAAACCGGGACCAAAGTCAACGATATAAGGTGTTTCATTTACAACTATTGCGACAGAACATCCTGATTGCGATGGATTTGGATTTGGAGTACCCGTACCAAGCATTACAACTTTTGTAATCTCAGAGTCGGAAAAATTCCTTTGTGCCTGAATTTGAGTAAAAATGAATAAAAATAAGAAAATAAACACTAATTTTGATTGCATAACTAAAACTTAAATAAAATAGTTTCTCTTTATAAAAAGCTAAATATAATACAATCTCAAATAACCATCCATGCTATTTGTAAACTTATTTATCTTCATGATGCTTCCACTCCATATGGAAGCTGGTTCTATAAACCAGAAAGAGCCTGCTCAGATTAAAGTGCTTACATGGAATATCTGGGGGAAGCTTAACCAGGAACCTCGTTACACCATAGCCGGTAAAACTGCCCGTGAACGAATGATTGAGATTTTAAAGGAAAGTGGGGCTGATATCATCACAATGACTGAAACCTATGGCTCTGCAAAAGACATTGCCGAATCACTGAATTACAATTATTTCACCCCCTCTCCTACGGATAACCTGACTATTTTCAGCCGTTACACTTTGGAAAATGCAGGCGAAGTAAAAAAGCTTTCTTCCTTTTCCTTTATCTCAGCTACTGTAAAGATTCCGGGCGGAAAAAAAATCCGTATTTATAATATATGGCTTACCAGTGGTGGCAGGCATATTGTGGAAATAAAAAATAAAGAACTCTCCGATAAAGAATTTGCTGCCGGCGATGATATCCGGTATGATCATATTCAGAAACTACTTACACATCCTGATTTTCTCAATGATGTTGCCCTAAGTGATAAGATTCCCCTTATCGTTTCAGGAGATTTCAACTCCGTTTCCCACCTGGATTACACTCCGGAAACCAGGCAAAATGGTTTGAATATTTCCCGTATCCTTTCCATAAAAGTTTCAAAAGCCATGCAAAAGGCCGGTTTTATGGATACATACCGGTATGTTCATCCGGTGATTACCCAGGAGAATCTGGGTTATACCTGGACAACCGTGGGAATGGGATTCATGTATAAGGAAGCTGAGGGATTTATCCCTGTTTCTGAAAACCTTAAGCCACAGTACAGAGGCCTTTTTGCCAGGATCGATTACATCTATTACACAGGGAGAAAACTTAAACCTGTCAGTTCAGTAACGATCAGCCATCACCCATCGAACCTAAAGCGAAGCTTTCCTGAATTTCCTTCTGATCATGCAGCGGTACTGACCGTTTTTACATGGAAATAGAAATGGCTGTAAAAATATATAGTTTCCAAAAGAATTCCTTAAATTGCGCAATAAATTTCCTTTTTAAACCCAAACATTGAAAAAATGAAACTCACGACACTTTTACTGATGATGACCTTTCTGGTTTCCTGCAATACAGCTTCTAAAAAGACAGGCAATAAAGAAACAGATAACGAGGATTGGATCCAGCTTTTTAATGGTAAAGACCTTACAGGATGGGACATTAAACTCTCAGGTTACGAACTGAATGATAATTTCAACAATACTTTCCGGGTGGAAAACGGGATTTTGAGGGTATCTTATGATAATTACGACAAGTTTAATAATGAGTTTGGTCATATTTTTTACAATAAAAAATTTTCAGATTATATTCTCCGTGTGGAATACCGGTTCGTTGGCAAACAGGTTCCGGGAGGTCCAGGCTGGGCAAAGCGGAACAACGGTTTGATGATACATTCACAGTCCGCACAGAGCATGAAAACCGATCAGGATTTTCCTGTATCCATTGAGGTACAATTGTTGGGAGGCCTGGAGGATCAAAAGGAAAGGCCCACAGCGAACCTCTGCACCCCCGGTACCAATGTGGTTATGGATGGTGAGTTGATTACACGACATTGTACACCTTCCACATCCAAAACATATTTTGGCGATCAGTGGGTAACTGTTAAAGTAATTGTTCATGCTGATGGTGACATTTACCATGTAATTGAAGGAGATACAGTAATGCATTACTCCAAACCCCAGGTTGGTGGCGGACATCTGCCTGAGGATTTTCCTCTCCCGGAGGGAACCCTGTTAAAAGAAGGATACATTGCGCTTCAGGCTGAAAGCCATCCCACGGAGTTCAGGAAAATTGAGCTGCTGGATTTGAGCAAGAAGAAATAAAATATTTAATGGGAAAAGCTTAAAGTCAGATCCCGGTTAAGCAGGAATCACCGGCCAGCCAGCCTGTTGAATAAGCAATCTGAAGATTATAGCCTCCTGTTTCAGCATCCAGATCAATGATCTCGCCGGCAAAATACAATCCGGAAACAATTTTGGATTCCATGGTCTTAGGTGATATTTCGTTTGTGGGAATTCCCCCGGCAGTAATGATTGCCTCCCTGAACGAGCGGTGTCCACTCACTTTGAATACCAGATTCTTCAAAAGAAACCGGATCTTTTTTCGTTCCTTGGATGAAACCTGATGGCATTCCTTTTCCGGATCAATACCAGATAGTTCCATAATTACAGGGATCATGCTTGCCGGCAGCCAATACCGGAAAACATTGATTATTTTCTTTTTCCCGTATTCATTCAGATCGCGAATCAAACGACTATCCAGTTTTTGCTCATCCAGGGCGGGCTTAAGGTCAATGCTGATTTCCACCTTATTCCCTTTGTGCATTTCATCAACAACCGTTCTGCTTAATGTCAGAATAATTGGACCGGTAAGACCAAAATGGGTAAAAAGCATCTCCCCGAAAGCTTCAGATGATTTTTTCCCGTTTATCCAAACTGTGGCTTTGACATTTTTCAGCGTTAGACCCTGCAGCTTTTTGGCTATAACCCCTTCCGTTTCCAGCGGTACTAGTGCAGGCAATGGCTTTGTAACTGAATGTCCGGCTTGTCTGGCCAACGCATAACCATCTCCGGTTGAACCCGTTGCAGGGTAAGATTTGCCGCCGGTAGCAAGTACTAAACTTTTTGAAAAAATTTTCTGATTATTCGTCTGTACGCCTTTCAATATATTGTTTTCAATAAGCAGCTTCTCTGCGCTGTAACCTGTTAAGACCTGTACTTTCAATTCATTTATCCATTTCAATAAGGCTTTCCGGATATCTGAAGCTTTATTGCTTGCCGGGAAATAACGACCTCCTCTTTCAAGGCTTATTTCCACCCCGTACTTCTGCAGCAATTCAATAATATCATCCGAATAAAACCGGGAGAAAGCATTTCGCAGGAACCGTCCGTTTGGATAAACATGGGTGATAAAATCATGGATGGCAGCATTGTTTGTAATATTGCAACGTCCTTTACCGGTAATCAGAAGTTTACGCCCGGGCTGCTGCATTTTCTCAAGAATAAGCACACGGCCACCTCGTTCAGCAGCCCTGCCTGCAGCCAGTAAACCAGCAGGACCGGCTCCTACAACAATAAGATCGTAATTACTCATTGAGTGCAAAGATATCTTTTTAATTATTAACCGGCGAGAGAGCCATCGCAGGAAGATCCGGAATTCTTAAACTCTGAAAGGCAGTCCTTTATAGTTAGTGCTTCTAAGAAAACTCTTAACTTTTCAAGTGGTTACTTATAAGACGCCAAAGACAAGGCTTTCGAAGCTTTGAAAATCAGGAAGTCCACTTTTGTAAATGACCGTTTTCAAAACGAGAATAACGCAGTATTTGGCGTTTTCTAAGAGACACTAGTTAAGCCTTAATTTCTTTTCCGGCAAAGTGCTTCATAAACTGGGTGCGTTCATACGCTGCAGGATTTTTTGTATTTGCATAACTTAGTTTTCCTTTGAAATCATCCAGGGTCTGAAACTCATGTTTTTTCATCCAGCTTTCAAGTTCTGTCAAAATCTGACCCGCAAAATCCTTACCGTTCTTATAGAAGGCTGAGGCCACCTGAACCACGCTTGCACCTGCCAGCAATTGCTTTATGAAGGCAGTTCCGTCATGTACTCCTGTGGAAGCAGAGAGCTGGCATTCGACCCTGTCTGACATAAGGGCAATCCATCGTAACGACATGGAAAGATCGCCCGGTGTGCTGTAAACATTTGAGGCAGTTACCTGAAACGTATTGATATCAATGTCCGGACTGTAAAAACGGTTGAATAAAGTAATAGCAGAAATTTCTGTTTTTGATAACTGATAGATCAGCGATGCAAGATTGGAAGAGTAGAAACTAATCTTCAGAATGACAGGGATATTCACCTTATCTTTGACAGCATCTACGATATCAAAAAATAACTTTTCATCTTTTTCAGGAGAATGGTTTAAGTCCGAAGGAAGGGAAAACACATTCAGTTCCAGGGCATCGGCACCGGCATCCTGCAATGTAGTTGCATAATAAGGCCATTTTTCAGCAGTTAAACAATTTATACTTGCAATAACTGGAATGGCAACCTTTTTCTTAGCCTCCCCTATCAAACCCAGGTATCTGGTCATCATATCATCCACTTCATGAAAACTATCATAAAAGCCAATGGTTTCAGGATACAGGAAACTTTCTTTATTCATGGAGGCAAGATCCTTTTCAAGTTCAATCCTGATTTCTTCTTCAAAAAGAGATTTTAAAACAACAGCGCCCACTCCTGCTTTTTCAAATTCAATAATATCTTCAATTGTATTGGTTAAGCCTGAACTTGCGGCAATTAAGGGATTCCTTAATTTTAACCCAATAAACTCTGTACTTAGATCTGGCATAATTGTAATTTTTTATATATTAGTAACTTATACTAACCCAATTCACTTAAAACTTTAATAATATCCAGGCTGTTTATACGCAAAAACCGCCCTTCCAGAGAGATGATCTTATCATGCTTGAATTCATTTATGGTCCGGATAAAACTCTCTTTTGTTGTTCCGGCCAATTCGGCAAGTTCTTCCCTTGTAAGGGGGAATTCAAATTCATTTTTATGATAAATTTGTTCAGAAAAATAAAGTATAACCTCTGCAATCCTTCCCGGAAGTTGTTTGTGAAACAAGCTCATAAGCCTGTTCGTTAAGTAATTACCATCCTGGCTCAGTTTTTTAATCAGCATCAGGCTAAAACCTCCGTTTTGCTGTATAATTGAAGCAAATGTGGCATAATCAATCATTAAAATCTGCGAAGAATCAACAGATGATGCCGAGCATTGAAACAAGTCATGGCCAAAAATAGAAAACAGGCTTAAAAAACTTCCTTCAGAAAGTATGGAGAGACTTAAAGATTTATTATTCCGGCTTGTTTTATAAATCTTAACCAGGCCGGAAACAACATACATAATATGCGAGGTACGTGTATTTTGCTTAAAAATAACATCCCTTTTATTATATTGTACAACATTACTGTTCTTTAACAGTTTCTCAATTTCATCGCTGGTAAGATAACGATAGAACCAGGTTTCTGCTAATAGCTGATCAAGTTTACCATTCATGCTGAATTTGGGTTTATGTGAAAATAACAGCACAAAAATAGAAAAAAAATATGAAAGATGATCTGTCTCCCCCAAAAAAGATGAGAGAAATCATCGATGAATAATAATGCAGGTCATTTATTATTATTAAGCATACCCATCAATTATGTATAAATTTAGGTCGCATTTTAAAAAACAAAAATGGTTGTGCCCCACCGGAAAAAAGTTTTGGTCGTTGATGACTCCTCAACCAATGTGGTATTACTTGATGCTATTCTTCACAAAGAAGGATTCGAAGTCATTACCTCACTCAGTGCAAAAGAAGGACTAAAGTACATTTCCAGCATGGACCCCGATCTGGTTCTCCTTGATTTACTGATGCCTGAAGTCAGTGGATTTGACTTTATGAAGATCTATAATGCTATGGAAAAGAAAAGAAAAATTCCTGTAATCGTTGTTTCTGCAGTTGGTACTCCCGAAAACAAGAAATTGAGTAAAGAATTAGGTGCCGTAAGTTTTATTAATAAACCTGTGGACATTCCTGAGTTACTAAACCTTATTAAACAAACTCTATAACCCCTTAAAAGCCCTGATTTATTTATTCCCTTAATTACAGAATGCCAGCCTCCCCGGTTGGTATTTTGTTTATAAAATATTTATTTGTTTTTACATTTACTTCCAAAAATTAACCTTAATTTAACATTCTTTTTGAATCTAAAACGGTTACTTGATTTAAATTTGTTCAAATTTTATAATCTAACATTATGGGTAATCTTTATCTTTTTTTTGTAGTTGTACTGATTTTACTAGCAATTTCAGACCTGATTGTTGGTGTCAGTAATGATGCAGTAAATTTCCTTAATTCATCAATTGGCTCAAAAGCAGCCCCTTTTAAGGTTATTATTCTTATTGCAGCCATAGGAGTTCTTGTCGGAGCCACTTTTTCTTCAGGAATGATGGAAGTGGCCAGAAAGGGCATATTTCATCCTGACAAATTCCTTTTTAGTGAAATAATGATCCTTTTCCTGGCAGTAATGCTCACCGACATTATACTTTTGGATGTTTTTAACACCTATGGATTACCCACATCCACTACCGTTTCCATTGTATTTGAATTGCTTGGTGCTGCTGTGGCCGTTGCCCTGATCAAAATCTCCCAGTCAAACGGAGAGGCAGGTTCACTAGCAGGCTATATTAATTCATCCAAAGCCCTGGCTATTATTTCGGGTATTTTGCTTTCCATTATTGTAGCCTTTTCCGTGGGGGCTATTATACAGTATCTTACAAGGATTCTTTTTTCTTTCGATTATAAGGATTCATTCAAATATTTTGGCTCCTTATGGGGAAGTTTTGCAATTACGGCTATAACATATTTTATTCTGATAAAAGGATTAAAAGGATCTGCCTTTGCATCGAACGAGCTTCAGAACGGAGTAACCCTGCTTGAATGGGTACAGACAAACAGTTTTAAAGTTATTGTTTTCAGTTTTATTGGCTGGGCAATTGTTTTGCAGTTAATTATCTGGTTTACAAAAATAAATGTATTAAAAGTTATCGTATTGATAGGCACATTTGCGCTGGCTATGGCTTTTGCCGGGAATGACCTGGTAAATTTTATCGGTGTTCCACTGGCAGGCCTGGAGTCTTATAAAATTTTTGTTGCTTCCAGTCAGGAACCTGGACAGCTGTTAATGGAGAGTCTGGCCGGTCCTGTTAAAACACCTACCAGCTTATTGTTAATCGCAGGTTTAATTATGGTAGTCACTCTTTGGGTGTCAAAAAAAGCCAGATCGGTTACAGCTACAACTCTTGATTTGAGCAGACAGGATGAAGGTTCCGAAAGATTTGAATCTTCAGCTCTTGCACAACTCATTGTCCGTCAGTTTATCGGGATTGGAAAAGGAATCCGATATATAATTCCGGTAAAAACAAAAAACTGGATAAATCAACGATTTGACAGAGTTGACTATGATCAGATGAAACAGGAAAAAGGTGTTTCTTTTGACCTGATCAGGGCTGCTGTTAACCTTGCAGTGGCAAGTATTTTAATTTCTATCGGAACCTCATTTAAGCTGCCCCTATCAACAACCTATGTCACTTTTATGGTAGCAATGGGTACTTCACTGGCTGATCGTGCATGGGGACGTGAAAGTGCCGTGTACCGGATAACAGGGGTGATAACTGTAATCACAGGTTGGTTCTTTACGGCCATAATTGCCTTTACAGTAGCTTTTATCGTTGCCTACATTATCTCGTACGGTGGAATATATGGAGTTATTGGTATGGTATTACTTTCCTTGTTTTTTATTTACAGATCACATATTGTGCACAAGAAAAGAGAAGAAAATAAAAAGCAAAAGGATAGCTTTAATAATGAAGACAGTCCGTTAAATATTGAAAGTATTCTGGCTTCCAGCAAAGAAACTACTTTAAACATTATTGAAAGAACATCAAAGAATTATAATAAATCACTTGAAGCTTTAATTGAAGAGAACAGAAAAAAAATAAAAAAGGCAAAACAAAATATTAAAGAAATTAATGCAGAAACCAAAGATCTGAAAGACACCCTTCATTTAACCATTCGTCGATTACAGGAAGACTCGGTTGAAAGTGGTCAATTTTATGTGCAGGTACTGGATTATCTAAGAGAAACCGCTCACTGCCTGAATTATATTTCAGAACCCATCTTCAATCATATTGAAAATAACCACTCTCCTCTTGAAAATGATCAGATGGATGACCTTCTGGTGGTGAAAGAAGAGATCACCCGTCTTTTCCATTCTGTACAAAGAATTATTGTTACAGACAATTATCAGGAAATTGAGGGTATTCTCAAACAACAGGCCGGTATTATTGATCTTATAAATAAAGCGAGAAAAAAATTAATAAAAATGCTTAAGAAAACTTCCCTGAGTACAAAAAGCAGTCTGTTATACATGGAAATCCTGAATGAGTCAAAGAACCTGATACTCTATCTCATTAATGTTTTAAAAGCTGAACGGGATTTTGTGCAGTTCGGTAAGGGGGAAGTGACAGAATAAGCTTCATTTTTAATAGCCGTAGCATTCAGAAATATTTTGAAAACTTGCCCTTATGGGAATATTGGATGGTAATTGGTTGTCATTCAATGGTCATTAATGGTTATTAGTTGTCATTCAATTGTCATTAATGGTCATTAGTTGTAATTCAATTGTTATTAATGGTAATTAGTTGTCATTCAATTGTTATTAGGGGTCATTAATTGTAGTTCAATTGCTATTCATTAAACTTATACCCTACTCCCTTTACAGTTTTAATAAGGTCATCCCCTAACTTCTCACGGAGTTTCCTGACATGTACATCTATGGTCCGGTCACCAACAATTACATTGTCACCCCAAACACTATTAAAAATCTCCTCTCTGGAAAAAACCTTTCCGGGTTTTGACCACAGCAGTGACAGAAGTTCAAATTCTTTTTTCGGAAGGAATATTTCATTCCCATCAAGAAATGCCAGGAATTTTTCCCGGTCGAGTCTGAGTCCGTTTTCATTAAAAAGTCCAGATTCTTCTTGCTTAATAGCCTTCAGCGAAGGAATACGCTTTAGCAGTGCCTTGATACGACTTACCAGCACTTTGGGTTTTATGGGTTTAATGATATAGTCATCTGCTCCTGCATCAAAACCGGCAATCTGAGAATAATCTTCCCCTCTGGCAGTTAAAAAAGCAATGATTGTATTTTCCAAACCCGGTGTCTTTCTAATTTCTTCACAAGTTTTCATTCCATCCATTTCAGGCATCATTACGTCCAGAAGAACCAGATCCGGCTTTTCTTTTTTTGCCAGTAAAACAGATTCTTTTCCGCTTTCAGTCATAATTACCTCAAAACCCTCATTCCGAAGGTTATATGAAACAAACTCAAGGATGTCTTTATCATCGTCAACCAATAAGATTTTGTAATTGGGACCGGACATTATAAAACAGGATTTATTAAAAATACGAAGTTATAAATTCTAATCAATACTCTGTGTTAATTTTATGTTAACTTTGCTATCATACAAGCCTGAAAAAATCGCTTAACTTAGGTTACAATATTTTTTTATTAAAATTACAGAATTTTTGCCGGACAAAAGTCCTGATAAATGAAGAACTACAGAATTCCTGCCAGCTTACTCTTGCTCTTTATAGCAATAACAGGCTCTGCACAAAAAACCGATTCTTTAACATTTTTACAAAAAAACCGATTTCATAGGAAAAATTTAAAGTCATTTCAGGACTTTCCTGAATATAGATGAAACTGCTTTTGATATCACCCGGGCCTACATTGATTTTGAATCAAAAATTGCCGAGAACTATTCAATCGTTCTGAAACTTGAAATTGGAAGTCCGGAAGATCTGTCAGAGTTTTCCGGAATCAAGAGATATGTATACTTTAAAAATGCTGCGCTGAAAAATAAAAAGAATAAGCTGGCAATCAACTTTGGTATTATTGGCATGCTTCAGTTCAAAGTCCAGGAAAAATTCTGGGATCACAGGTATATTTACAAATCTTATCTGTATGCATATCGTTTTGGTTCATCTGCGGATATAGGTGCACAGGCAATTAATGAGGTTAACAACTGGTTTACAGCTGACCTAACTTTTTCAAGCGGAGAAGGTTATTCCAGATTACAACTGGATAACTCATTCAAAACAGGAGTTGGTTTTTATCGTTGGATTTCTGTACCGGCCCATTAGAAATGTAAATATTTCTGTGAACTACCGAAACTGGAATCCTTTTCCCGGGAAACTAAAAAATGCTTCCTTCATATTTTTGAACCTGGAATATAAGATATAACTGGTTTTAAGTTCTGCCATGAATTTAATGGGAGTTAACAATGACGGAAGACTGAAAACCAGCAACCCAAATTAATTAGTGCTTCTAAGAAAACTCTTAATTTTTCAATTGGCTTCTAAGAGACACTAATTATCAAATCTGCATCCATGGTTTGTAACTATTCTGAATTGTATAAAATCAGATATCTAATTTCAAACCATTTATCTCCTCTGGTCCTTTGGTATTGACCATCCATAAAGAAAAGACATTCAGGTAATTCCAAAAAGAGATAAGTACTTCATCCGGCAGATTCAACTTGGGCAGCAACTGTCGGTAGCAATCCAGCCATATCTTCCTGGCTTTCGGCGTTATGGCAAAGGGAGCATGCCGTTGTGTCATCATTGGCTTACCCCGGTTCTCATTGTAATAGGAAGGACCGCCACATATCTGTATGAAAAAATCAGATGCTCTGCTTTTGGCTTCCTCAAGCTTCTCCCCTTCCGGAGGAAACAAATTACGTACTTCGCTTTTTACCAGCAAATCATAATGGTCGCTGATAAGTTTCCGAAGCCCGGTTTCTTTCAATAACCGGAGAAACTCCGGGTCGGGTAATTTAACTCCAGGCCTTATTCCTGGTACTCCTGAAATAATTTCCAATTTCATCTATCTATATTTTGAAAAGCCGAAAGATACGAGATTAGAATGAATAAAAATAACAAAAATATGTTTAAGAACATATAAGTAATTAAACATTTTCTTATCTGAATATCTATTTTTAAACCCTAATCTGATATTCCGGGTAAATTTTAAATAAAATTGTTCTTGAGAAGTGGCAGATACAATACACAGTTTCCAAGTCAAAAACCTTGCCGGATGGGTTTTACCTTTACTTCTTTAATATATTTTTTCTGACATACTAAACTATGAAAGTTTTTGAATTACAAATTATTATTAACCCTTAAAATAGAGTATTATGGTTGACACACAGGTGGTCCTGAACGGACAAACAATTGCTTACACTGCCTATACCCTTGCCATTATTTCATTAATGGTCTGGTTTAGTGTAATCGTCACAAAAAAGGGTAAGAGTTCAAAAGTCAGTACAGGTTTGTTTTATACCTGGGTAGGATTTTTGGTGGTATTGGGTGTTTCCCTGCATATTGCAACGGCACATACCATACCATGGAAACCTTTAGATTTGCATCGCGCAGATATCAAAGCAGATAAAGTTTTTGATATATCTGTGGAAAACCACACATTTCATTTGCCGGCAGATACTCTCTACATTGATGTAAATGATTTGGCCCTTTTTAAAGTAACATCCAATGATCTTACTTATGGTTTTGGTTTGTTTGCAAGAGATAATTCCATGCTTTGCCAGATGCAGGTTGTACCCGGCCATATGAATGATCTGTTGTGGCAATTTGTCAAACCCGGTATTTATACCATCCGGTCAACAGAATATTCGGGGCCGCTAGGCATTCAGATGATTGAAAAAGATGTGGTGGTGGTAAGATGAGCCAGGCCTGATTTCAAATAATTAAAAATAGTATTTCAAAATTTTTTAAATATCCAACTATGAGTTTTATAAATACATTAATGAATGGTGAGCAGGCTGCTTTTAAACCTGACACACAGACTTCCATGCAGAAGATTGCCCTGAGATTTGTTGTTGTAGGTCTGATTTATTATGGTTTTGCCGTTATTGAGGGTATGATCATGAGAATCTATCAGATTGAACCTATTCCTGCTATTCCTCCTGATCAGTTTTTTGGTATCATGACTGCCCATCCGCTGGTAGGGATTTTTGGCTCTACCTATTCCATTGTTTTCGGAGCCTTTTTATTCCTTGTGCCTTTTCTGATGAAAAAGCCGATCTGGAGTGTGAAAATGGCAAACTGGTCTTTCTTAATGATTGCCATTGGTACCATGGTATTCTGGTTGGCAGGTTTTATTACCCATTATGCTCCATTGTACACACTTTACTGGCCCCTGCCTGCTGATTTTGATCAGTTCGGGCCTGTTGGTGGAGCCATTTTCATTACCGGTATTGCCCTGGTGATGGTTGGAGCTGTTTTGTTTGTAATAAACATCTTTAAAACCATTATGTACACCCCGGAGGGATGGGAAAAACAACCTGCAGGAGCTTTACTGGGTTCCGCACTTGGTGTTTCAGGCTTAAAAAATCTTTTCAAAAAGAGAAAAGAAGAACATCTGGTTTCCTTACCGGTTGCAGCTATAGCCAGGGGTACTGTAGATGTTGCTCTTAATTCAGGAATTATCCTCTTTACAGGAGTTCTTATTCTGGTATATATGGTTGCTGCAATTTTCGGGCATTCGCTTGAACATTCCGCTATTGATGCCTTACTTTACAAGAACTGGTTTTGGTGGGGTCTGGACCTCGTTGCCGATGGACTTGTACTGATCTTTGTGGCAGGAACCTGGTATTTACTGGCTTCTCTGATAACCGGTAAAAAAATATTTATGGAGAATATAGCCAGAGCCGCCCTACTCCTGGAGCTAGTTGTTTCATGGACGGTATGGTCACACCATTTAATGTCAGACCAGGCACAGCCCGGATTCCTGAAGGTTTTCTCAGGAGAAATGGTAACTGCATTTGAATTGATCACTCAGGGACTGGCTTTTTTCATTGTTCTGGCGACTTTGTGGAGTGCAAGACCGCTTAAAATGACCAACCCTCTGAAGTTTTTACTTGGCGGCCTTCTGGGATTTGCCCTTGCTGTTCCGGCTGGAATTATGCAGGCCGATCTTGGTTTAAACCGAATTCTTCATAATACGCAATGGATCATTGGTCCTCACGTTCACGTTGCTATACTGGTAGGTTTGACCATGACACTGTATTCGGCTATTTATATACTTTTTCCCATATTAACAAACGGAGGCAAACTTTACAGCCAGAAACTTGCAAACTTCCATTTCTGGGCACATTTGATTGGTGGTATCGGAATGGGTGCATTTATGGGAATGGCCGGTCTGAAAGGGATGCTCAGACGAACCATATATTTTGAAGGAGAATTCAATATTTATATGATTTTGGCCGGTATATGCGGAGCATTGCTTCTTTTTGCCTTCCTTGCATTTTTCTACAATATTGTAATGAGTGTGGGAGTGAACGGTGTACTGGGAATCTTCAAACCATCAAAATTTGAAACCAGGGAAGCCACACCCGCAGAATAATAATTGCAAAAACCTATAAGAATGGGGTTTCCCCCATTCTTTCAGTTAAAAAATGGGGCATGCCCCATTTTTTTTTCTACCAATTTATTTTTACTATCAAGAATTCCTTTAAAGAACGCGGTAGCCCCATTTTTTTATGAATTTTCTTTTATTGATTACCATTCATCCTCATTTTTCTGTAATTTTAGCTAATTAAAAAGCTTTAATTATTTAAACAGGTATGCAAGGTACTTATTCCATAATACCCATAGGAGCAGGATTGTTATTTGCATACACCCTGAGTTACTTTGCTTACCGATTAAAGATCATATCCAAATCAACCCAGCGAAAACTATGGAACACAGTGTTGTTGATCAGTTTTTTGATAACAGCTTCCCTTGGCATCTTTCTGGCCTTGCAGGTCAATTATAAATTTACCCTTGCCGATGTAGATAAATGGATGAGTTATCATGTTAATTTTGGTATATCAATGGCTTTCGTTTCGGTTATTCATCTTTCATGGCATTATGGATATTACCTGCTTTTTTTCCGGAAAAAGGGAAAAAAACCTGATAAACCCAAGCAGGATACTTCTCATACGTATAAAAAAATAGATCCACTTCAGACAAAACCCATTTTTAAGGATATGCTTCCTGTAATGGCTCTTGGTATAACCACTATGGTCACACAGATCATTGTATTACGTGAATTCATGTCGGTATTTCAGGGCAATGAACTCATCCTCGGACTCATCATGGCAAGCTGGATGCTACTCACAGGAACAGGTGCCTGGCTGGGAAAAGCATCTTTAAAACTTCACAATCCGATAGCCTTTATATCAACATCCATTCTGATACTGGGGGTTCTTCCCCTGATCCTTATCTTTCTTTTGCATTTCCTTAAGAATCTGGTTTTTATTCCGGGAAGTTTGCCGGGTCTGACATGCATTTTTATCAGTACTTTTTTACTCCTACTGCCTTTTTGTTTTCTTTCGGGATATTCTTTTTCTTTTTATTCCTTTTATATTTCAAAAAAATATCAATCCAATCAGATCAGCCGGGTGTATACTTGGGAGTCACTGGGTAGCCTTGCAGGAGGCTTTGTTTTCAGTACGTTTCTGGTTTATATTTTCAAGTCCATGCAAATCCTGTCCATTGTTCTTTTACTGAATGCTTTGCTGGTTTTTTTCTTTTTAAATTATGGCAATAAAAACATTTTTAGCAATTCCTTCAGTTTTCTACTTATACTTTTGGCAATTGCCATTTTCCTTCTCCCTTCTGACAAATACCTCAAACATTTCCTGTACAAAAACCAGGATATTGTCTGGCTGAAAGACACCCCTTATGGCAATCTTGTTGTTACCAAACTGGGCGATCAGCTCAATTTTTATGAGAATAATACATTGATATTTAACACACTGAATGTTATTTCAAACGAAGAAAATGTACATTATGCCATGGTTCAGCGGGAACACCCGATGGATATCCTGGTTTTATCTGGGGCATTATCCGGCCTGGTACCGGAGATACTCAAATACAAGGTAAATGCAGTGGATTATGTAGAGATCAACCCATGGATCATTAAAGCAGAGAAAACATTTGCTCCCGGTAGTAATGAAAAAGGGATAAATATCATCATACAGGATGCCAGAAGATATCTTTCCAAATGCAAAAATAAATATGATGTGGTACTAATAAACCTGCCCCCTCCTTCCAGTGCACAGCTAAACAGGTATTATAGCCTGGAATTTTTCAATGAATTAAAATCTGTTTTAAATCCCGGTGGGTTGATCTCAGTTTCACTTCCTTCCAGTCCGAACTATTCAGGAAAGGAAGAAAAAGACCTGCACGGGCTGCTTTATCACACCCTTAAAACCGTTTTTACAAATGTTATGATCATACAGGGTGAAAAAGATTATTTTCTTGCCTCGGGAGAAAAGCTCAGTTTACATATAGCTGCTCTTGTTAAAAAAAGAGGCATTCAGAACGAATATGTTTCGGAATATTATCTTGACGATGATCTGTTAAAGGCCAGAAGTGACATTATTACCGACAAACTCAAACAATACGATCAACTGAATACCGATTTTAATCCCATTGCTTATTTCAAACTAATGGGCTATCGGCTTAGTTTTAATAACCGGTCGGCCCGGCCATTGGCTATTATAATTTTATTGGCTTTTATCGGGGTTGTTTTTAGCCTGAGAACCATTACTGCCGGCATGTTTGCAGCTGGTTATTCAGGTATAGCACTGGAAGTATTGTTGCTTTTAAGCTTTCAGATACTTTATGGATATGTTTATTTAATGACAGCAGTTATTATAACTATTTTTATGGCCGGTATTGCTCTGGGTGCCCACCCACGGGTTTTACCAGGGAGGAAAAAAAACCTTAAAGAGTTCATACATCTGGAATTTATTCTGGGTTTTCTTGCTCTTGCCTTTCCCTTGCTGATCTGGTCGTTGAAAACTTTCAGATGGCCCTGGTTCATTGAACAACTTTTATTTTTTAGTTACTCATTTGTTTTTGCCTTTATAATTGGAATGATCTTTTCATCAGGCAGCCGGCTTCAGCCCGGAAATACATCCGTAAGCGCTGCCAAAATATACAGTGCAGACATGCTGGGAGGAGCATTTGGAGCCATCCTTATATCGGGTTTTGCTTTACCATTACTCGGATTATGGGGCAGCTCTTTTGTAATTGCTTCGGTTTGTATGCTGGCTGCTGCATATACATCTATAACGGGAAAAAATACCAGACAAAACATATGACTTACAGGACAAAATCCGAATTTATCCCACGCTAAAATGTCCACGGACAAATTCCAGGTGTTACAAACATAAAACATTTATTGTGTAAAATAACCGTATAAAAACGCCGGAGGGTAACATCTTACAGACACGACGGTAATAGGTCGGATTTTCTCGGAATCACTGTGGGTGACAAATGAGGAGGTGATTTTGGGTCACCGTTTCACTTGCCAGGAAGCATTGGAAAATCGTATTTTTATCCCACACTTGAATGTCCATGGACGATCCCAGGTGTTACAACCATAAAATATTTGTCGTGTAAAAATAACCATATAAAAACCCCGTAGATAAAGTAATATGGCTAAGCAAATAAAAATGCATATTTTTTAAAATAAATAATTAGTAGTTTAAATAACTACTTTAAGTTCTTTGACGTATTGA
>JANTGF010000063.1 GCA_024763075.1 Bacteroidales bacterium | reverse complement strand
AGCTTCGAAAGCCTTGTCTTTGGCGTCTTCTAAGAAGCCACTTAAAAAAATAAGAGTTTTCTTAGAAGCACTAATTAATGTTTCCCATGTCAATTTAAAATAGGTTAAAAATAATTGCATTATACTCATATTAATGATTTGTCCTTATGCCGGACGGGCACCTACTTTTTTTGCTGCAGCTAAAAAAAGTAAGCAAAATAAACCTGCCAGGCCCTTTTATTTATTTCTTTTTTCTTTCTTTTTGTTTATTCAGATAAGTAACTCCCTTTGTAATCCAGGGTTTGGCCAGTTTCCCAAGCAAATAATAATCAAAAAACTCATTGATCTTCTGCGTATAATCCAATGCATTTTCCTTTTTTCTCACTGCATGGTTTTCGCCCTCATACACCAGCATGATCATTGGCTTTTGCATACGGCGCATGGTGATATAAAATTCTATGCCCTGATGCCAGTCAACTGCACCATCCTTATCACCAAAGGTAACCAAAATGGGTGTCTCAATTTTTTTTGCCTGAAAAATGGGGGAATTGTCAATATATTCATCCATGATATCCCAGTAAGGTTGCTGTAACCGCCCCTGGCTCACTTCAAATATTTGCTGATCAGGAGTTCCGCTGTTCCAGTAAATGGAGTTGTACATACTTATCATATTGGTCAGGGGGGCACCTGCAACTGCTGCAGAGAATAATTTGGTTTGGGTAATGATAAATGAGGTTTGATAAGCACCCCAGCTATGGCCCATAATGCCAATTTTCTTCTCGTCGATCATTCCGGTTTTGATCATTTCCTCAACGGCGGGAACCACACAATCTACAGCAGACTCACCGGGATGGTTTGTTTTATACACGATATCCGGCTGAAGAATAAAGTATCCCTGCTGAGAATAATTTGTAAAATTATAAAAGCTTTTTGGTGAAGGTACAATATACCGGTGTAAGCCATTTGAAAGAATTTCATATATGTAAACCAGCATAGGGTATTTCTTCCCCTGCTCATAACCGGCAGGATAAATAAGTGTACCCTGAAGCTCTTTTCCATCTCTGTTTTTAAAAGATATCAATTCCGCTTTCCCCCATTTATAATTTTTCTGCTGGAGGTTAGTTTCAACAATTTGTTCTTTTTTCGCAAAGTCTTCCCCTGTCATATACAACGTTGGAGACTTTTCATAAGTTTGAGTCACGTAAACAAAATCATCTGCCTTTTTCGCCTTTTGAAGCCTGGAGTTACTGCTGTCATCAAATAATAAAGTAATAAATTTCCCTTTAGGGGTGATTTTGGCAAAGCCGGATTTCTTTGTTTTATCGCCGAAGGCACGCAAATAGAGTGGCTGGTCCGGATCAAGATATGGTTCTTCATAATCCAGCCTTTGAACCCTGTAAATTATCTGATCTTCGCGCCCCTGAGTCAGGCGTTTCGCCTTTTTTCCCGAAGGATCCATTTCCCATATATCATACTCATCGTAAAGAAACACTTTTTTATCATCTTTGAGCCACCCACCGAAGCCAAAAGCAGGTTTTATTTTTGCAGGATGATCATCCCTGATATTCCAGAAGGGCACATCCAGTTTTTCTGTAAGATTTGTATGTTTATCCCCTAAAATATCGTAAACCCACCAATGATTGTCCTTAAAATAAAGCAGATATTTTCCTCCCGGAGAAGGGGAGATTGTCTTAATATAGTTTTTCAGTATCTCTTTCTTTTCCCCGGTATGGGCATCAACCAGATATTGATCGGCATAGGTTAGTTTAAACTGTGGCTGATATGGAGTTTCATCCCACATATAAACATATTTCTGATCTCCGGTCAGTCTTCCGTCTCTTAATTCCTGGGTGGCCAGCCTTACAAAATGATTATTCTTCAAATCCCATGAACACAAGTAGGTAAAGTTATTATCACGGCCGTATGATTTTTGCTGACGGGGCTGAATAGGGTCATCTTTCCAGTGCCAGACATCCACTCCGGGCTTTTTCTTATCCTTTTCTTTTTTGTCTCCGGATTTCTTGTCTTTTTCACCCTTCTCACCCTTTTTCTCTTTTTTCTTTTTTTGTTCTTTCTTCGTCCATTCGTTGATTCCCAGGAATACCATGGTCAAATCCTTTGACCAGACAGGTTTATAACTATCTTTTACCCTGAGAGAATCCGGAAACCCATCAATTTTTGAAGGATCGAAGGTGAATCCGGTTCCCGGTTTGTAAACATCCTGCCAGGCGAGTATTCTATAGGAAGCTTCCACAAAGGAGGTATCATAATATCCCTGCATTACTGCCAGTGCCTTCCCTTCTTTCTCCCATGAAAGATTCTTAAAGGTAGTGGTATCACTGGCCAGTATGATCACATTATAATCATCCAGATTTAACAGCTCCATACCGTTTCCCAGTTTATTATTTGCATCAATAATATAAGCCAGGCGGTCTCCGGGTTTATTAAAAGACCATTCCTTCACGTTACCTATATTCCGGGTGACTCCGGTTTTTAAATTCCGTAAGATCAGGTCGCTTCCTTTTTGCTTACTTTTAGCCTGTGGATAAGTCCGCATGGCCAGATGCCCGGAGTTTCTTGAAAAAGAAAAGGACCGTATATCTTTAAACTTTTCAACATCCCCCGATGAAAGATTTATAAGTCTCATTTTATAATGAATTTCCTTTTTCTTCTCCTTCATCTTCTCCTGCTCATTTTCGGAATAGCCAATTCTTACAGCAGCCCATTTTGAGTCTCTTGAAAAAGCTAAACTGCCACCAAAAGCAAATTCATAATGGGTAGTATCTTTGGTACTTTTCAGGAAAAGGGTATCGTTTCCGTCCACTACCGAGATACTGTAAGATATCCAGTTCCCATCGGGAGAGATGTTTGTGCGGTTCAGGTATTGCCATTGATCGTAATCTTTTTTCTGCAGGACAGGTAAGGTGTCCTGGGCGAATAATCCGGTTACCGGAGTAATAAAACATACAGCAAAAACCAGGAGAGAGAATTTCAGGAGATTTTTCATAACAGGTGGATTTGATTAAAAATAAAATTTGATTTATAGAACTGTTAAATTTATTAAAAAAATAGTAACTCTTAAAGTTATTCTTATAAGACTAAAATAAAAAATTCCGGGCATCTGTCACCCCTGATTTTGGTTCAACTAAACCTTAAATCCTATTGTATTAGCAAGCCTTATTCAATATCCGATTTTTATTAATCCTCTTTTTTAGCAACGAATTCAATCCCATCCAAACAAACCATTCCACAATTTTGAAAATATCTATAATGTAACGAATCAGGTTCAAATGCAATTTTTAAGCTACCATGACTACTACCTCCACCCCATTGTGAAGAATGAATTCCTACAACTGAAAACTTAAGCCCTTCTTCATTGTCAACAATTGAATCATTATATGTTATCCTAAAATCCAAACATGAATCTCGGTTACTTTTACTGACATTTACTACAACCTTTTTATAAGAATGCCTGGTTGTTAGAATCCATTGTTCATTAACAAAGTTAGGAGACGAAATCCAATGGTCCGAATTACCTGTATAATTGCCAATCCATTTGGCTAAATATGATTTTATGACCAATTGCATTTCCACTTCTCCTTTGCCTCCGTTATTGTCATAAGCAATAGCTTTAACCACTTTGGTTCCAATATTATCTTCTGTAGTTATATTCCAGTCAAACCTGTATGGTGAATTTGTGATATTCTTTACAATGGAATTATCAATAATAAATTCAACCTTTTCAATGGTTCCATCTTTATCATAAGGCTCAACGATAAATGAAATTATTGTGTCATTTGCAATTATCAAATTGGAATCAGGTTGCAAAAAAATGATGGTCGGTTTTTCATTTTCTTCTTTCTTTTCACAACTAAAAGTCAATAGTATAATTGATCCTATTATTACTGCCAGATATAGTTTTTCTAAAGACCCTGATTTATCTAAAATCTTTTCAAGTTCCATTCCATAAATTTTCCCTTTTAAAGGCCTGTGTTATAATTACTTATTCACTGCCACAACCTTCTGTTCAGGGACATGCAAAATAGCTGAATATTGTTTCTGGTCTGAAAGTATCTTAAGCGCATTTTCCACATCATTATCCCATTGCAGGGAACTTTTTATACTTCCTTTCTGGTAGTAATAACGTCCGATGATCTCTGTAGTTAAGAACTCTGAGATTTCCTTTTTATTTTTATCCAAATCCTGATCTACATCAGGTGCCAGCTTGTCTTTCAGATCTTCCAGATCAACAGAAGCAAGTTCATATTTCTTATCTTTTTTTACCTGTTTAACCAAATCCTGAAGAACGATACTGCTGCGGTTCTCATATTGAAAGTCTTTTTCTTTTACAAAGGCTTTGAAATCCTTAAAATCCTCATCTGAAAAAATGAATTCTCCTGCTGGAGGTATTGTATCATGAAGAGAAGCATATTTTGTAGCATAGTCAAAGAAAATAAACCGGGTATAAAGCTGAATGGTAAGACTACTGGCATCACCAGGAGATACTTTAATATCAGGAGCAATTCCTCCCCCGTCATAAACCGTTCTGCCGTTATGGGTTTTAAACTCTGAAATAAGTGAATCCGGAATGTGGCCTACACTTCCATCTTTGTTTCTGTGAGAATAATCCAGTGCCTGGATGCACCGGCCGGATGGAATATAATATTTAGCAGTAGTAACTTTTAGCTGATTATTATAGCCCAGTGGGCGGGTGGTTTGTACCAGTCCTTTTCCATAGGTTCTTTCTCCAAGAATAACGGCACGGTCAAGATCCTGGAAAGCACCTGCAACAATTTCGGAAGCTGATGCAGAGCCCCTGTCAACAATAACCGCCAGCGGGGTATTTTTATCAATGGGTTGGTCCGGAGCCTTATATGACTGATAGTATTCCTTAACTTTTCCACGGGTACTTACAATTTCCTGGCCTTTATCCACAAATAAACTGGCAATTTTCACTGCTTCATAAAGCAATCCTCCAGGGTTCCCGCGTAAATCAAGAATGATGGAGCCGGCATGATAATTCTTCTTAAGATCAAGCAGGGCACTTCTTACTTCCTTATTGGCATCCTTTGTAAAACCGGTAAGCCGGATATATCCGGTTTCCTTATTCAGCATCCCGTAATAGGGTACACTGGGAATACTGATCTCTTTCCGGATAATTGCTTTTGTAATATATTTTTCATGGTTGTAGCGCTGAACGGAGATCTTAATTTCTGAATTGGGCTCCCCTTTCATTAATTCACTCACCTGTGTAGTACTTAGCCCTTTGGTGGATTTTCCATCAATTTCCACAATCAGGTCACCAGCCTTCAAGCCTGCCTCATCGGCAGGAAATCCTTCATAAATCTCGGAAATTACAATATAATCCCCACTTTTCCGGATAAGGGAACCCACTCCCCCATAATGACCGGTTGTCATAAAATTAAAGTTGTCAAGTTCCGATTCAGGAATAAAAACAGTGTATGGGTCAAGTGTTTTCAGCATGGCATCAATGCCGGTTTTTATCATTTTCTCAGGATCGGTATCGTCCACATAGAAGTAATTAATTTCTCTCAACAGATTAGAAAAAACCTCAATGTTTTTAACCAGCTTAAAGTCCCGGCTTTCATTAAAAGATAAAATCCCAAAAGATACAAACAGGATCAATACCCCGCTTATGCCATATTTTACTTTTTTATTTAGTTTTTGTAAGTTCATTTCTTATTGTATTATTTGTCTATTATTCCACTACAGAGCATCAATTTTCATGGAAAGAAAATCAGGTAATAAGCCTTTTCCGCCTGATAAAAACGAATATGTTAAATATTTATTTGATCTGCCTTTTAAAAAGAAGCGCAAAATAGGACTTTTTCTTTAAAATCCCCTGTTTTAAGTACTTAATTAACAAAATTTAACGCCCGGAAAAGCATTTATGATTTAATTCATTTCAACTTTAATAACTTTTACCGGGCAAACCGAAGCAGCCAGTTTATTTTCTTCAAGGGGATCCTCATCTATTTCAAGGATATGAAAACCATTTACTTTTATTGCTCCGATTAAACTTGCCAGACCGTCGGTTTCATCCATTTTCCAAAAATGCGGAGCAAAATCAACACAATTTCCACAACCAATACACTCTTTTCTTTTTTGTATTATTTTCATTTTTTTAGTTTTCAGTTATCCGTTTCCAAAAAAGAAGCAGGAGTCAGGAGTCAGGAACCAAACTCCATTACTCTTATAAATTAAATCTCATGCTTGTTTAGCATTTAACTTCATTCAGGCAATGAACAAACATAAACATTTGCCTCTTCTTTTTACTTCTGCCTTCTGCCTTTTTTATCCACCGAAGCTTTAGCAAAGGTGGATTCAACCTTCAACCTTCCCTACGGCACAGGATCATGCCCGTGCCCTCCCCATGGGTTACAGGATAAAAATCTTTTCAATGACAACCATCCGCCTTTAAAAGGTCCGTATTTCTTCAATGCTTCAATGCTATATGCCGAGCAGGTTGGTGTGTACCTGCAGGTGGGAGGAAACATAGGAGAAATAGCCTTCTGGTAAAACTTTACCATCCCAATCAATAAATAGCTTAAAACTTTTTTCATTATGAAAGAACAAGCTTCAGTTTATATATTATTTGTGCCATCCCCTTTTCTATCGTTTTGTAATCCTTGATTTCATCATTTGTATAGATCAGGAAAAGACTCAGTGACATGGACTTTTTCTCCGGCAATCCGACCAAAGCATGTTTTTGCAAACGAAATGCTTCTCTTGTTCTTCTTTTCAGGAGATTCCTGTCCACTGCCCGCTTAAATTTCCTTTTCGGGATACTAATTGCAAATTTCAAACCGGCATCTCCCTCCGGGTTCAGTCTCCACAGCACCCTGAATGGAAAGGCAACAAACACGTTCCCTTCAGAAAATAAAAATTGTATTTCCTTACGGCTGGTTAGTTTCTCCCGCTTATTGAATGTAAATTTTTTCACTCTGAAATAAGTGAAAACAATAGATGAGCCCTTGTACCCAGAAGGTTAAAAATCAGGATAAAAAATATTCAGCCTGAATTCAGGTTTTATTTATTGTTTTTATTATACTCTTTAATATACTGATCCAGAGCCATCGACATAGATGGTGCTTTAGGATTCGGAGCCTTAATGTCCAGCCTTAAACCTGCTTCTTCAGCAGCTCTGGAAGTTGAAGGTCCAAAACATGCAATTTTTGTCCCGTTTTGCTCAAAATCAGGGAAATTGTGCAAAAGGGAAGTGATTCCCGTAGGGCTGAAAAATACAAGTATATCATATTTTTTAGCGGATAAATGTGAAAGATCACTACATACTGTTTTGTAGAGAACCACTTTGGTAAAATTGATTTTTGCCTTTTTCAACTTGCCTGGAATATCATTTTTGTGCATGTCAGAAAGAGGCACCAAAAACTTTTCATCCTTATTCTTAATTATCAGACCCATAAGGTCATCAAATCTCCCTTTACCATAAAATATTTTTCTCTTTCTGTAAACCGTGTACTTCTGAAGATAATGAGCTACTGACTCAGAGACACAAAAGTACTTCATTGCATCAGGAATGGTAACTCTCATCTCTTCTACAATACGGAAAAAGTTATCAATGGCTGTTTTGCTCGTTAGAATTACAGCAGAATGATCCAGGATGCTGATCCTTTCCTTTCGAAATTCTTTCACAGAAATCCCTTCAATGTGAATGAAAGGCTGAAAGTCGATCTTTAAATTATTTTTTTCAGCTAAATCAGCATAATGTGTTTTTCCATTTGCTGTTTCAGGTTGGGAAACTAAAATACTCTTAATTCTCAATGGACGAAATTTTAAGTTAAACTAATCAATAAGATAAAATTAACTCGTAGTCAACAGAACTTTCACCAGTACTAAAAAAGGCAAAATTTCCAGGGCGCAAAGATACAAAATTCCGTATGAAAAGTAAACTCTTTTTGAATAAAATATTACAAACAACCTGAAAGAACGTAAAATGTATAATAGGAGAAGTGTGCCTAAACCAATGTAAATGAATATATTGTTGAAAGGATAAGGAGCATAGGAACCTAATAAAGTAATGGGAATCAGAAATAATCCTGCACCATTAAAATACAGTGAGACATTGAAAAAGTACTCATTAAACAGATTTTCAGTTTCAGAAATAAGGCCGATTAGTCGTGTTATGATCCATTTGGAGAAAAACCACAAAATAATCAGGACAAGGAAAATGAGATAATTTACATAAGGGGGATAATTAAAAAGCTCCAGATCGAACAATACGGAAAACTGATACAGAAACAGGCTTCCCGTCATAAAGAAAATCGTATTTAATGCGATTGAAGCCCGCTGAAAAAAAGAATTTCTGTTTCTGTAAAGATTACCCGCTGACTGGTAATTAAATATGGAAACAACAATTGGATTGATCAGCTTCCCATAGTAATATTTCACCCTGGCCATCTGAATCAAGATGAGTAAAAACGGTACCAAAAGCCATATCTGACTTTGAAAATCTTTATCCAGCCCGTGTTTCTCTTCAAAAAACCGGGGTTTTTTCTCAATAATTGTAAGTGTTTTTTCTTTCCCGGCCGATTCATTTACTTCAGAATCACTCCCCTCCTGGATAAAAAAATCAGCCTTTTCTGCAGGTTTATAAACTTTGATCACATTTTTCTTAATGCCTGAAAGGAAATCCGGCTCCGGAACAAAAATCGTTGAATCGTATGCCTGTAAAAACCGGTTTACTACCGGTGGTGCAACCGGGGTTTCTTTCTTAACAATTACCTTTTTTACTCTTGGCTTAGCTGTCTGTTTCTGAAGAGAATCCATTTTCTGAACAGACTTACCGGGTTTTTGAATGACCGTGTCTGTTTTAATAACAGAATCTGCTGCAGACTTATTTGCCGAGTCCGGTTTTACACTACCGGGGCTGACAGTATCTGAAGAAAGCCTGACCTCAACATTAGAGGTATCCTGAATCTGAATGCTGTCCTTTTTTACAAGGGGGATTGTATCCTGTACAAAAAAATATGTTTCATGGAATTCCCCGGACATGTGTATTAAAGGTTTTTACAAAGATACGACAAATAAAACTTGAGGTTACAGTGTTTTTATCAATGCAGCACAAACAGCTTGCAAACAAAAGCTACATTCGGGCAAAAAAGGGCATTCAAAAAACTATTTGGATACAATTATCAATAGTACTTACTGTTTATTTTTTTATTTTCAGACAGCTCCAGTATCCTCCCAAGAAGGTTATTTGTTAACCGGCTGGCACCAATCCTGAAAAACTTATTATTCAACCATTCTTCACCCAAAACATTTTTCACAATGGAATAGTAGATCAATGCATCCTCAGGAGCTGAAATCCCCCCTGCAGCTTTAATACCTGCCATTTTATTTGTTTCCTGATAAAAATCCCGGATGGTTTCAACCATTACAAGAAATTTCCCCGGTGTGGCAGCCTCTTGTATCTTACCAGTGGAAGTTTTAATAAAATCCGCACCGGCATCCAAAGCCAGTAAGGCTGCTTTACGAACGTCTTCAAAACCGGGCAAAGCTCCTGTTTCCAGTATCACCTTCAATTCGGCTTCTCCTGCAGCCATTTTAAGCGCTGCAATCTCAGCATGTACTTCCTCAAACTTCCCTTCCAGAAACTTACCAACAGAAAGTACAATATCCACTTCATCTGCTCCTGCTGCAACTGCTTGCTCTACCTCCAGCCTTTTTATTTCGAGAAATGTCAAAGATGCCGGGAAACCTGCTGCAACTGAAGCAATATGAACCTCTTCCACTTTCAGGTTTTGTTTCACCACGGGAACAAGAGAAGGGTAAACGCATATAGCAGCAACATTGGGGACGGAGGGGAAGTTTTCCTGAAAACGATTCACCTTTTCACACATACCGGAAACTTTCTTCTCATTATCTTCTACACCCAGGGTAGTTAAATCAATAAAATTCATTAGAGACTTTAAGTTGTCAACCTCCATTTCCGGAAGGCTTTTCTCCGTCAGTTTTACCGTCGATGATTCAATTTGCTCCTTTGAAAATGTTGCCGGGTATTTCTTAAATAGTTCTTCCATGATCTTAAAGTTTAGGATTGTTCCGATGCCTTTCCTCATCCCGGAAAGTTTTTTTCAGTAAATTTTTTTCCAGCCCTTTGGTCAGGTTTATTCCTGTCTGGTTTGCCAAACATATCAGTACAAAAAGTACATCCGCCATTTCATCTTCCATCTCGAGTTTGCTTTCATCACCTTTGTAAGATTGTTCTCCGTATTTTCGTGCCATTACCCGGGCCAACTCACCTACTTCTTCCGTAAGAAGAACCATATTGGTTAGCTCATTGAAATATCTGACACCAATGGTATTGATCCAGTCATCCACCTTTTTTTGTGCTTCGTCAAGAGTCATATTATTCTTTGTTTTTCGTATCAATTATTATGGTAACCGGGCCGTCATTGACAAGTGAAACCTGCATAAGGGCACCAAATTCCCCTGACTGAACCGGTGGTTCAATAAATGTGCCTATTTCCCGGATGAAATTTTCATACAGTGGTATCGCAGTTTCCGGCCGTGCAGCCTTGATGTAGGATGGGCGGTTCCCTTTTTTCACTTTAGCATGAAGGGTAAACTGACTGATCACCATTATTTCCCCCTTAACATCCTGTATGGAAAGGTTCATAACCCCTTCCGGGTCATCGAAAATCCTGAGCAGGGAAATTTTCCTGCATAACCAGCTGATATCCTCCTGATTGTCCTGTTCCTCAATTCCCAGGAGAATTAAGAGTCCCTGTTTTATTTTTGCTTTCTCCCTGCCGTCAATACTTACAGATGCCCCGGAAACTCTTTGTATAACTGCTCTCATTTTTCTTTGTTATAATTTCTTTTTTCAAACCCTTTATTTCCTGATGAACAAAAATAGAAATAATCCATCGGAATCCGTATAATTATACGTGAATATGCATTCCCCTGCAACATCCCTCGTCAAACTCAGGAATCAGGTAAAAATCCATCCGTTACTCAGGAAAATGTTGAACATATAGGTGTTCCAGATCAGATTCAGAAAAACCAGAACGCTTAATAAAACTATTTTATACTGTTTGCCCAACCATCCGGCAAAAACAAAATAGAGGTAATTCAGGACAAACAAATACAAACCCCAAAAACTGAAATCTGCCCGGTTTCCTCCATAGGAAACAAGATACAGGAAAAACACTAATAAAGAGGTTGAAAATAAGGGGATAATGATGGAACGTGTTTCAGGTTTTGTATAACTTTTGTTAAATAAAAGCACACTCAGAATATAAAAAGGAGGAGAAGCCAGCGTAAACCTGAAGAAGCTGTGCATGTTACCCCCGGAGGTAAAAAAGATAAATGTAAGGATACCTGCAAGATAAAATGCTGAAATAAGAAATAGAAAACGTACAGGATCAGCCTTTTCCTGTTCCCCGGTTACAGGAATAAAACGAAAGATATCTTTTCTTCTTTCCAGTGAATACAGTACAAAAACCAGTGCCGGAATACAGATAAAAGCCAGGGAAAAAGTACTCAGCGCAAATCCTTCCACCGACCAGTCTGAAATGCCATGTATCCTTTGAAAAGCCCAGCCTCCCCAATATTTTCCGGCATCAAGGAAGGTTGTCCAGGAAGAAGACCAGGCAAACTGAATCAGCCATACAAAAACATAACCAAGAAGGAACGGGGCCGTTTTCCGGGCCAGATTCTGCAATGATTTCTTTAAATTCCCAGGAACATAAAAAAACAGGATTTCCACTATTACAATGGCAACGAGAATGAACAAAGTTGCCGGCCTTACCATGGCCAGCAGTAAACTCCCGAGGAAATACAAACCATATTTTCTCTTTACAAGACCAATGGCAGCCAGGGTCATTGTAAATAGAAACAAGGCTTCGGAATATGGGATAAAAAAGACTACCGTTGAGGGTAAACTTATCAAAAGAGCAAATAATATTGCCTTTTCAAAGGATCCTGCTTTACTGAAAAAATGAACCAACAGCCCTATAGACAGGGAAAAAAGAAGATAGTTGATAAGCGAGATGCCGGTCAGTCCGGTATGTGTAAGTTTCCATAAAAGAGGGAAAAGGGGAAAAAAAGCTCCTCTGACTTTGGAATAACAACCCTCATCAACGGAATACATGTGTTCTTTTATGCATTTGTAAATATCCGCATCCCATCCGGATAATTTTTCTTTTTCAAATTTTTGATACGGTTTGGATACTTTGGTAATCCGGGAATTATCCCAGCTGCCGGTACGTTCGTAATTTTTAGAAACTTTCCCCAGAGTGTGGGTATAATTTCCTGAATCCTGCAGGAATAGAAAAATCCCGGTAAAAACAAAAAGATTTACCAATGCTATCAGGCCAAAATGAAGTACATCTTTTTTCACGATTGATAATTATTTAAAGGACCGGGCCCTGACAAAAGGCTTTCCTCTGTCAAAAAGGTAACGGTACGTTATGTGTATTTTCCGAACTGAGCTTCCAATTTGCTCACAAAGTTTAATCATTGATTTATTATAATCCCCAATCCAGTTTAACTCCAGATCGGTATAATTCACTCCCTTTTTTACGGTTTCTTCAAAAAAACGGATCATTCCCTCAGCCACTCCCTTCGATTGAAATTCCGGTGCTACACCAAAAATAAGGCCAACTGCCCGTGTTGGTGTCTTATGTATTTTCAGATGAACCATCAACCTGAGTTTGTTCAGTAAGTGGAATTTCCCGTTAAATTTCTTTAGTATCTGATACAAATCGGGTAACATCAGAAAAAAAGCAATGGGTTTTTCCTCATAAAAAGCAAAAATAATAAGTTTTGGGTCAACAACCGGCTTCAGGGTTTTAAAAAGAGCCTCAGCCTGTGCTTTTCGCATTGGACTCACCCCCGGAAATTTTGCCCAGGCTGCATTGAAAATATCTGTAAACCAAATGGCTGCGTTTTTAACATCCCGGGCACTGAAATTCTGAAAATGATATCCTTTGTCCCGTTTTAACCTTTCTGCCTTTTCTGCAATAAGCGGGTCCATGGTTCCCGGAATGAGGTTCATATGAAAAGTCAATTGCTTATAATATTCCTTAAACCCATAATTCTCTAAAAGTTCATTATAGTAAAAAGGATTATAAGGCATATTGTAAACGGGTTCATAAAAACCCTCATAAAGGCAACCCCAAAAATGATCACGGGAACCAAAATTAACGGGCCCGTCCATTGCTTCCATACCATTATTTTTCAGCCATTGCTGTGCTGCATCGAAAAGAACATTCGCTGCTTCCTGCTCCTTTATGCATTCAAAAAAACCGGTTCCGCCTGTGGGTTGCTCTTCTTTATTTGCAGTTTTCGGATCGTAAAATGCAGCCATTCTTCCTATGGTAATGTCTTCATTATTTTTTAAAATCCACCGGATGGCCTTCCCGTTTCGTAGCAATTTGTTCTTTTCTTTATCAAAAACTTTTTCAATATCCGCATCCAGCGGACGTATCCAGTTTTTGTCATCTTTGTAAAGAACAACAGGAAGATCTAAAAATTCTTTTATTGTTTGTTTGTTGTTTACTTCCTGCAGATGATAATTTCCTGCCATAAATTTTCGCCATTTTAGAGGTGGGAAATATAGAAAAAAATTGCCGGATTCCCGTAATAAATAAAGATGTGTTGAAAAGGGAAATGCTTTACCCTTTTGGCTGGCAAAACATAGCTTGTGTCTCTTAGAAAACGCCAAATACTGCGTTATTCTCGTTTTGGAAACGGTCATTTACAAAAGTAAACTCCCTGATTTTTAAAGCTTCGAAAGCCTTGTCTTTGGCGTCTTCTAAGAAGCCACTCGAGAAGTTAAGAGTTTCCTAGAAGCACTAGCTAATATACATCACGGGTAAAATCGAAATAAGGCTTGTTCCTGTTTAATCCAACTTTTTTGTGTATCTTTCTATCATTAAAATACAGAACACTTTTATTTACAAAACAAATACAAATGAGCGATACCGAAAAAATCCTGACTCTTGATAATCAAATCCAGGCAAAATTACTGGAAGAGATCCTTACAGAAAAAAAAATCCCCTTTATCATCCGTTCCTATCATGATTCAGCCTACGACGGGCTGTGGCAAATGCAATCAGGCTGGGGACACCTGGAAGCTCCCGCGAAATATAAGGATGAAATTCTTAAAATTTTTGAAAGTATTTCCAATTCCGAAAACGGATGATTTTTTTTTCTTGTTAAAAATCGTAACAAGGGACTGAAAAAATCTCATATCATTGTATATTTAGGCCCTTAAATGAGGAACTTTTTTTCAAAACTTTTTTTTGTGAAAACTGTCAGGGGAAATTTTGTCCCTTATGTTAAGTTATTTGTCGTTTTTATTCTCTTTCTCTTTCTTTTTCAAAGTTCCTTATTTTCCCAGACTGAAAACAAAAAGGTGGTGGCAAAAAGCGGGGATGGTATCTATTCGCTTTTAAGAAAAAATAAACTGAACCCCAATGTTTATTTTAATGATTTTGTTAAATTAAATAAAGATAAACTGGGTAAAAACCAATCCCTTTTTATTGGGGAGACCTACCTGCTTCCTGTTCAGAAGAAAACTACAGTTTCTGAAAAAACTCCCGCTAAACCTGAGCCTCCTTCTGCAAAAACCAAAAAAGCTGTAAAAGCCGTGGTATATCCGATCTTCGGTAATAAATACTCCCGGGTAGAAATTAAAGATAACACCCTGAGGGGAACCGTTTATTATCTGATCTCTGGCCATGGAGGGCCGGATCCGGGTGCAATCGGACAATACGGAAATTACAAATTAAGTGAAGATGAATATGCTTATGATGTCACGCTCCGTCTTGCCCGATATCTGATTGAACACGGAGCTCTGGTTTATATGATCATCCGGGATAAGAATGACGGGATCAGGGATAACAGCATCCTCCCCATGGATAAGGACGAAGTATGTTTCCGGGATAAGACCATCCCTTATAATCAACTGGAACGGCTGAAGCAAAGAACACAGGCTGTTAATAATTTATATTCAAAAAACAGGGGGAAGTACCAGCGACTGGTCATCATCCATCTGGACAGCCGGAACAAGGGAAACGATATGGATGTTTTTTTCTATTATCACGGACGAAGTAAATCTGGTAAACGGCTGGCAAAAAACATTCAGCAAACTTTTAAAAGCAAATACGCAAAATATCAGCCAAACCGCAGCTACTCCGGCAGCCTGAGCTCCCGAAGCAGTTTATACGTCTTACGGAATACACATCCACCAACGGTTTTTATTGAACTGGGGAATATCCGTAACCCGCACGACCAGCTGCGCTTTGTTCTGCCCGATAACCGGCAGGCTCTGGCTGTCTGGATTGGTGATGGTATTATCAAAGATTATAAATCCCGTTGAAAAAACCTTTTTTGTCAGGTAATTGATTTTAAAGTACTGAAAATTTAGCCCGGTACTGAAAAACCCATGCAATTTAATAGCTTTAGAAATATTTCTGTACTACTTTTGCCATAACAAACCCTGTTAACAAATTTTTCCCGGTCATGAAAAAGATTCTGGTCCTGCTTCTTTTAATTCTTTCAAGTCAGTTCATTTACTCTCAAACCAAAAAATCCATTTTCTGGTCAGAAGACTTCTCCGGAGGGAAACTCCCTGCCGGATGGCTGGTGAAAAGCCCGGGAGACAGCAGTGTTTTATGGGAGTGTACAGATCAGCCTTTCCCTGGTTCTCACCAATATAACCGGCAGGCCCCTCCTATCGCATCAAAAAGCAGGGGTTTCTATATGTTGTTCAGCCCCGGGGTAAGGGTGGATAAAAATATTAATAAGTGGCGCGATAATAATGTGTATCCCGATGGATATTTTATGACCAAAGCCATTAATTGTTCAAAGCTGAAATCTGCTTTGCTGCATTTTCAGCAGAAGTTCAGCTACAATGGCTGGGGACGTGCAAAAGGAGCCGGTTTGTTTGTGGGAGTCAGCAATGACGGGAAAACCTGGAAAGACTATAATGTAATCCATGGTGTGAAAGCATGGAAAGACAGTCCCAACCCTATGGATGTTGAATTAAATGTTTCCGAGATGGTAGCCGGACAAAAGGTGGTTTATTTCAGATTTTTCTGGAAAGGTTTTTTTGCCTGGTACTGGATGGTTGATGATATAGAACTTACCGAAGGTTTTGAAACCGACCTGGGTGTAAGTGAATTGCTTTATCCCGCTCCCAACAATAATACTTTTACAAAAACAGATACCATTAAAGTTCGCTTAAAAAATCTGGGCTCCGGTAGAATACAGGAAGATTTTGATGTTTTTTGTGTAATAGATGAAACAGATACAATTAAAACGCGGATTTATGGAAAGGAAAAACCCATAAAGGCAAATACCTCTTTTGACATTGAATTTCCATCTTTTGATCTTTCCACCAATGCATCTCATGATCTTAAGATTTTTTCCTATATCCCCGGTGATGAAGATGATGGTAATAATACGGAAACTTATCGTATTTATTCAAAACCCAGGTATCTCAAAGAGATTACCGGTGTGGAAAAAGAACCCAATGGTGACATCACTTTTGAAAGCCATCAGACCCGGGTAAAAATTTCCTTCCTGACCCCGGATATTTTCAGAATCAGAATGGCCCCGCTGGGTAATTTTGAAGATCCCACACAAGGAAAAATTAAAGTAAAAAATGACTTCTCTCCGGTAAAAATACTTTTAAAAGACAAAAAAGACTATTATAAAATAGAATCCGGAGATCTGGTCCTTCGTGCTTATAAGAATCCGCTAAGATTTGCCCTCTACACTAAAGATGATCAGACAGTAGTCTGGGAAGAAGCCACCCCACTGAAATACGGAGCTACCACCTGGCAAACAATCAATCGTAAAAAAGATGAATATTTTTACGGAGGTGGAATGCAAAACGGCTATTTTTCACATCGTGACAGTACCATCCGGATTGAAATCGGTGGTGGATGGGATGATGGAGGAAGGCCAAACCCTGCACCTTTTTATATGAGTACTGCCGGTTACGGAGCTTTTAGAAATACTTTCAAACCGGGGAAATACAGTTTCCATGACCCTCTTTCCCTGAGTCATAATGAATTCAGATTTGACTGTTACTATTTCTATGGTCCTTCATTAAAAAAAATACTTGATGCTTATACACAGATCACCGGACGTCCGTTCATGCCGCCCCGCTGGGCACTGGAAGCCGGAGATGCCAATTGCTACAACCGAAAAGGTACAACCACTCCTGTAGTAATAGATTCCATTGCAAAAAAATACCGCGAGCATGACATGCCGGGAGGCTGGATTCTCCCGAATGACGGATACGGCTGCGGTTATACAAAACTCGATTCAACCGTTAAGGAATTGCACAAGTACGGATTCTATACCGGTTTATGGACTGAGAACGGTGTGGAGAGAATAAAATACGAAGTGGGAACCGCCGGTACTCGTTTATGCAAACTCGATGTTGCCTGGGTTTACCGTGGATATGATTTTGCTCTGGATGCCTGCAAAACGGCCTACATGGGCATTGAAAACAACAGCAATGCCCGAGGCTTTGTATGGTCGGTTATGGGATGGGCCGGTACCCAGCGCTATTCCACGGTGTGGACAGGTGATCAATCGGGTGACTGGGAATACATCCGTTTTCATATACCCACGGTTATCGGATCAGGACTTTCTGCCCAGAATGCAGCCACAGGTGACATTGACGGTATCTTTGGAGGCAGTGCCAAAACCTATGTCAGGGATCTGCAATGGAAATGTTTTACACCTGTGCTAATGAGCATGTCCGGCTGGGCTAAATACATGAAACAGCCTTATATTTATGGTGATCCTTACACTTCGATAAACCGGAAATATCTGAAGCTGAAAATGAGGCTGACCCCCTATATTTACACTTATTGTAATGAAGCATGGGAAACAGGAACGCCAATGGTTCGGGCTATGGTGCTGGAATATCCCAATGACCCTGTTACCCTGGGAAAAGAGACGCAATACCAGTTTATGTCAGGTGAATGGCTCCTGGTTGCTCCTGTTTTTAAGGATGAAGAAAAGCGGGACAGCATCTATTTCCCTGAAGGTACCTGGATTGACTACCGGGATGGCACAAAATACAAAGGCCCTGTGTGGATAAGTGATTATAGCGCCCCGCTGGATAAGCTTCCTCTTTTTGCAAAATCCGGAGCCATCATTCCTATGTATCCTGAAATGTTGTATGATAATGAAAAACCGAAAGACCCGGTGACCCTGGACATATATCCCGATGGTAATTCAGAGTTTGAATTGTATGAAGATGATGGCCTTACCCGTGAACACAGAAAGGGTATCTTTGCTAAAACCCTGATTGAGGTGAAAAAAACAGCTGAAGGAACAGAAGTGAAAGTGAACCCGGTAAAAGGAAATTACAAAGGGATGCCTGCACAGCGGAAGTATGTGCTACAGATACACCGGGGTCAGTCACCTTTGAAAATCAAAATCAACGGAAAGAAGCTGAAACTGCAAAAATCCCCGGAGAAATTTGAATCTGCTGATGCAGGTTGGTACTTTAACCCTGATGATCATAAGGGAATGGTTTATATCAAGACAAAACCCTTGGAACTTAAGGAAGGATTCAATGTAAGCATTGAGTAATAAAAGCAGATTACGGAGGATAATGCTAAAATTTCAGGGTATGCTTCCTATATTTTCTGATTAAATAATCCATAATTTCGTCACTCAGTTGACGCAATTCATACGAATACCGTCAGACTCTTGTAAATAAAAACAAATTTTCTGCGAATAAATCCCAAAGTAACCTCCCTGTCTTTTACAGCTGATACAAAATGTTTTCAGATTTTTTCATCCCTTTTTGCATCTTTTACCTTCTTAATCTACTTTATAACCAGCAGACAATGAACCTAATAAAAAATATTTTTGATTTTTTTTACATTTTATTTGTTTTATATAAAAGAATCTTATATGTTTGCATATTCAATTTACTTATATATATAATATTCTATGGTATCTACGAATTTACTGAAAGGCTCTTTGCAGACAATTGTTCTGAAGCTTTTAAAAGAGAATGGCCGGATGTATGGTTACGAAATAACCAAAAAGGTTGAAGAATTGACTGCCGGAAAAGTAATTCTTACCTATGGCGCCCTCTATCCGGTACTTCACAAGCTTGAAGCAGAAGGATCTGTGGTTACCGAAAGTGAAAACCACAAGAACCGAACACGTATTTATTACTCCCTCACTCGTGCCGGGCAGAGTATTATGAAAGAGAAGATGAAGGAGATGAAGGAGTTCCTTGATGCCATATCGCAAATCCTGAATCCCTCACCTGGTTTTAATCATGTATGAGCTTACATTACAACAGACAGAAACCGTTTCAGCGTACGTAAAGAGACAGCAGGTTGTTTACGCGCACTTGTGCGATGATCTTATTGATCACCTTTGCTGTGACCTTGAAGAATCAGTTCGCAACGGGATCGAATTTAATGAAGCATTCCGACAGTTGAAACGAAGGATCGGGAAAGGAGGCATCAAAAAAATACAAGAAGACACGTTATATGCCGTTGACTATAAATACAGAAAAATGAAAAATCTAATGAAAGTAGCTGGTGTCGCAGGCACCGTATTCCTGGGATTCTCCACAATTTTTAAGCTTCAGCATTATCCATTGTCAGGAGCACTGCTTGTTGTGGGAGCAATCATCCTCGTAACTCTGTTTCTTCCTGCCTCCCTGATGGTACTCTGGAAGGAAAGCAAGAGCGGCAGAAACATATTCATGTTTGTTACTGCTTTTCTTGCGTCAACCCTGTTTATTGCGGGCATCCTGTTTAAGGTGCAGCACTGGACCGGTGGGAGCATGCTCCTGGCCGTTGGTTTACTTATTGCGCTTATTATCTTGTTACCGGTATCGATGGTAAGAGCACTGAGAAATCCGGATAAGATTCTGCCTTCCCGGGTGATTGTTTCAGGTACGATCACGATCATGCTTTACGGATCTGGGTTCCTTTTGAAAATACTCCACTGGCCCGGGGCCACAATCCTGCTCTCAGTCAGCATCATTTTACTGGTTTCATTCATCATTCCGGCAACCTTTTATTACCGCTGGAAAGATGATGACCATGTAGCACCGGAGGCGCTCTTTTTAATTTTTACGGTGGTTATGTTCATAGTACCTGCCACAATAATCAACCTGAATGCTAACAGGAATTTTGACAACTTATTTATTAAGACTTCTTCCCTGAATGACAGGAATATCGAACTACGCCTCTTGAGGAACAATCTATTGGTTTCAAATGCTGGTTTGTCAGATTATCAAGGTTTAACCGATCTCGAATCAGCAAAGGCGAAAGTTATTAGCAGCATAAACCGGATTGAAAATATTGTTGCCCCTTCCTATAATAAATTGAAGAAGCAATACTTTACTGACCGGACCAATAACCAGGATGATCTGTTTAACTACCACAATACAGAGATGGTTCTTGAACCGGGATCGGATATACTAGCCACATTGGAGAGAAATCTTTCCGAATATGCGGGCATGGTCGGAATAATGAATGCAGAATTTCAGGAGCAATACAATACAAAACTCCTGGCCCTGGAAACCTACCTGCCGGTTACACCCGGAACTGACGAGTCCCGGTATTCTTTCTCACCTGTGGCCATGGTTCAGTGTCTCGAAGTTCTAAAAGGAGCCGTGCTGGATGCAGAGGCACTAACAATCAGGAATATTAAATTAAAATCAGCCAAATAAATTAAGAAATCATGAAACAGAAAATATATCTACCGGGAATCATTGCACTTGACATTGTATTGGTCGGGGCGCTGTTTAAGATGAACCATTGGGCGGGTGCAGGAATTTTATTGACCACGGGTTTTATAGTTCTGACGCTGGTTTTCTTTCCCATGGCATTAATCAATGCATACAGGGCTGCCGGAAACAAACAGACCCTCCCCTTGTATATCGCTACCTATATTACGGTATTTATGCTGTTTACCGGGGTGCTTTTCAAGATCATGCACTGGCCCGGAGCAGGTCTGCTGCTGATGATCGATCTTCCTCTCCCGTTTGTGGTTTTCCTCCCGGTTTACCTGATCGTGACGGGAAAACTTGATCATTTCAGTATTTATAAGACGATCATTGTCCTCCTCGTACTTGCCTTTATGTCGGTTTTCGATGCTTTACTGGCCCTGAATGTCGCGAAAAGGAAACTGAACGATTCTATGACCCTTGCATCGATGTATCACCGTACTGCGCTCCTGAAAGAAAATAAAATGGTTTCCTCCCTGCCGGGAGATGATCCTGTTACAAAGGCGGCTCAGGAAACCCTGGAACTGATCAATTCTGCTATGGATAAGTTGATCACAGCTTCCTATTCTCATGGCGGAAGCCTTGACGATGATCCTTATCTGATGCGGTATCCGGATGACCGGAACTTTGTAACGGAGGTCATGATCACGGAAGGGGATCCCAGCCTGGGTTCTCAGCTTGAAGAGAGTTTGAATGGATTTCTCGATGCTGTCGGGGTCCGGGGGGATACCCTGTTAACCAGAGCGAAGGCAATGAGCCTTCTTTATTTTAACCCGGATCCGGTTGACGGAAGGAGTTGGTACGTGCGGATGTTCGATGGCGAATATACCGGCTGGTCTATGGTTTATCTTGAAATGTTAAGAAATAATATCTTGCTCATCATGGATGAGGTGATGCAAAATAACCGAACAAACGCCGGCCTTTAAAATTATGTAGTGTCTCTTAGAAAACGCCAAATACTGCGTTATTCTCGTTTTGGAAACGGTCATTAATAAAAGTAAACTCCCTGATTTTCAAAGCTTCGAAAGCCTTGTCTTTGGCGTCTTCTAAGAAGCCACTCGAAAAGTTAAGAGTTTTTTTAGAAGCACTATGTAATATATTTTATTCGAACTTCTGAATAATTGAGTAGTTCAAAAATCTATGTTTTATAATTTTTAACCTTAAAATTTTCATTATGAAAAATCTGACAACAACATTAGGCGTGATCGGTGCCATTGTTATTGTCGTGAGTGCCATATCATGCAAAAAGTGCAATGATTCTCCAACAATCAACTCTTTCGTTTTCGGGGAATTATCTCCCCCTGCAGAAGGTGTTGTGGACAACAGCGCAGGAACCATTACAGTCCAGGTTCCCTCTTCCACCGATCTCACCTCTCTGGTACCCACCATAACCCTATCTTCTGCCTGCCTGTCGGTATCACCACCAACGGGTGTGGCACAAGACTTTAGCAATACGGTAGCCTATGAAGTCAAAAATGAGGCAGGTGAGCCGGTATTGTTTTGTTTCTTCCTCTCATCCGCTCAGGATCCGGTCGGGATCCCCGGAAGGACCGGAAAGGAATGGTTTACATTAAGATCAGGCCTGTGGGATTAAACGAAGGACTCAATGTAAGCATTGACTAATAAAGGCAGGTTGCGGGGGATAATGCTGAAATTCTGTTAGGGTATACTTCCTATATTTTCTGATTAAATAATCCATAATTCCATCACTCAGTTGACGCAATTCATACGAATACCGTCAGACTCTTGTAAATAAAAACAAATTTTCTGCGAATAAATCCCAAAATAAGCTTCCTGCTTTTTACAGCTGATACACAATTTTATTAGATTTTTTTCCTACCTTTATGAATCAAGCTTGTTCATAAAAAAATTAAAATTTTTGAATTGTATTTGCTGTTTTCATTTATATTATATTTTTTATTTTGTCTTTCATCAGATAAAACTTACCTGGGAGTAAATCATTTTTATGTTGAGGACAGCATAAGAATATCTGATACAAAAAAAGTTCCATCTGAGTATCTGATAGTAAAACCTGAAAAAAAGCTGACAGACTTACTTAAAAAACAGGGAGATTCCTGTCTCAATGAAAAAAACTGGGATCAGGCATACCAAATCTATTCAGACCTGTTAAAACTTTATAAATCGGAGAAAAATGATAGCGGCCTTGCTCTATCGTATAATATGCTGGGATTGATAAGTCATAAGCTGGGAAGAGAAGAAGACGCTGAATCTTTTCTTCGGAGAAGTCTGACATATCAAATCGGAGAATTAGCAGAATCCAATTATAAAATTCTCGCCATCATATATGGTTTGACCGGCCGGTTTGACCATGAGTTAAATTGCTACCAAAGCCTGGTTGATTACTTCAAAAATATGGATAACAGGGATGGTATGGCTGCATCTTTAAACTCCATCGGGTATTTCTATCTTACACACGGACATTTTTCTAAAGCAGTAGAATATTTCAATCAGGCTATAAAAATACTGGCATCAGATCTTACTGATGCTGAGACCTTCCTCAAAGGGCAATACCTTGGCAACATCGCCCGTACCTACTATAACTGGGGATATTACCTGCAAGCACTAAAATACCACAGAAAAGCCATTGATTTGTTTTCATCAGTTTCTTCCATTACCAGTGACCTTAAAATAAACATAGCAAACCAACAAGAAGGAATCGGTCTGGTATTTACCCAATTGGACAAGCTGGATAGTGCTGTTTTTTATCTGAAAAAATCACTTCAAATAAGAGAAGATGCAAATGATATGCTTGGTGTTGGTATGTGTTTTGATGGCCTTGGTGAAATATGCAAAATGACCGGGAACTATACGGATGCCTTTGATTATTTGAATAAAGCAGTCATAATTAAAGACAGTGTCTTTAATGTCAGGCTCCTAGGAGGCTTAGGATACAACCAGGCAACAGAGAGCAAATCTGTAAGTTACCTGAAACTGGGCCAGCTTTATCTCGACTGGAACAAACCTGCACTGGCACTACAATCATTTGATTCATCATTTTACCTGGCCAGCCTGATAGGTTATGAAAAAGGGAAAGCAGAAGTTTTACTTGAAAAAGGGAATACTTTCCTGAAAATGAATCAGACTGACAAAGCTGAAGCAAATTATAATCAGGCGTTGGAGATATTCCACCGGATAGAAAATCTTCCCGGATATGCAATGGCACTGGAACAATTAGGAGATTATTATTTAAATACCGGTAAAACGAAAGATGCTTATGCGGCAATCAAAAAAGCTTTGCACATTGCAGATACCACCGGACTGGAAGAACTCAATGCCAGTCTGTGTCTTAAAATGGCCCGTATTTACTCATTGTCCGAGAAGCATGACAGTTGCTATCAATGTTTATCCCATTGTCTGATAAGCTTTGAAAAAGCCGGCCTTAATAAAAAAATCATGAAGACCTGCGATGAGCTGGCTGCATACTTTGAAAAAGCCGGTAATGCAGATAGTGCAAGCTTTTATTATAAGAGAGTTGCTAAACTCCGGGAAACTATCTTTAACCAGGAATTGGCCAGGTCCGTAGCTGTTCTGCAGGCCGACTATAATTTCAGGAATAATGAAAATGCCATGCTGGTGATGACGAAGGAAAAGCAAATACGTGAGCTTCATCTGAAACGAACCCGGCTTTACTATCTTTTAATCATGATCCTTATTTTGATTCTTGGGATAATGGCCTGGTTTTATCAGGAGAAGCAGATCATGAAAACACAACAGAAGGCCATTGAACTGGAGCAACATCTGCTCCGGACCCAGATGAACCCGCATTTTATCTTTAATGCGCTGCAGGCAATTCATAACTATTTTTATACCTCAACCCCGGAAAAGGCGGGTGATTATCTGTCAAAATTTGCCCGGCTGATGCGCATGATACTGGAAAATTCAAGGAAAACAGTGATTTCTTTTTCAAACGAGATTGAATTTCTGGATCATTACCTGAAGCTCCAGAAATTAAGGTTTGAAGACAAGTTTGACTATCATATAGAGGTGGATCCTCAGATTCTGCCGGATGAAATGAAAATCCCTCCTATGCTTGTTCAGCCTTTTATTGAGAACAGCATTATTCATGGTGTGGTTCCGAAAGAGGGGAAAGGAGATATCCTGATCAAATTCTCACTGGAAAAAGACTGTATTCTTTTCTCCATAGAAGATAACGGGATAGGTATGGATAAACCCTCCGAAAAAAAACGGAAAGAAAGCACCTCTCTCGCGACAAAGATAACAATGGAACGGCTGCAGGGGTTTAAATTCAAAAGAAAATTCCGGGAACTTATCCACATTGAGAGTTTATTTGAACCAGACGGAACCCCATCCGGCACCAGGATCTCTTTTCCAATTCCCGTCTTCTAAAATATCAGCGATTTATAGTGTTGTTATTAATTATTTTAATTAATTTTATCTGGCACTCAAAAATCCTGGCTCATGCTTAAAGCGGTAATTATTGATGATGAACCAAAAGCACAGGAGGATCTCAGAAATATGATCACTTCCTATTGCCCGGACCTTATTGTTTCCGGTACCGGAGGAAATGTCAGGGAAGGGATGGATGTTTTAAAAAGGGTAAAACCAGACCTTGTTTTTCTTGATGTATCCATGCCCGATGGCACCGGTTTTGATCTGCTGGAAAAATATGGGATCAA
>JANTGF010000062.1 GCA_024763075.1 Bacteroidales bacterium | reverse complement strand
CAAATATCCTAATCTTTCTATCTTAAACTAACTATGGCCGGTGCTCTAATCCCGAAACAATCGAAATTTTCAATTTCGCTCTGTTTCGAGGATCCTCAATTTGATACCAGAATTAAAAATTCCATTCAAATCGGGACTGAGCCCTGCCTGCCGGCAGGCAGGTATGGGCCCTGAATATTTCGAGATGCAAAAATAAAAAATTTTATGATTAATACACAAAAGCTCCGGATATTTAATTTTTTCCAAATATGTCATTAAAAATTTAGTGAAAAAAGGAACCCTGTTTATCTCATTTTGAAATTAACTTATAATACCGGCTGAATGAGTTTCTATTTCCCCAAAACTAGCCGGATGATATTCTAATGCAATGTTTTTAAATATTGTTCGTCTTTTATAATATACCTGAAGTTTAACTTTTATAATATGCTGAGAAATTACTTTTTAATTGCCATTCGAAATCTAACCCGGCAAAAATCCCTTTCTTTCATAAATATTCTGGGTTTATCTATTGGACTGGCCGGTACCATACTCATCCTTTTCTGGGTGCTGGATGAACTTAATTACGACCGGTTTCATGAAAATATTGACAATTTATACCGGGTGGAGGAGAATCAGCATTATTCCTCAGGGATTTATCATGTTAATGTAACCCCTTACCCCTCAGGGCCGGTATGGGAAGAACGCATTCCTGAAATCAAACGGGCTGTTCGCTTCAATTGGGTAGGGGGGCTTTTATTACAGACCGGCGACCTGCATTTCTATGAGAACAACCTGAGGGCAGTTGATTCGGCTTTTTTTGAAATGTTCACATTTCCGCTTATCCATGGGGATGCAAAATCTGCATTAAAGGAACCGTATTCAATTGTGCTTACAAGGGAAATGGCCCAAAAATATTTTCATACGGATAATCCCATAGGGCAATCCATTTCTGTAAATAATAAATATCAGTTTACCGTGAAAGGGGTGATTGAAAAAGTCCCCAAAAACTCCTGGATTCAGTTTGATGCACTCATCCCATTTGATTTTCTGAAAGAGATAAATCAATATAATGATCATTGGGGGAGTAATTCTATCAGCACTTTTGTTGAACTGAATAAGAATGCCGATCTTGCAAAGGTGGATACCATGCTTACCCGGGTTGTCCGTGAACACAATCCCGAATCTGATACAGATTTCCTGGTTGCTCCCATGAAACGCCTGCATCTGTATTCATATTTTGGTTACGGACATTCTCCCGGTAATATTCAATACGTATATATTTTTTCTATACTGGCCGTTTTTGTCTTACTGATAGCCTGTATCAATTTTATGAATTTGGCAACTGCCCGTTCTGTTAACAGGGCGAATGAAATTGGGGTAAGGAAGGCAGTAGGTGCTTTTCGTAAAAACCTTATTGTTCAGTTTTTTGGTGAATCTGTCCTGATGGCTGTCCTGGCAACTATCCTGGCGCTATTCTGGGTGCAACTGATAAGCGGGGTGTTTAATAATATTTCAGGAAAAGAGATTGTATTTAAGGATTATATGAATCCTCAGTTTATGCTTGCCCTTGCAATTTTAACTTTGTTGACGGGGCTGATATCAGGAATCTACCCGGCACTCTATCTTTCCCGGTTTAAACCGGTACAGGTGTTGAAAGGCAATGCCGGTTCCGGGTCAAAAGGTTCTGCACTTTTTCGCCAGATACTGGTCGTGTTCCAGTTCAGCATTTCTATTTTTCTGGTTATTGGTACTGTTGTGATTTATAATCAGTTGAATTTTATGAGAAATGTAAAAGTAGGGTACGACCGGGAGATGCTGATGTATGTTCCGCTGAGGGGTGAAACCCGGCCAAATTATTCTCTTATCCGGGATGCTTTTCTCAGGGAAAGCTATGTTGAGTCGGTCACCGGTACCATTCATAGTCCCAGCAGGATAGGTAGCAATACCGGAGGTGTGGAATGGCCCGGAAAAGAACCTGATCTGGAGTTCCTGGCAAGTTATAATATTGTGGACTATAACTACGCAAAAACCTTTGGGATTAAGATGAAGGAAGGACGGGATTTCTCCAGGGATTATCCGGGCGATCTTATCCGGGGTATGACAGATACGATTGGCAATTTTCTTATCAATGAAAAACTTGCCGGATTAATTGATAAACCGGATATCCTGGGCACAGAATTAAATGTGTGGAATTTTTCAGGGCGTATAGTAGGAATCATGGAGGACTTTCATTTTAAGTCAGTTCGGGAAGATGTAGAACCCATGTTTGTAATTGTTACAGATTCAGCAGGTTTTATGAATAATCTGGTGGTACGGCTGGATCCAAAGCAATTTGCTGTTTCTGTGAAAAAGCTGGAAACTATCTGGAATGATATTATGCCGGGATATCCTTTTGATTACAAATTTGTAAATGACGACATTGAGCGCATGTACCGGACAGAAGAAAGAATGGGAAGTCTTGTCAAATATCTCGCTATTCTTGCGATTATCATCGCCAGTCTTGGATTATTCGGGCTTGCCTCATACATTGCGGAACAACGTACCAAGGAAATAGGAATACGAAAGGCTATGGGTGCTACTCAAATTCAGGTGGTTCAACTTCTTTCCCGCCGTTTTGCCCTGCTGGTATTTCTCTCAGCTATCCTTGCCTGTCCCCTGGCCTGGTTGGCCATGAAAAGGTTTCTGCAGGAATATTATGCAAAAACTTCACTTGACTGGTGGATTTTTGCAGGTGCTGCAGTATTGGCTTTGATCATTGCACAGATTACCATCAGCTATCAGGCCATCAGGGCCGCCAATGCAAACCCGGCAAAGTCATTGAGGTATGAGTAGTGTCAAGTCATGCTTGATCTGTCATTTCGAACCTGAGGTATGATGGTGAGAAATCTGCTTTGAATAAATGATTTCGTTTCGTTATTTTCAAAATTTTCTTAATTCTCAGGCTAAGGAAAATCAATAATTTTACCGTATGGGGCTTTCGCTGTTTGCCTTTGTTTGTTCACCCATTGGGTGGCCGGGTGGTTTGTTAAATTGATGAGCAAAGATGTAAAAATTAAAGTTTGTAAATAAAATCATAAATATTTTGGTGAAGAATACCCGAAGAATGATTTATAAGCAATTCATCCATGGTCAAAACATATTTGGGATAATTGTCCTTAATCTTTTCAAGCGGTTTAAACTCTCTTTCTACCGTTTCCTCCGAAGCCAGAAGATAAGCCACCTGAATGTACATAATGTCTTTACCCTTTTCAGCATAGAAATCAACTTCCAGTTTATTGACATAACCCACTTTCACTTCATAATTTTTGGCTTTAAGGTGAATAAAAACAACATTTTCCAATAATGAAGCTATATCAGCATCTGAGTTTGAGAACAGGTAATTTCGAAAACCCGCATCATTAAGGTAATATTTTTTTTCGCCTGATAAAATTTCTCTTCGCTTAAACAGATACCTGGAAGCTTCGTGAATAAGAAAAGCCTCTTTCATATACATAATATATTGGGAAACCGTTGTATAATCAACCTTTCGGTTTTTGCTTTTAAAATACTTTATAATTGCCGGAACTGATGTGAGATTTCCGGTATTATGCACTAAAAACAAATAGATGTCTTCCAGAAGTACATAATCACGAATCTTATGGCGATGCATAATGTCCTTGAGCAGGATGGTGTCTTTAAGCGATTGAAAATAAAATCTTTTGGATTCCTGATCCTTTAACGGAAGAGCTTCCGGCATTCCGGTGGAAAAAAGATATTTTTTGAAATTTGCCGCATTGTTTTCCAGTTTTTTGAATTGGAGAAATTCGGGATAGGAAAAGGGATAAACCTGAAACAATACATATCTGCCCGAAAGCAGCGTGGCCAATTCGCCCGATAAGAGCTTTGAGTTGGAACCGGTAATAAAAATCTCGAAATCTTCCAGGGGATGTTGGGCCAGTGAAACTATCGTTTTTTCCCATTGTTCGACGTTTTGGACTTCGTCTATAAAAAGATAAACCCGTCCTTCGGGAGAATAAACCGATTGATAATGCTTTATTAAATCATACAGGCCGGAAGCCTCCCGGACATATTGAAATTCAAACATTTCCATATCGAGATAAAAAACATTTTTGGGATTTACAGCACGTTCTACAATAAGTTTTTCCATAATCTGGCGAACAAGATAACTCTTACCGCTGCGTCGCTGCCCGGTTAAAACCTTGATAAGTTTGTTGCCGGTAAGTTTTAAAACGGCATCAAGATAAGATGTTCGGATAAACCCTCTTTTAAAATCCGGTTTCCGTTTCCAGTAGTTGATTTTTTCAAGATGTACGAATAAATCTTTCATGTCATAAATTTGAATATAATCGAATATATTAACAAATATAATAATATATTTGGATATAATCAAATATATTGACAATTTTGGAATTTGCGGTTTTGTAAATTCCGTTACATGTTTCAAAAAACTACGAAACCGCAAATGAGCGAATAAAGTCGTTTATGAAATAATTTCAGCTTTGTTGAATTCATCTTTCAACGCCCGTAATACGGGTTTGTGGGTGTAATACGCCTGGATCAGCTGTTCTGTTTTCCTCTTGTCTGTTTTAAGCATTATCTTCAGGTAATGTGTCATTGATGCGTAAGCATCACGTTTCCTTTTCCTGAAAAGAAATTCTATGCGTTTAGCATAAATTTCCCAAACCGGGCCAGGCAGTGTTTTTGCTATTTCCTTCAGGTATTTTGAGTGGGATTCGAACCCCTGTTGAAGACAATGCCGCCCGCAAGGTTTTTCAGGTCTTTCTTTCTAAATTTTGGGTCCATTAGTTCAGTAATTTAAATTAATCCAAAAGCCATTTATTGTCGCCATACTGGCTGGCTATAAATATGAGTTTGAAAATCGTTTTATTATCCTGTGATTCTTCCATTCATCGGCAACAATATATGCCTGATCTGAACCGGTGATTTGTTTTTACGTTTTGTTTCTGCCTCCAACCTTAAACAAATAATTGTTGTCCACAAAAAAGTCTCCTTTCCCGGGCAGACTAACTATATGTTCCATCAATAGTTGGTTCAAAAAAGATGTTTCACGCAAAGTTCCTTTGTCCTTTTATCTGAAAAAGCATATGCAAGATTGGTGTTGTCCAAATATATTTTATCTGGTTTATTCATTAAATTTATATTACAATATATTCAATGATTTATTTTAGATAATCAGGTTAATAACTTATTCGGTATTCATATTTTGTTGATCAAATACATGATACTAAATTAATATAGAAACCCGAACAACCACAGTGGTATTTTATTTTCGTAACCGGTTTCTATATCATCTGCAGCGATGTATGAATTTTTAGAACCGGAGTTTTGAATTTTGTTTTTACCCCCTATTTCAAATAGATATTTGTTATCGATAAGGAAGTCTGCTTCTTCAGGGTATGTTACCTGATGTTTTACACTTAGTTGATTGAGAAAAAATGTTTTTCGCAGGTTCTCCTTGTTCGGCTGCTGTTCTGATATTGCATAAAATAAGTTTGTATTTTCAGGAAAAATCTGTTCAGGTTTCTGTAATAAATTTATCCCTGGTTTTTTATTCAGCATGTTTAATAAACCGGCATCAATCAGATATTTAAAATATTCGTTCAGGGTATTCCTTGTAACTCCAATTTCTTTTGCCAGTTTACTGATGTTCGGTTTATAAGGAGCAGAGTGAGAACTAATAAACAGTAATTGCTTTATTTTTCTTGTATTAACCGGATCAACACCACGTAATAATGGTAATTCCGTTTCAATGATCGAATTGATATTTTGCAGGAGTTTCTGGTTATAGGAATCCCGATTTTTAATGAACAACGGAAGGTAACCATGTTTTAAATACTCATCAAAATATTTTAACGGTTTGATCTTCTTTGAGATTTCCAGGGCAACAGGGGTATGATATTCGATGATTTCTTCCGCATCAACTGCCTCAAAATCTGTTTTAAGGAGATAGTTCAGGTATTCCCGGAATGAAAGTCCAGGCAAATTCAAAAGTTTCGCCTTACAACTCAGAATTATTTCCAAATCGGGTGCCTGAAGTAGAGACGAACCTGCAAAAGTAACTTTAAGGCCGGAATGGTGTTCGTATAAATATTTTAACTCTGCAGCCCATCCGGGGTATTTATGTACTTCATCAATAAATATATGGATTCCTCCCCTGTTAACAAAATCATCTACAAAACCGGAGAGTTGATTACCGGCAAAATACAGATTATCGAGTGAAATATACAAAGCCTCCTCAGAATAGCTGTATTTTTGTTTGATGTATTGCAGCAGAAGTGTTGTTTTCCCTGTACCTGCCGGACCTGTAATGCCTGTCAGTCTTTCCTCCCATGGTAATAATTGCATGGCATACCTTTGAAACTTCAGACTTGCGTTTTTTAATAAAATGTTTTGTTGCTTTTTAAAATACCACATATATATTGCTTTATTAAAAAAGCAAATATAAATATAAAATGGTTTATAAAATAATTAAATAGACATATTATTACTTAATAAAACAATCAATAATGAAACACTCATATTTTGAGGCTTTACTATAATTGCAATATTTAATAAAATTCAGGCCTTCATAAAATGGTATTTGGTTGAGGAAAGACAGGGTCTGATATTTCCTGCTAAACTGTATAAGGGTCCCTCATAATGCGTACATACAAACGGTTTGCTTCTGCATCATTTACAACACCTCCCTGTTTTGGATCCCAGGTGATTGGGTGATTCATCCTGATAGCGATATCACCCATGTGGCTTATGGTATCAGAAATAATTGCCTCATTCAGCGGGCAGGTTTCTTCCGATTTTCCGGTAACTACATCAACAAACATTTGTCCCATGGTATTTTCTTCACTCAGGATGCTTCCATTTTCATTTTTCGGGAAGTCATTTAGTTGTTTGTTTATTTCCGGAATGTTTGATTGTGCCGATGACCTGCTCAGGGAGATCCAGCCTTTTGTTCCGTAAAAAGTAGTGCCGTTACCGGATTTTCTTTCACGGTGATCCAGCATTCCCTGTGATGCGACATCGGTACTGACAAAATGTAGTTCGAGTCCGTTTTTGTATTTGTATTTCAGGTCCCAGGAATAGATGTTATTATAAATGCCTCCTTTGGGCCAGAATGTTCCAACTCCCATACAGGAATATTCTCCGTCAACTTTATCTTTTAAAGCCCAGACCATAATATCAAGCGGATGGGCTCCCCAACCGGCAAGAAATCCTATGCTGTAGTCGTACTGAAACCATGAACTGTTGTTTGTTACCCTGTCAGGGCAAAACGGATTCAGCGGAGCAGGCCCGCTCCATCTGTCATAGTCAAAATCCGCAGGTACCGGGACTTCATTACAAACCGGTGATTCAACCGGGTTTTTGCCCGGGGCCCACACATCCACACGTTCAATTTCCCCTATCAGGCCTTCCCTGATCATTTTAACGCCAAGTTGCATATGAGGCATGGTACGCTGCTGGGTACCATAGTGAAAACGCACCTGGTTTTTCTTTAGCTCTTCTTCCAGTTTCAGATAGTTAGGATAACTCAAACCAAGAGGTTTAGCCAGCATGATGTGCTTCCCGGCACGTGCTGCTTTTATGGCTGCCGGAACATGCCAGTGGTCGGGGGTGGTAATGTGTACCGCATCAATATCCTTGCGCTGAAGGATCTCTTCAAAATCCAGATAGGAAATACATTCCGGTGCTTTTGTCCCCTTCTTCTTGTAGTAAGCATTTATATATTTTGCTCCGTTTTCCCGTCTGTCTTTCCAGACATCACTAATGGCTGTCTGGAAAGAAGATTCAAGGGGAAGAAAATAATTTTTCAATTCCGAGCTGCCTCTTGAGCCCACACCAATATGTCCGATTTGTATCCGGCTGTTTGCACCTTTCCAGTTACTGCAGGAAGTCAGAATGGTGGGTGCAAGGATGGTTGCACTTGCTCCCGTGGCTGTCTTTTTCAGGAAATCCCTTCTTTTTAAATGTTTTGATTTCATTTTTAATTATTTTAAAAGTTTGGGTGGAATCTGATCAATAGATCTTATCTTGATATTCCGGATAAATAATTCTCCTCCTTCCGACTGAATCTGAATTTTACCTTTGGTAAGTGGCTCCACTTTTCTTCCTTCCAGGTATTTTGCAGAATTGAAGTTGATCATATTAACTTTTCCATTCACAAGATGAACCGAAGTCCGGCCATAGCAATAAAGTTCTATCCGGTTCCATTCTCCTTTTGGTTTTTCATAATCCTTGTCTTTTGCGACAATAACCGTTTCTGTTTTGGGAACGGATGCAATGTGGTCTGCAGTTTTGCTAAAGACATATTTATCCACACTGTTTTTAGTGGCTGTAATTTCACACCAGGTATTTCCCATCCTGTAAGAATCTCCAATATGTCCGGTCCAGAGCTGGAATTCGTGGGAACTCATCCATACGCCCAGCCCGGCTCCAAAATCTCCATAGCTGTGGTATAGCAGTCCGGAATTAAATTTTGTATATTTTTTATCACCCCATCTGAACTCCATCACCAGATGATAATTTTCAAACTCTTCCAGTGTGGCAATGGAGGCATTTATTTCCCCTGAAATACGGAGAACTTTTTCTCCGTTGAGGTCTTTTACGGTAAAAATATCTAAAGGATCATTATTTAAACCAAGAGGCTCACCATCTTTTTCCTTTGGCCCCACAAACACTTCCCAGCCTGAAAGGTCCTTACCATTAAAAAGAAGTTTCCAGTTCTTTTTTGCCGGAGAAAAAGCCATTGAGGAAAGAACAACTCCTGCAATAAGCAACAGAGCATAAATTGTTTGTCTCATAATTTATTGTATTTAAATTTATTAACCTGGTCGTTTGTGGGAATAGGGGTAGTTGCATTTGCATAATTGTATTTTTCATAAAAAAATCCGACTTCTTGTATTACGATACAAATTTTGTAACTTACTCATCCCTGACTGGCAGGTCAGGAGCTCTGAAGGCATTAATACTAACCTGTTGATATTCAGATGATCAAAAGTTTTTCAAGAGACACTAATTAGAATTACACCTGGACCGGGGTATGCTTTCAATCCTGAATGGAAGCTGGAATTTTCTACTTCTTATCACCGTACCAGGATTTATGTTGAAAATCCATTCGAAACAAACAATATTGTTTTCAGGCTGAAGATATTTTATAATATCTACAAAAAATGAATCGTTAATTTCTATGGGTGTTTTCAGCATCCCCTACCGGTTTCTTCATCTCATCCATTATGCTCTTCCCTGCCAGTCCAAAAAACAGCAATAAAAGAATGATGGAACTGGCCAAAGAAATCTTTTGTCCGGTATAATATAATTTTGGCTCAAATTTAAATTCGATTTTGTGCTCTCCTGCAGGAATCCGCAGAGCCCTTAATATATAATTTACCCTGATATAAGAAGACTCCTTCCCGTCAATAAAAGCTTTCCAACCTTCTTTGTAATAAATCTCGGAAAATACAGCCAGCCCTTCTTTTGTTGAGCTGCTTTCATAAATCAGGTCATTCGGAAGATAGGAAACGAGTTTAATCGAGGAAACCGAATCAACAACAGGCTCCAGTCCTTTTAAATAATCTACAAAGCGTTTGTCCACAATAGCCTCCTGCGAGGGGTCGAAATCCGTTAAGGCATGGATTTCTTCATCCGGGTTTTCCACCATCCTGAATTTGCTGACAAACCATGCATTTCCCAGAGCTGCAGGATTCATCCTGGCAACCGGTTGTTTTTTATCGTTGGGAACAATAATGTATTTGGTATTTAACATGTTTAACACATTCATATTATTTTGAGAAATATGTTGCGTGATCAGATCCTGGTATCTCCTGATCTTGGCTCCGTGATAACCACCGATTGATTTATGAAACCACGAAGTACTGGCATCATTGAATGTATTTACGGTAAGATTTAAGACCCTGAAATCCGGATCTTTGTCCTGTAAGATCTGTAAGTCGGCAGGACTGGGTTTAAATGGATCTTTTATTTCCCGTTTAACTGTAAAATTGTCATTGTTCAGATATCTCCGGTTTACCGGCCACATATCTGCTAAAAATATAATTGCCAGACCGAGAATAAACCAGGTCTTTTTAACTTTTCCGAAAATAAACCCTGCTATTAAACCTGCTGTAAGAATTACAAATATAAGAGACCGGAATGCGTCTGCCTGCAAGAGGTGTTTTCTGTCATCGCGGACAGACTGCAAAAGCTGGTCGGGCCAACCGGAACTGCGCAATTGCTCATCAATGGGTGCGGAAAAATCAAAAAATAGTCCGGGAAAAACAGTAAAGAGTAAGGCAATTCCTCCTACTATGTACAAAGAATTCTTCAGCCCCTTTAAAACAGCTTCTTTTGAAATTGTCCCGTCAAAAATATCCCTGACTACCAATATTCCAAAAAGGGGAATGGCAAATTCAGCAATCACAAGAATCATAGAAACGGTACGGAATTTATTATACCCCGGAACATAGTGAATAAAAAACTCCGATAAAAACATGAAGTTTTTTCCCCAGGCAAGGAAAACAGAAAACACAACTGCACTAGCAAGCCACCATTTTACAGGTCCCCTGACCAGGAACAAGCCCAGGACAAATAAGAAAATAATTGCTGCTCCAATATATACCGGTCCCGAAGTAAACCGCTGTGTGCCCCAGTAGGCCAGAGGACTTCGTTGTACAATTTGCTTTGCCCCCTGAACTTTTGCTGCTTTTAATTCTTTATAGGTTTGTGAGTTTGTATCAAATCCGGAAGAAGCCCCTCCCTTAGAATTTGGAATAAACAAATTCATTGTTTCATCAATTCCATAAGAATAATCGTTCAGGATGTAATCCTTGTCCAGCCCCGAGGTCTTATTCCCCTGATCATTTGTAAGTTCAGATTCACCCCTGATGGATACTTTTCCATATTCATTTACCAGTAGTAAGCTGGTGATATTTACCCCGATTGCCAAAGCCAGGGCTACTACTAATACACCAACCGTTTTGAAAAAGGTTGGTAAGGTTTTTTCTTTAATTGCCTGTATCAGATATACAATTCCAAAAATTAAAACAATAAAAAGCGTGTAATAAGTTATTTGGGGATGATTTGCAGTCATCTGCAAGGCAAGGAAAACCCCCGTTAGCACGCCGCCCCATAGAAGCTTCCCCCGGAAGCTCAAAACAATGCCGGTTAAAACCGGAGCTATGTAGGCAATGGCATGGGCCTTGGTATTATGTCCGGCCGCTAAAATTATAAAGAAGTACGATGAAAACGCAAATACAATGGCTCCTGCAATGGAAAGCCACGGATTTACCCGGAAACCAACCACCAATAAAAAATAAAATCCCAATAAGGTTAAAAATAAATATTGTACCGGAGGATTCAGGGTCAGAGAAACATATTTGTCAACATACCGGAACAGATTTGAGGAATATACCATACTGACAAGGTAAGCCGGCATACCGCCAAACATACTGTTCGTCCACAATGGTTCCTTATGGTATTTTGCTCTGAAGTCCACAATTTCTTTTGACATTCCCCTGTACTGAATATTATCATGTTGGCGCAGGATTTTCCCTTCCAGAACAGGAGAAAAATAGGCCAGTGAAATGGTCAGGAAAATAATAATGGCAGAAATGTGAGGTAATATTACTGCAATCCATTTATTTTTCATAGGTTAAAATCTTTTATTTATTATCAACTTCTTCATAATCTACATAATCCCCACTATCCTTATCAACTACCTTCTTTTTCTTTGGCATATAATCAATATTTATTTCACCTTCTTTTTTTCGGAATTCTTTTTCATTCCTGTTGGGTTGAAATGAATTATTTTTCATCCCCTTATAAACGGTATAAATCCATGTAGCAAATTTTATAGTGTAATATACCAGAGCAAAAAAAAGCAGTGTTCTGATGAGTCCTACAATCATATTTTTATATTTTAATAAATTGCGAATTTACGTAAAAAAAGCTTAGATACGGGTAAAACAAACCATGGAAACATAAATAAACCTTCTGATAAACTTACTGTACGGCATAATTATACAGGTAATTATCTTTTCCACCCACAATTAAATTAAACCTGCTGTTTGAATTTTTAAACCTGCCAATGGAAAATGCAGTTTGTCCTGCCAAAGGGAAATCCTTATACAACTTTCCGTTCTTGTTGAATAAATAAATTTTACGATCAGGAACCGAAACGATGCCAATTTTAAGATCAGATGAACTAAAGTGGTAAATGGCTGGTTTTGTACTAACCGGATAACGGAATTTATGTGAAAAACGAATCTTTCCGGAGGAATTAAAAACCTGAAGCTGTTGCTGATCGAGGAAAATATATTCAGTTTTCCTGTCTCCGTCAAGATCTCTGTATTCAAAAAAATGGTTTGGGCTGAATTCACCCAGATTCTTTTTTACAACTTTTCCATCCAGCCCTATAATAAATACAGTACCATCTGCTCCCGTAGTAACAAACCGGGCAGGAGAACTGTTTTTATCCAGAAAAATATGCTGATTTACAGGCTTTGGTATACTGGTTTTAACATTTACCCTGATTTTCCCTTTCCGGTTCAGGATGTAGAACTTAAATCTATCTGACACAACTATATAATCTTTTTTATTTACCCTGAAATGATAAACAGGAGTTGTTATGGGACTTTCCATTCGTGGTGGATTCCAGCCATTTACAAGATTTCCCTCTTTGGAATATAAATAGATACGTTTGTCTTTCCCTGCAAGACAAAACCGGTAATCCAGATTTTTATCATAATCAAACAACGACAATCCATTGGAAACTTCTGATCTCAGTTTCACCGGATATTTTTCAACACTGTTCCCGTTTCTGTCGATGAGATAAATTTTACTTTTTGTATTAAAAAGAAACTGGAGCTTCTTATTTTTGTAATAGTCAATCTGATACACATCACTCATGATCTTTTCCGGAAGGTTAATTTTCCAGAGAACCCTACCCGAAGAGTTAATCAGATATATGTTATTCTTCTCATCCTGTAAAAAAATCTCCTTATCATTTGTTCTATGATTCTTTACCAGAATTGGTTTTGACCAGAGTGTAGTATCCAGCAAACTTTCCCACCGGGTTTCCAGTGCTTTTTTGAACTCAGGCTGATATTTCAGATAAACATTATTATAGACCATCCGGTTTTCATTACTGAATTGAAACCCCAGAGCCTGTAATTTTTGGAAAACTTCTATATTTTTGTTTAAACCTTTAGCCAGTTCTTTACTTAAGTACGGATTATAGAGACCGGTTGCAAGCGGAATATTTAAGTAAAAATAAAAATTAAACCTGTCAGATAAGGATTCTTTAAATCTCCGGTAATCCAGCTCATGTGATAAAGTCTTTTGCAGTACATTATCATAAATAAAAGATGAAAGCGAATGGACAGAATTTCCTAAAACCATATATCCGTCAATAAAAGTGACAAACTGATGACCGGATTTATTAAAAATATCGCCAAAAAGCAAATTAGGTAAATCTTTTACAGGCAGCCTGAATACAGGGAACTGTGTTTCTGAATCGATATCCACACTTAAGATATACTTATCTGTTTCCAGTTTATTTTTTTTACAAAAATTTTCGATTGAACCGGCAAGAATCTCAGTTGTCCGGGTCATACTTTTTAAACCAAAAAGGACGAATGACTCCCGTGAAGCAGCATTTTTCTTAACTCCTGGATAAGCAATTCCTATTTCATTTTCAAGCAGTGGTAAGATCAATGCAGGGAGGTCTGCACCCCACCTGGTCCCGGCCGTATTCATATTGCTACTAAAGGATTTATACCTGCCTGTTCCTTTCAGGTAGTTTTTATAGGCGGTAAAAAATTTGTTAAAATTACTAAGTCCTAAAATAGTATAGGAAACGGTATTTGCAGGAAGTACCTGATCTATGGATGATTTCCGGGGCGACTGGCCTTTGAATATATTTGCATAAATATTTAATGAATCATCAGTGTAGGTAAATCCATTCAATAAAAGGGCATCATTCTTCAAATTAATATCAAGTTCTGCCCATGTTGAAAACCGGGTAAGGGTATATAATTTATCTTTATGCGCCGGATTGGATAACAGGGAAAGGTAGCGCGGAAAGTGTTTAAAACTGATATAAAGGTTGCCGTCAACTTTTTCACCTGCCGTCTTTTTCATTTCTGAGAAACCTTTCTGATCCAGAATATTCTGGTCAATATCAAGTTGTCTCAAAGAATTTTCAACCAGAATAGAGGAGGAGCTAAGTGCAAGGATCCCTTTGTAAATCGAATAATAAAATATACTTCCGGTTTTTTTAATTTTTACCTCAAAGACTTTTGTTTTTTGATAAATCCTTTCCCTGATATCCCAGTTTGCAGAAAAACTCTTTTCAACCAGGCCCTGAAATGAATTTAAGCCCGGTGTTTCTTTCAACTGACCCAAAAACAATAAACGGGTATCCTGTTTGCCTATATTATGAGCGGATACCAATACCGGGTTTTGGGTGATCAGTTCATCTATGGAGGGGTTTAAAAGCAGGATGGAATCCATAATGGATAAAAGATCATCAGCTTTGTTAACCGCTTTCAGTTTACGAAGCTCTTTCCAGATCAGACTGTTTTTCTGAAGTTGGTCAAGAAATCCATGAAAATCTTTTATTTCGGCCAGATAATATGCATCAAGCGGAACAGCACTGTATATATCCTCGCGCGGTTCCAGTTTCCCTTTCATCAAAAAATATGCGATGGTAAGGGTTCCGAAGACGATAAGTACAATTGATATAATCCAGAGTTTCTTGAACATAAATCTTTAACAAAAATAAACACTCAAAATTAGAAAATTAATCCGGGTAAATCTATTCATACCAATAAGATTTTAACAATAATCTCAGTAAATTCAGGCACACTCATTATTAATTTCAGATTTAATTTGAAAAAACAATTTTATGGAACAATTTTTGTAATAGATTAAGGCTTGAAAAAAGTATTTAATGAGACCGCTTACCTATATATTTTTTACTGGCATAATTTGGCTGACAAGTCTTTTTTCTGGCATCTCCCAGACAATTCAGATTCTGGAGAGATCTTCGGGCTTACCTGTTCCGGATGTTGCTATATTTAATTTTGAAAAAAACAGAGCCGTTATTTCAGATGAAAACGGGAAAGCCGATATCAGTATTTTCTCAGGTTCCGATAGTCTGTACTTTCAGCATCCATCTTTCCTCCGTATTGTTTTTACGCGGAGTGAAATACAACAAATGGGCAATATTGTGCAGATGGACAGGGAAGTACATATGTTGAATGAACTGGTGATCTCGGTTACCAGATGGGAAGAAGAAAAGAGTGAGGTTCCTAATAAGATCAAGCCTGTAACGGACAAAGAAATAGAATTTAATAATCCGCAAACAGCAGCAGATCTTTTGACTATTTCAAATGCGGTTTTTTTGCAAAAAAGTCAACTAGGGGGTGGAAGCCCTATGATCAGAGGTTTTGCCGCAAACTCTATTTTATTAATGGTAGACGGTGTACGATTGAATAATGCTATTTACCGGAGCGGAAATCTTCAGAATGTGATCACCCTGGATCCTAACATTGTTCATCAGTCGGAAGTTATTTACGGACCGGGTTCTGTTGTATATGGAAGTGATGCTCTTGGTGGCGTGGTTGACTTTCATTTTGAAAAACCCATACTGGCAGCTGTTTCAAAAAAGGCAAGTCTTTCCATAAATGCAGCTACTCGTTTTGCAACGGCAAATAATGAGAAAATGGGACATTTTGATCTGAATGCAGGATTTAAAAAATGGGCTTTCCTGACCAGTATCACTTACAGTGACTATTCAGATTTGAAAATGGGCACAAAAGAACACCCTTCCTATCAGCGGCCCGAATATGTAAAAAGAGTAGGGGATATTGATTCTGTGTTTGTGAATCCGGATCCTGATAAACAATTATTCTCGGGCTATTCACAGTTAAATTTAATGCAGAAAATTCTGGTTGCCCCCACAAAAAACCTTAACCTGATTTATGCATTTCATTATTCCGAATCATCTGATGTCCCCCGGTATGACAGGTTGATTCAGAAGAAGAACAATTTGCCAAAATATGCTGAGTGGTTTTACGGGCCAACCAAATGGATGATGCATTCCATAACATCTGAGTCCAACAGGAAAATGCTATTATCAGATAATACCCGTTTTATACTGGCCTGGCAGAATTACGAGGAAAGCCGGCATGACAGGAAATTAAATCAGACTTCTTTGCGACACCGTACAGAAAAAGTGAATATCTTTTCACTCAATATAGATCTGTATAAGAATTTTTTAAAGAAACATACTTTTTATTATGGAATGGAATCTGTCTATAACAATGTTTCGTCCAGGGCCATTGGAGAAAATATTTCAACCGGAGAAAATTTTCCTGTAGCCACCAGATATCCGGATGGAAAGAATGATTACCTTTTTGCTGCAGCTTATGCTTCCTTAAAGTTTAATCTTGGGAAAAAGCTTACCCTTGATGCCGGTGTCCGATATACTTATACCGATTTGTATTCAACAATTATTGATAATTCATTTTATAATTTCCCCTATACTGAGATCAATAATACAAACAGTGCTTTCAACGGGTCTGCCGGGATTGTTTATCGCCCCTGGGCTGAGTCTCAGATCAATGTAAATCTTTCCTCCGGTTTCAGGGCACCTAACCTGGATGATGTTGCCAAGGTTTTTGATTCCGAGCCGGGTCGGATTATTGTTCCCAATGAAAATCTGAAGCCAGAATATTCCTACAACCTGGATGTAGGGTTCCTGAAAGATTTTAATAAAAAATTCAATTTTGAAATTACCGGTTTTTATACCTTACTAAAGGATGTTATTGTAAGAAGGCCTAATACTTACAACGGTCAGCTCAGTATGCTTTATGACGGGGAACTTAGTCAGGTTTATTCTCTGGTAAATGCGAGTGAAGCTACTCTGTACGGCGGAAGTATTTTCATGAAACTAAGCTTACCCTTACGTTTTTTTGTTTCTACAGATCTTACCTATATGAAAGGAGAAGATATTGATGGAAATGCAATAAGACATATCCCGCCTTTTTATGGAGGGTTTCATTTTTTTTATGAGAATAAAGGCCTGAAAGCAGATATGTATATGCTGTACAATGGTGAAATTTCAAATGCGAACCTGAGTCCGGAAGAACAGTCGAAGGTACACATGTATGAAAAAGATGCAAATGGAAATCCTTATTCTCCGGCATGGTACACATTAAATTTTAAAGCCTCTGCCAGAATTGCAAAGATACTCACTCTTCAGGCAGGTATAGAAAACATTCTGGATGTTAGGTACCGCCCTTATTCTTCCGGTATTGCGGCTCCCGGCAGGAATTTCTATATTTCATTAAGAATTGGCATATCCTGATCATTTTCTTAAATTAGCCCGAAAAAATATAATCCGGGTATCATGCTTTTATCAACAAAATTTCAGAATCTTTTTCTTTTCACATTGTTTAATTTCATTTTATTGGTTTATACTCCGGTTATGGCGCAAAACACGGAGGAGAATACCAGAACTTCAGGTCCCGAAAATGGAAGCCTGGTAATTGTGGGAGGTGCAATGAAAGACACAAATATTGTACTCAAATTCATGGAGCTTGCCGGTGGTAAAGATGTTCCCCTTATTGTTGTTCCTACGGCCTCGGGGGCTGAAACCTTTGATGCCGGGAAAGTAACCTGGTTTTTAACCCGTTTGGGAGCAAGCCATGTTACCATGGTACATACTTACAGCCCTGATGAAGCAAATACACCTGAATTCAATGCTCCCATACGGGAAGCAAAAGGTGTATGGTTTACAGGTGGCCGGCAATGGCGAATTGTGGATGCTTATGCAAATACGCTGGCTGAAAAGGAGTTTAGGAATGTCCTTTCCCGGGGAGGTGTGATTGGGGGGAGTTCGGCCGGTGCCTCTATTCAGGGGTCTTTTCTGGCACGGGGAGATACCAAAACCAATCGGATTATGATGGGTGATCATCAGAAAGGATTCGGATATCTGAAGAACGCTGCAATTGACCAGCATTTACTGGTAAGAAACCGCCAGTTTGATTTGATTGAGGTGATCAAAGCTCATCCCGGGTTACTGGGCATAGGCCTGGATGAAAACACGGCCATCATTGTCAGAAAAAATATTTTTGAAGTAATGGGGGCAAGTTTTGTAGCCATTTATGATGCCCGTCTTTGGGAGAAAGAGAAGAACAATCAAACCGAACTCCATTTGCCCGTAAACAGTTCCTTCTTTCTTCTTCGACCCGGTGATAAATACGATTTAAATTCGCGCAGGGTGGTTTACTGGAGTGGAAATAACCGGAGTATCTATAAAGAAAAGGGTAGAAAGTGAAATGAAAACAGGAGGGAATAAATCAGGGAAGAAGGCACTAATCTGGGACTGGAATGGTACACTTCTCGATGATCTGGACATATGCATTAATGGCATAAATACTTACCTGAAAGAACGAAATCTGAACCTGATGACCCGTAACTCCTATCGTGAGGTTTTTGACTTCCCTATAAGGGATTATTACACTAAGATTGGTTTTGATTTTGAAAAGGAGGACTTTAACGGGCTTTCAGTTAAATTTCTGGAAACTTATTTTAAAAATTTTAAACAGACAAAATTAGCTGAGAATACCAGAGAGGTGCTTTCCCATTTGCAAAAAAAGGGGTTCAGACATTATATCCTCTCGGCAATGGGTCAGAAAGACCTGGAAAATTCCATTCGGATATTTGGAATAGAATCTTTTTTTGAATCCATACGGGGTGCCGGAGATATTCTTGCCAGTGGGAAACTGGATTATGGCCGGATTCTTTTTGAGAAAGAAAATCTGCAACCGGAATATACCTGTCTGATTGGGGATACTTTGCATGATAAGGAGGTGGCAGACCAGTTAGGTGTCAAATGCATTCTTATTTCAGCAGGACATCAGAGCAGTAAGAGGTTGGCTGTAAATAACAATATCGTTGTTGAAAACCTGAAGGAAGCTTCCCGGAAAATATTGGAAATTTTTTAATCGGGTTTAAATACCCAAAATAAGAAGTGTCAGGAATAAGCTTTGGCACAGATTTTGCAATACATTTAACACAGGCAATCTTCAACATATACTTGAGACATTCAGGGCAGCCAGGGAAAATTTTCCTGGCTTTATTTTTTTAGGGGCACCCGGAATGAGTGTAAATATTTTCAATATATATGGTGAAAAATGCGGATTAAAAGGGTTTAAACCCGATAATCTCACGAACCTCCCTTACCGTTTTAGAAGCGCTGGCCCTGGCTCTTTCGGCTCCCATTGAAACGACTTTTCTTAAATACTGGTTATCGGAGGAGATGGAAAGAATTTTTTCGCGGAAAGGAGCAGTGAAATTAATGATATCCTCAGCCAGTTGCTTTTTCATGTCACCATACCTGATCTCGCAATTGTTGTATTTTTCCAGAAAATAGTCCAAAGTGGATTTTTCGGAGACTACATCCATAATTGTAAATAAATTCCGGATTGGTTCAGGCATCTTTTGGTTTTTCTCTACCGGGCCACTATCTGTAACTGCGCGCATTACTTTTTTTCTTATGGCTTCAGGAGTATCAACCAGAAAGATACCGTTTCCCTCTGATTTACCCATTTTACCTGTTCCATCCAGGCCTGGAATTTTTACCAGTTCTTCTCCAAAATTATAGGCCACAGGTTCCGGGAAGTAGTCTACTTTATACATGTGGTTGAATCGTTTGGCAAACTTTCGGGTCATTTCCAGATTTTGTTCCTGGTCCTTCCCCACGGGTACTTTGTTTGCTTTATGGATAATAATATCTGCAGCCATTAATACCGGATAGGTTAAAAGACCGGCATTCACATTATCAGGCTGTAACCTTATTTTGTCTTTAAAAGAGGTTGTCCTTTCCAGTTCGCCAATATAGGCATTCATGTTAAGTAATAGATACAGCTCTGCAACTTCGGGAACATCACTCTGCAGAAAAATAGTGGAAATTTCAGGGTCAAGTCCACAAGCCAGATACTCTGAGAGTACTTGCTTCACACTTCCATGCAGGTCTGCAGGCGTGGGATGTGTGGTAAGAGAATGATAATCGGCAATGAAAAAGAAGCATTTATTTTCATGCTGCATTTTTACGAAATTTTTCAATGCTCCAAAATAATTTCCCAGATGAAGATTCCCCGTTGACCTGATTCCACTTAAAACCGTTTCCATGTATAATATTTGCTAAATGTTTAAATCTTTTATTTCCGTGCAAAAGTACAAATTGTTACCAAGATATACTCATTTCTCTGAAATCAGTACAAAATTTTTCTGAGAACCCCATTTTCTTAGACTTTAAAATCCAGGGCAGATGCATTATACTTTCCTATATTTATGATCAGCTAGATTTAAGTATATATTTCCTGATCCTGATATAATTAATAAATATGCAGGGCATCTGCGATGAAAATCGTATTTTTGCAAATTAATCAGATGAAAAATGGAATCAACCAGACAAAAAAAGATAAGCCGGATGATCCAAAAAGAAATGGCATCCATATTTCAGCAGGAGTCACGAAATCTTTTTGAAGGGAAAATGATATCAGTCACCGTTGTGCACGTATCACCAGATCTTTCGGTTGCAAGGATCTATTTGAGTATATTTCCTGAAAAGGAAAAAATGGAGTTTCTTGAAATCGTAAAGCAGAAAAACAGGGTTTTAAGAAATGAATTGGGGAAAAGAATCCGGTTTCAGGTGAAATCCATCCCTGAACTTGCTTTCTTTATTGATGATTCCCTTGACTATATTGAACATATCGAGGATATTTTAAATGACAAATAATCCCTTTTATAATTGTCTGTCCGGAGGAACAATGGAGTAAAAAGTTATAAGTCGGTTTACATTTCTGCTTTACCTGACACCAAATAATCATTAATTTTTAAAATTTATTTCTGTGAAATATGATCCTGTAAAAAGAAGCCTGGGAAAAGTTTTCAACAAAACTCCCTTATCACGTATTTTATTTTATAAACTCCTGGACCTGCTTTTGTTAAGAACGTGGCACATCAAAAAGGAACTACGCAGGTTAAAAAATAAAATGGATACAGATTCCAGGGTACTGGATGCGGGCTCCGGTTTCGGGCAATATACTTATTATCTTTCCGGTTTATCAAAAACATGGAAAGTCCTTGGGGTTGATGTTAAAAAGGAACAGGTGGAAGATTGCAATTTTTTCTTCTCAAAGATTAATAAAGCCGATCGTGTAAAATTTCAATATGCAGATCTTACGGAATTTGATATTAATGAGGAGTTTGACCTCATTCTGTCAGTGGACGTAATGGAACACATTGAGGATGATGTCCAGGTTTTCAGGAATATGTATAGGGCACTTATTCCGGGAGGAACACTTTTGATTTCAACTCCCTCAGACCAGGGTGGTTCAGATGTGCACCATGAGCATGAAGGCTCTTTTATTGATGAGCATGTGAGAGACGGATACTCAATAGATGATATTGAAACCAAACTAAAAACAGCAGGTTTTTCGAAAATTGTTTCCCGTTATTCTTATGGTAAACCGGGAATGATCTCCTGGAAGATTTCGATGAAATATCCAATCGTCATGTTAAACTTCAGTAAGTTATTTTTCATAATCTTACCTTTCTATTACCTGATCGTTTTCCCGATAAGTTTAATCCTGAATTATATGGATGTTCATAAGTTTCATCCTTCAGGAACAGGGCTAATCGTCAGAGCAGAGAAATAATTTCTATCTTTGCCGGACTTTTTATTAAAAATACCTGAAAGGCCTCTGTAGTTTAATTGGCAGAACAGCTTATCATTCCGGTAAGAAGGTACGGGTTAAAGTCCTGTTTGGAGGCCTTTCTTTTTGTATTTTATCCATCAGAAATATAGTTTGCAAAGATCATTTGCTTTTATAAATTCGCAAATGTAACTTTAGCCACATATTTTAACCATAGAAATTGAATTTCCCTTTTTTCATAGCCAAAAGGTATTTGTTTGCGAAGAAATCGCAAAATACCATTAATTTGATCTCGGCTATAACGGTTTTTGGCGTGGCAGTGGGAACCATGGCCCTTATCGTTGTTCTTTCTGTTTTTAACGGCTTTGATGCCCTGGTCCATTCTTTATTCAATTCTTTTAATTCTGACCTGAAGATCACCATACAGGAAGGGAAAAGGTTTCCGGATGATCTTTCTTCCATACAAAAGCTGAAAGAAATACCCGGGGTTCTGTATCTTACTGAAGTGGTGGAAGAGAATGCACTTTTAAAATACGGGAAGAAGCAGTACATTGCTACGATAAAAGGGGTAAGTAAGGATTATGTAAAAATGAGTGGTATAGATACCATGATCATTGATGGGAAATTTACCCTGCGGCAAGGGAAAAATGAATATGCAGTGGTTGGTCAGGGGATAGCCATGAAACTTTCCATCGGTCTTAATTTTGTGAACCCCATTATTGTGTATGTTCCGAAACGTATTGGTAAAATTTCGATGAATCCGGAAAAAGCCTTTAATCGCAGATATATTTTCCCTTCGGGAATATTTGCCATACAGCAGGATTTTGATACCCGGTATATGATTGTCCCAATTGATTTTGCCAGAAAACTCCTTGATTATACAAACGAAGTGAGTTCTCTTGAACTGGATATTGATCCGGCCTTTGATATGGATGAAATCCAGGAAAAGGTTAAAGCAGTTATGGGCAAAAATTTTGAAGTAAAAAACCGGTTTGAACAGGAAGAACTTCTTTATAAGATCATGAAAACAGAAAAATGGGCCATATTTTTTATCCTCACCTTTATCCTGATTGTGGCTTCTTTTAATGTAATCGGATCACTTACGATGCTTATTATTGAGAAGAAAAAGGACATTTCAGTTTTAAGAAGCATGGGTACGGAAATGCAACAGATCAGGAAGGTCTTTTTGTATGAAGGATGGCTGATTTCTCTGACAGGAGCCATTATAGGGCTTATACTGGGTGTTTTTATCACCTGGGTCCAGCAACAATTTGGGATTATAAAATTACAGGGAAGCGGTTCCTTTGTGATTGACACTTATCCTGTAAAAATTATCCCGGGTGACTTTATACTTGTATTAATTACCGTTATCAGTATTGGATATATCGCTGCCTGGTATCCGGTAAGATACATTAGCCGAAAATTCCTTAAGCAGGAGCGATAAGCGTTTATCTCCTTCTGCCTCCCGTAGATCTTGCTCCCCCGGAAGGGCGTGATTGCATTGATTTGTAGCTTTGCGTTCTTTGTGTACCCCGCTGCCGTGACTGATGGGACTTGTTAAGGTTGTTCTGAGTGTTATTTGGTGCAGGCCTTGCTGACGGTTGTGTTGACGGTCTGGTTTGTGGCCTGGGAGCTGGTTTTGTTGCAGGTTTTGTTGCCTTACCAGCTTGTCCGGTAGAAGGTCTGCCGGGAATCTCACGGGTAGAAGGTGAAGCAGGCTTTGTTTTATCCTTAGTAGGACGGTCACTTTTGTTCCAGGTTCCCTTATCATATTTTTGCCATCCATCATTTGATTTTTTATATACATTACCTGACTTATCGGTATATACATCATTTCTTTTGGGAACTTTAGTGTCAGGGCTGACTCGTTTTCTGTTATCAACGGCAATTCTGTTTGAGGGGCTGTTATTATATTTCGGTCTTGTTTTTGCAACCCCTGAAGACCTGTTATTGTATAAATTTCTATTATAAGTTGTGGGCCTGTTTCTATTGCCGGCATAATAGCCTGCCCTGTAGCCACGCTTGTAACCATGATGGTATCCATGACGATATCCGTGTCGGTATCCGTGATGATAGCCTGCCGGTCCCCACCAACCATAATGCGGTCGTCCGAAAGAAACACTCATCCATCCATAACTTATTCCAAAAGAAAATCCCCATCCGGTATATGGATTATAATGCACACCAAAGCCATAAGTCACAGGCCTGGGATAATAATAATAAGAATACCAGGGCCGGTAATAATAACCTGTTCCATATACCACACAACCATGATAAACATAAGAACCCATATAGCCTGGAGTATATCCAACATAAACAACTTCCGGAGTATAGTCATAGACATAAACATACTTTACGTTGTACACCGGAGATTCCGGAGGAATTTCCTGAACTTCATCTGGTACTTCAATACTTACTTTCCAGGGGCCTTCCGGATTACTGGCTTCAAACCAGATTCCATCATCTACACAATAGTACTTATTTTCAATTTTAAGTACTGATTTATCAGTGTTTTCTGCATAGGCCATTTTTGTTCCCTCAATGTCTTTGAATTTTGGTTTCCCGTCATATTCTACTTCCACAGTAGCTGTTTTTCTGTCAACAGTAGCTGTTTGCGGAATAGTATTTTCCAGAAGAGCCTCCTGGGCTTCAGGGGTGCCTGCAACATTTGGCAGGATGGTTCCCATATCGGAATCTGTAGGGATTTTAGAAAAATCTACAGATAATTTATCCGGTAAGACATATTTCCAGTCGTTCTTTTTCATGCTTTTTGATGTGTACCAGCGACCTGAAATTAATATGAAATACTGTTGGGAAGAAATATCCATCAGGACATCATTTTCTGAATTTGTCATATACAATAACTGAGTTCCTTCAATGGGGCCAAATTCAGGTTCCCCATCCGACTGAATAAGCTCAGCAGGAGAAGTCCGAACAAAGATAACCGCCTCTAATGGTTCCTCAGCTTCATATTCCTTCAATTCTTCAGGGCTCATTTCCTTTTTTTTATCTTCCTCTGATTTTTGTGCAATCTGATCCAGTTCCTTGGGAACTTTGCTTGTAATTTTCCAGCCTTCTTTTATATTTTTTGTGGCGTACCATTTTCTATCCCCAAACAGGAAAAAAGTTTTGTTTTTGACATCTTTCACTATGAAAAAAGGTGTATTCACTACATATTGATATTGTGACAGACCTTCCATTTCTTTAAAAATCGGATCACCATCAATCAATACAAGGATAGAGGGCCTGGTTGAAAAAATAATTTCAGGAGGATCGTTATTTAAAGCATTTGCTTCAGCTATCGAAGCTTTTTCTTCATCCAGAGAAGTCAGCAGCCTGTCCAGAGAGAGTTCGATTGTCCATTTGGGCATTTCTGTTTCAAGGATTTTTATGAGTTTATTTATATTTTCCTCACTGGCTTCAGGAAACTTAACATTTGTAACTTTCAGTTCCTCAAGAGTAACCATGCGGGTATCCAAATCTGTAGAAACACGATTTACAAACCAGGCGGCACCAAAAACCGGTTCTTCAGTTCCTTTTAAGATAACTGCAATGGCAGCCCTGCTTTCCAGAATATCACCTGTAAAATTTTCAATCTGAGGCTGATAAATAACTATTCTTGCTTTTTCAATTTTAATTTCTCTCGGCCAGTCGTTTGTAGATTCCTCAGCCTGTATATTCAAACCAAAAGGAACAGTTATAAAAAACAGGAATATGATTGCTTTATATTTACGCATTATATTTGTAGATATTAAATTTCAGGCAATTTAGTGAAAATTTTTAGCTTCTGAAATAATTATTCAAATGACACCAATACAAAAATTTGTTGATTATAAAACAATACCGGTAATTAAATGTATCTTTACATGGCCACTCTGCATAAAGGGTGATGTAAATCATCTTTTTTTCGTTTTTTTAATCATTGGATTAATATATTTTTAGGGTTTCAATAAACATTCTGAATTCATTAGAGTAAGAGAGTATATTTAGTGTGTGTCCATAAAGTCGAGTGTTTGAACTATAAAGTTTGAGATTAAGCCTCGCCTTCCTTAGTACAAAGTACGGCGGACAAGGGCGTGAGAGAATTTTAAACCGCAGTCCCGAAAATCGGGATGAGGATTTGAAATTTGAGCAACAACGCAGATATCGGACTTTAAAG
>JANTGF010000061.1 GCA_024763075.1 Bacteroidales bacterium | reverse complement strand
GTCATTTACAAAAGTAAACTCCTGATTTTTAAGACTTCGAAAGTCTTGATAGCGAACATTCTGAACTAAACACCGACTTTATGGACGGACTCTAATTCATATACGATTAATAGGCTTTCAGGTTTTGCTTAACTCCTGATTTTAATCTGCAAAATAAAAAACCTCTCTCCTGTTTTACAAACAAGAAAGAGGTCACTCAGTTTATAAAACCCGATTATTAATAAGTTGTACTGCCTTTATATACTCTTGATTCATTCAACGGAACGAGATTTCCTGAGTATTTCAATTTTGTAGATGTGTTCCCGCTTATGACCGCATCTGCCTGACCGGTAGGAGAAACCGTCATAGATACAAAAACACTTCCAGTAGGCGCTGAAATTCGAAAATTAATCGAATAGATTCCTTTTTTGTTAACGGAAACCTCGTAATTTGTAACATTACCTTCCACGGTAACACCTCCAACACCATTGTAGCCGATATCGGATCCGTTTCCAAATTGAAATGCTGATTTGTCATGATCAATGCCTATAAAATTCAAAATAGGATCCACTACAATTCTTTGTCCGTGTTTGTCAGCCAGAAATAATGCTTCAATTACAAACTGTCTTGAATCAATACTTTGTTTCAAAACAACTGCCCTTTCGGCTTCCGCTTTTGCCTGGGCTTCTTTCTTTGCTGCTTTGGCAGCCTTCCGTTCCTCCTTTGTCATTTTTTGTGCCATTACCGGTAAAGATAACAAGGCAACAAATAATAAAGTCATTAATTTTTTCATTTGTATATAATTTTTAATTGATTATTTATTTTTTAATATTTATATGGCAAAAATCCTGCCAAAAGTGATGAATACTATTTAATTAAAATCTATCCAGAAAGACGAGGGTTTGAACCAGAAAGTTCGAATTCGAATCGTGTGAGAAATACAAATCGCAGTCCCAAAAATCGGGATGAGAATTTGGATTTTGAGCAATAACGAAGAAGTCGGACTTTATAGACAAAACTCTGATTATATATATTTTAAACTTAATTTTTCATAGGATTGCAATAATAAATCCCTGCCAAATGCATTGCCATGTCCGGGATAAAAAATCCGGGCTTCAGAATCCAGTAAAGTCCTCCAGCTTTTGAGCAATGTTGGTATATCATTTGCAAAAACCGGAAAAACACTTTTTCTGTTATAAACCCTGAAACATGTATCCCCTACAAAAGCTTCACCAGAACCAAAGACAAGGCTTATTGAGCCTGAAGTATGTCCCGGTGTTGGTATTAAACTGGCTGAAAAGCCAAATTCCTTTAAGGTACCAAAATCTGAAAAAATCACATCGGGTTTTACAGCTTTATATCCATTTAAAGGATTGAATTTTTTTCCAATTCCTGATAATAATTTTGTAAAAACATTCGTACCCGAGGGAACAGGTGATTTCCCCTTTATTAAATAAGCTGATTCCTGCTCACTAACCAACACGGGAGATTTGGATGCTTCTTTCAGGCAGGCAAGATTCCCAATATGATCATAATGTACATGGGTAATTACAATAAGATCAATATCTTCAGGATTTACTCCATTCTCCTTCAGTTTCTTTATCAGCAAACCGGATTTTCCCGGGAGCCCTGCATCCACAATTAAATTCTTACCATTCTCCTTTACCAGATAAACTCTGCTGTAAGCCAGCTTTATTGGAATTACTTCAGTCATGATCATGAATCTTCCACAACCACTTTTTCTAACAGTTTGGAATCATCAGGCTGTACAATTTGAATGGTATATGTTCCGGAGGCATTAAAATTCACATCCATATACATCCCATCCAGTTTCACAACCACATCCGGACAATCTCCTGCACCTGAGTTTTTTCCCCACAATTTAATAGAAACGGTTGTCTGAACAAAATCAGTTTCATCATGCGAGAATGAGTAACAACCATTTGGACCGATCGTTCCAAAAAACTCTATTCTGAGGTTTGTTCCAACAGCGACTGTATCGGCCACTCGGATACTGTCCACTTTTATTACAAACTGAGTTTCCGTATCTTTTTTCTTGCAGTGAAATAAAGATAAACTCAAAATCAATAAAAGTATAGCTGGGAAAATTTTTAACTGCATTTTTTTCATAATCAAATATTTAAAATTAATCTTCCAGGGTTGAAAGATCTCCCTCATCCTGGCCAAGAGCCCTGGCTTTCAGCACTCTCCTCATTATTTTTCCACTCCTGGTTTTTGGTAGTCCATCACTGAAAATAATCTCTGCCGGTTTAGCGATGGGACCGATCTCTTTGGCAACGTAATCCTTTAATTCTTCGGCCAGCTGACTATCTGAACTGTAACCCTGTTTCAGAATAACGAAAGCATGAATTGAATTCCCTCTGAGCTTATCGGGCAAACCTACAGCCGCTGCCTCTGTAACCGCAGGGTGACTGACAAGTGCACTTTCAATCTCCGCTGAACCCAAACGGTAACCACTGACTTTCAGGACATCATCAATTCTTCCGATGATCCAGAAATAGCCATCATCATCTTTCCGTGCAGAGTCACCCGCAAGGTACCATCCCTGTTTTTCAAATTGCTTCCAGTATTTTTCAATAAAGCGATCCGGATCATTTAAAATAGTCCTTGCCATTCCAGGCCAGGGAGATTTGACAATCAAAGTTCCTTCTTCATTTGCTTTAACCTCTTCTCCTTTTTCATCCACAATGGCTATTTCATTACCAAAAAATGGTTTGGTAGCAGAGCCCGGCTTCAATGGCATTGTTGGAATGGGTGTGATCATGAAACCACCTGTTTCGGTTTGCCACCAGGTATCCATTATCGGGCATTTACCTTTACCCACAACTTCATAATACCATCTCCAGGCTTCCGGATTGATGGGTTCTCCAACCGAGCCTAAAAGCCTTAATGTACTGATGTCATGCTTATCCACCCATGAAGCTCCAAAACGCATAAGTCCGCGGATGGCTGTGGGGGAAGTGTATAAAATATTTATACCGTACTTTTCTATCATCGACCACCAGCGATTTGGATAAGGATGATTCGGAGCACCTTCATATAACATAATGGTTGCTCCGTTAATAAGCGGACCGTAAACAATATAACTGTGACCTGTAATCCAGCCGGGATCTGCAGCACACCACCAGCGGTCTTCCGGTTTAATATCAAAAACATAATTAAAGGTAGTGGAGGTATAAACCTGATACCCACCATGTGTATGAATCAACCCCTTTGGTTTTCCTGTCGTTCCAGAGGTATAAAGTATAAAGAGGGGATCTTCCGCATCCAATTCAACGGTATCAGCATTAGCACCGGCAATGGGCATTCCCATAAGGTTGTGCCAGTAAAAGTCACGGTCATTTTCCATAAAACACTCATCTCCTGTTCTTTTCACCGTAATGCATACATCAATGGTTGGGGACCTTCTCATTGCCTCATTGGCAATACATTTTAATGCAGTTGCTTTTCCTCTCCGGTAGCCACCATCAGCCGTAAGAAGAATTCTACTGTTTGCATCGGCGATCCTTTCAGCAAGGGCCTCATAACTGAATCCGCCATACACAACACTATGCACTGCACCAATTTTAGCGCAGGCCAGCATGGCAATTACAAGTTCCGGAATCTGAGGCATATAAATCGTTACAATTTCTCCCTTCTGTACACCCATTGAAAGAAGAACGTTGGCAAATTTAGAAACTTCCCGGTTAAGGGCATGATAGGAATATGTTTTTACATCACCGGGCTCACCCTCCCATATTAAGGCCATTTTATTCCGGTTGGCAGTTTCAAGATGCCTGTCAATCGCATTTGAAATAATATTCGTTTTGGCACCCACAAACCACTTGTAAAAAGGCTTGTTACTTTCATCCAAAACTTTATCCCATTTCTTGTACCAATTCAGCTTCTCCGCTTCCTCTGCCCAAAAGCCCTCCCTGTCTTCAATTGACCTCTTGTAAATACTTTCATAATCTTTGACATTTGCATTTTTTAGCACTTCTTCTGAAGGATAAAACATTTCATTCATAAGTTTAAATTTTTAATAATACATTTTAATCAATACATCTTGTATTTATTTAAGCATTAAAGATAATACATATGTAAAACAATCCAATAACAGAATTCTGACTTACCTTCATAATTTTACAATTTAAGCGTTTTTTATTTCATAAATCAAATGAGGAAATAAACTGGATAATCGTTATATTAATATATTAATCAACTATTTAACATTGCCCAAGAGGATTTTGGAAAAGGAAAAATATTGGTACAGGCTTTCTTTTTTGAAAATTGTTGTACTTTTATATAAAAAATAAAACAGAATTCTTATGAAGGGCTTCAAATTCCTGATTCATTTTATTCTTCTGGCAACTGCCTTAACAAGTATAAATACTCAGCAGATATACGGACAAAGGTTTTACACCAGATTAAAAGAGTACTGTGCAGAATTGCCCAAAGAGTTTAAAAAGATACCAGGTGACAGGAAACTCATACTTGAAGAGATGGGCAATTATATTTACGAAGTAACTTCTGAAGGGAAAACTGCACAGATTTTATTTATTTGCACTCAAAACTCCAGAAGAAGTCAGTTTGCCCAGGTGTGGGCTCAAACTGCTGCATATTACTATAAACTTAAGAATATTAAAACCTTTTCCGGCGGATATTCAGAAACGGCCATTAACTACAGAATCCTGGAAGCCTTAAGAAAAGCAGGATTCTCTATAACTGCGGCAGAAGGTTACTCACAAAACCCGGTTTATCTTCTAAGTATCGGGCAAAGGTATCCTGACATCTTTATCTTTTCAAAAAAATTCGACTTCTGGCAAAATCCAAATGAGAAATTTTCAACGGTACTTTGCAGTAAGGATCTTGTTGATATGAATCTTGAACCGGATGGGACTGAAAAAGTTTTTCCTCTGCCGTATGAAGACATTCAAATCTATGATAATTCAACCGGTAACATCCTGAAAAATGATAAAATCTGCCGCCAGGTAGCCACGGAAATGTTCTATTTGATGGATTCCGTATCCAAAACCAAAAAGCTAAAAAAGAAATCCAGATAAGCCAACTAAAATCAGTTATTGAAAATCCTTTTGAATTTCAATTTATGAAAATATTTGATGGCATAATATTTGAGGCAATTTAGGCACAAAAAAAATAAAATGAAAAAGTATAATCTACTCATGATTCTGCTCCTACTATTCGCAACAGGAGCTCTTAGTGCACAGGAATGGGAACAGTCCCTGAATGACCTCAGGGATCTGACCCGTTTTTACAACAGGGACTTTAATAATCTGGAAGTCAAGAACAGCTATGCAAGTATTGAAGGGAGCCCCTTCCTTTATAAGGATTTCCGGAAGGGTGAGGTCGCTTTAAAGAACGGAAAACTATTTCGTGGAGAATTCAGGTATGACAAATATGCCGATCAGGTGGAGTTTAGGGTGAAGCAGGGAATTTACTGGGTAGCAGAACCCGATCAGATCGATTATATTAAAATTGACAGTATTCACCTGATTTATGTTACAAAAGAACCTGAACATCCTGATAAAGGATCCTATTATGAAGTGCTTGTTTCCGGGAAATGTTATTTACTTTTAAAAGAAGGTGTCATATTGCAAAGTGCAGAACAACCCAAACCATATACAGATGCCAAACCAGCGAAATTTATCGAAAGAAAGAAACTTTATTATCTTTTGAATGACCAAAATAATCCGGTAAGAATTAACAACAAAAAGATTATTCCGCAAGTATTATCAGAAAAGAGTTCTGAAATCTCAGCTTTTATTAAAAAAAATAAACTTTCATTTAAAAAAGAAAAAGACCTGATCCGGATCGTGAATTATTACAATAGTTTATAACTTTTTCTATTTTTACAACTTCTTTCTCAAAATTTTAGAGCGCATTAAAGGTGAATAAGCACATGATTAAGAAATATGGATTTGTCTTATTCCTGATCGTATTTATTATAGCTACCAGTTTCCCTTCCTGTAATTTTGAACGTGCCTGTGATAAACCTACAAAATTTCCGGTACAAACAAAATTTTACAATAGTAATTCCTCAACCTTAAGAGATACCGTATTGAAAGACGTCAGCCTGTATGGTATTGGCAGAGAAGACAGTTTAATTTATAATGACATTGATACCAACCGGCTGAACTACAGGCTATCTCCATTTTCCGAAACAACTAAAATCATATTGAATGCATTCTCTAATACAGATACGCTGACCTTTCACTATGCCAGACATCTTGAACTTGTTTCCCAGACATGTGGATTTGCCATGTTTTTTGATATAAAGGAAGTTACTTTCTCCGGAAGTTTTATTGATTCAGTTCACCTCATTGATCCGACACTTGATGCAAGCAAAGAAGAACATCTACAGGTTTTTGTCCATTAGTCTGTTTTTGGCCAGCGTATTTACCTGCACCGGACAGGTGGATTCCACACGGCATATCGGAAGCATTTCCATTGGGATTGATATTTCCCGGTTTTTTGTATCTATATGGAACCCCATCCAAAACAACTTTGAATTTCAGGCAAATGCCGCCATTGGTAAAAGTTTTACAATAACAGCTGAAGCAGGTCTTTTAAAATCAAAATTCAGTAAAGAAACCTATGATTATGAATTAAGTGGCTCCTATTACAGGATTGGTAGTCACTTCAACCTTTTAAAAAGAAATCCGGAGGAGCAAAACTCGATCTACATAGGATTGATGTATGGATTTTCCCCCTACTGGCATAAGGCTGATCACATTCAGATAAAAGATAACTACTGGGGCACAGAATCCGGTAGTTTAGCAAGGAATGACCTTTTCTCACAATGGATGGAATTCAATGCAGGCATACAGGTCGGGATATTTAAAAACTGGCTCCTTGGCTGGGAGATAAGAACCAGATTCCGTATATCCAGGAATGAGGATCCTGTAATGGCCCCTTTTATCATCCCGGGATTTGGAAAAGGGGAAAAGAATTTTACCCTGGGAATAAGTTATTATGTTTACTACAGGATACCCTATAAAAAAAGAAAGTAAAATCCAACAATCTTCACCGAATGAACTCAGAAAAGCTTTTTGACGGTGTTAAAACTGAAAAAAGGTTTTCTATCTTTGTAATCGTTTTTCATCTTTCAATTAAAAAAATTAAATCCATCTAATATGAAATTCAAAAAACATTACTTGCTTCCTGTTTTAGTTTTCATAAGTGTATTTCAAACAAACAGTACAGCCCAGGATGTAAAATTTGGAATTGTCGCCGGCCCGAGTATGTCAACCTTTCAAAGTAACTTTTTCGATGGTAATTTCAGATTTGGATTTCATGCAGGAATGATGGTAGAAATTGGCTTTACTGAAAACTGGAATCTGCGTTCTGAAATTATCTATTCCCAGCAGGGAATGGTTTATAAAGACCAGGATGCCTCACAGTCCCAGACAAAATATAAGAACCACAATAATTATATAGATGTACCTGTTCTCCTGGAGTATGTATTTAACGACCGGTTTTCAGGATATATAGGTCCCGGGCTGGGTTTTCTTTTAAAAGCCACAAATATTATTAAATATCCGGGAATTGATGAAACAACGGATGTGACGGACACTTATAACCGAATAGATGTAGGATTCTATTTAGGTGCTGAGTATTACATTTGGGAAAAATTCTCCCTGGGCCTCAGGTTTTACAGTGGTTTGATGTATGTAGAAACCGGAGCTGACCGGAAAAAGAATTTTCATTTTCAGATACCTCTGAGTTATACATTTTAATAAATGTTAATAACCGCCTGGAAATACTAAATGATTTTTATTTTATCTCCGTCTTACTTGTATATTTAAACGTTTCTTATCCCTGTATCTGATAAGCGCGGATTCGATCTGTGACATCATCTTTTTCAACAGATCATAATAAAGAAATAAATATGCCAGCGCAACCGAAAGCCATAGAACCAACAGATTAAACCAATAGGTATCAATACTTAAATACCCCAGTACCTTAACCGGTGCATACATATGAGCCCGGCCGTATTTACTATGGGGCAACTCAAAAACAGGGTCCATCCGTTGAATTAAATGGCCGTCGTACTCAATAATTTTTTTCAATTGGTTCCGGTTCAGAACAAGGTCATTGATACTCCTGTTGACATAATTATTCTGTAAATCCAGGAGTTCATCTTTTCCCCCAAGTTGTTTTTGCAGGGCAAAATAGATTTCATCCTTTTCCCTGCTTGCCCTGTCGTAATTATTCTGACTGGTTATCTTGATTGAATCCAAAAACAGCCTCACCCTCTGATAGATAGTCTCATTAAACAGAGAAGGTCTCAAATACAAAAGCAGCCCCGGATTTGCCCCGGTTTCTCCTTGAAATTCTGCCAATACATTTTTAACAATGTTCAGGCGTGCCTCAACCTTTATTGAATCTTTTCCGGCTTTAAGTGATCTTAAAGACTCATCCAGATATCCGGTAACTCTGGGAATAAGAAAAGAGGACTTATACAGATTCCGGCTCATTCTCATATCTGCATCAAAAAAATGCTTCTCAAACCTGTTTCTTTTAAACTGATATACGGTTATGGCTTCAAATGCCCACCTGGAAGTCATTAAATCTCCTGTTACCGGTACAAACCTGGAATGTTTTTTTATACTCCTTAATTTATCAAATGGAACTACAGTACCACTGAACAGGATCTGGGGAACAAGAATCAGGGGTATTACGATATAAATGGTAGCAACAGATTTTAATGATGCCGACACGATCAACCCTATCAGATTTGCAACCGCTGACGTTGAAAACAGGATCAACCAATACTGAAATGTCATTCCTTTTATCTCAATCATATAGTTTCCTATTAACACAAAAGTTGCCATCTGGATAGCAGAGATTACCAGCACAATAAATACTTTTGAATTAATATAACTAAACCTGCTAAGGTGAAGAAAAGCTTCTCTTTTCAATATTCTTCCATCTTTTATTATTTCCTCTGCACTCAGGGTCATCCCCAAAAATAAGGATACAATAACGGACATAAATATGTAAGACACCAGATTATCGTTACCGTAAAACACGTATTTCCCCGGATCATCCGTCGTGCCAGCAAAATATTTGGTAAAATAACCAATGATAAGGGCGAGCAACGGAGCTTCCAGAAAAGTAATCAACAAATATTGTTTATTCTCAAGCTTGGACATTACATCCCTAGAAACAAATATTTTAAATTGTTCCCAAAGCGGGGGAATTTTAAAATTAATTTCGGGCAATTCCAGTCTTGAAGGTTTTATGGAAATTTTGGATTCAATATTATGCCGGTACTTATCATACCAGATTTTTGGAGAGAACCGTCTGATGTCAGTTAGCCTGCCATATTTATTCACATATTTGGTTTCCACAATCTCCAGCACCTGTTCCGGATTCACATTGCCACAGGTGGGGCATTGGGAAACATCAGCATCCACAAAATCATTTACTGTTTTAAAGTAAACCAGTGCATTCAGCGGATCTCCCTGGTAAACGATATATCCTCCTTTGTCCATCACCATCACTTTACTGAACAGCTTATAAATATCGGAAGATGGCTGATGAATATTCACAAATACAAGTTTCCCTTTGATGGATTGTCTTCTTAAAAGAAGCATTACCATTTCTGCGTCCATAGATGATAAACCGGAAGTAGGTTCATCTACAAATAAGATTGAAGGTTCCCGTAAAAGTTCCAGACCGATGTTCAGTCTTTTTCTTTGTCCACCGCTTATAAATTTTTCAAGAGGATTTCCTACCTTCAGGTACCTTATCTCATAAAGATCCAGATCTTTCAGCAACCGGATTACTTTTTTCAACAGTTCTATCTCTGAATAATTACTGAAACACAATCTGGCATTAAAATACAGGTTCTGAAATACCGTAAGATCATCCATAAGAAGGTCATCCTGTGGCACATATCCAATAATTCCTTCCAGCGATTCACTGTCCTGGTGAAGATCATAACCGTTAATATATATGTTTCCTTTCTGAGGTTCCAAAGAACCATTCATTACATTTAAAAGGGTGGACTTACCAACTCCGCTTCCACCCATAATACCAATCAGTTCCCCGGCATACGACTGAAAGCTAAACTGTTGCACACCATTATCACTGTTATGAAATTTGAATTCAACATTTTGAATGGCATATTCAAGGTTTATCTTTACCACATCCTGAAAAAAACGTGCAGTTAATGTACTGAAATAGATTGTGGAGATATTCGGGCCTTTGATAAAGGAGCGGGGATCAAGAAACTCAATAATGCCAGGATGAACCTGCACTGAGCTTCGGAAAAGCTTGTCATTTCCCAAATATTTAAACATGAATAAGTTGCAGCTTTCAATATACAAGGCAATGATTTGTCCGTTCAGGCCTTTCCAGTTCAGGTGTTTAATTCCATTTACATGATCGATTTCATTTCTGTCCACCAGGATGAGCATTTCCTTGCGGATACCCCGTATCCAGGGATTCAGCACCATTTGGTAAATATCGTTGTATTCTTCATCGCTGATGTGAAAAGAGTCCTTAACAACATTTAAGAATTCCTCTTCCTTCGGAGAAATAATACCATCTTCATTCGTAAACTCCAGTAAACGACTGATAATGCGAATCTTATCATGCTGCTCAAGTATCTCATTGTTTTTTTCACATATAACCAGTGCCTTTACTGATTGCATGGATTTCTTCTTCAGATTTGCAATATCTGATTTATCGGTAAGGCTGACCTTTTGAGTTTCCTCGAGGTATTTATTAAAAAGTCTGATGTACTCACGAAGCTTTTCAGCGGAAACAACCCGTTTAAGTGACTCCAGGACAATGGATTCAGCTTTTGAACTAATCTTACCATCACTTACATTTGCAATTAGCGCAAACAATTGTAATACAGCTTTAATGGTAGATTCTTTCATCAAATGGGCTTTTACTCTACAAAAATAAAAATTTATCCCGGTTCAGATCATTCATCGGGTTTATTTTATTATTCAGGCTTAGATTTATTAAATTTGAAAATATTTTTTAAAATTATGGAAATAAAAGCTTTTCAGGACTATTACCCTGATGACCTGGCACAGTGTTACGGTTGCGGATACCTGAACCCTCATGGGTATCAGATAAAAAGTTACTGGGACGGTGAGGAAAGTATAAGCCATTTCAGACCAAAACCATACCACACTGCCGTACCGGGTTATGTTTACGGGGGACTCATTGCATCTCTTATTGACTGTCATAGTACAGGAACAGCAGCAGCAGCCAAATACAAAGAAGAAAACCGTTCGATGGATTCACTTCCGGCCATCCGGTTCTTAACAGCCTCTTTAAAAGTTGACTATCTGAAGCCCACACCCATTGATACGGTGCTGGAGCTGAGAGCAACCGTTAAAGAAGTAAAAGGAAGAAAAGTTATTGTAGAAACCAGACTCATTGCAAAAGGAGAAATTTGTGCCAGGGGAGAGGTCATAACCGTCCAGATCCCTGAAGGAATGAAGATTGGAACAACGAAGAAAAAATAATCCAATCCTACTTAGTGTCTCTTAGAAAACGCCAAATACTGCGTTATTATCGTTTTGAAAACGGTCATTTACAAAAGCAAACTCCCTGATTTTCAAAGCTTCGAAAGCCTTGTCTTTGGTGTCTTCTAAGAAGTCAGTTGAAAAGTTAAGAGTTTTCTTAGAAGCACTACTTAGTGTTTGTCTTTAAAGTCCGATATCTGCCTTGTTGCTAAAATTCCAAAACCTCATCCCGATTTTCGGGACTGCGGTTTTAAATTCTCTCACGCCCTTGTCCGCCGTACTTTGAACTAAGGAAGGCGAGGCTTTATCTCAAACTTTATAGCTCAAACACCCTACTTTATGGACCAACACTATTTATACTCCTGAGGGTTCAGGTCACCCTTCAGCATCATCATACCATTCCATGCCAAAGCTTCAAGATCGTCGTCACCAGGATAAATGTGAATATCTCCAATCTTTGAAATCCGTGAAACAAGGGAATCTACCAGAAACTTACTGTTCGCCATAGCACCGGTAATTAGGACAGCATCAACTTGCTCAGGAAAAGTCATACACATGGAGCCGATACTTTTTGCAATCTGATAAGCCATTGCATCAAAGTAAAACCTGGCTTTCTTATCCCCGTTCTGCACCCTTTTGTCCACCTCATACCCGCTGGATGTACCAAGGTAGGCATTCAGACCTCCTTCTCCTCTCACCATTTTCAGCATTTCTTTTTCAGTATAATTACCACTGTAACAAAGACGAATCAGGTCACCCACCGGCAAAGACCCGGTGGTAACCGGAGAAAACGGCCCGTCGCCATCAAAGCCCTGGGTAGCATCAATCACCCTTCCGTGATAATGAATACCAACGGTAACTGCCCTCCCCAGATTTGCAACGATCAATTTCATTTCCTCATATTTCTTTCCAAGGGAACGTGCATGCCTTCTTGCAATATATTTCTGGTTCAAAGCGTGATATATAGACTTCCTCTTTAATAAGGGATGACCCGAAATTCTTGCAAAATCTGAGAATTCATCAACAACTACCGGATTTGCAATAAAAGCTCTTGCATCAGGCAGACGACCTGCGAGCTCCCTGGCAATTAACCCACCAAGATTAATGACATCCTCCCCTGATTTTGCTTCCTCAAGGTCCTTTTTCATTTTATCATTTACCTCGTAAATACCCGATTCCACAGGGTGTATCAACCCACCCCGCCCCATGATCAACCTGATCTCATCAAAATAAATCTCATTATCTTTCAAAGCTTCCAGAATCAGGTCTGATCTGTAATTTGTTTGTTCCGCAAACCTGGAAAAACCAGCCAGATCTTCCGGTTTATGGGCAATTCTTTTCAAAAAAACAGCCTTTCCCAGGCGAAATGCACCTATCTGGGTGTAAGTATCTCTAGGGTTAATAGCTAATAACAGCAGATTCGCAAGATTAATTGATTGTACATCCATGATAAATATTTTTGATAATCAAAGGTACAAAATCTCTTTCACATTACATATTTCTCCGGTATTGTCCTCCTACTTCAAAAAGAGTATCTGTAATCCGGCCAATTGAACAGTATTTTGCAGCTTCCATTAAACTTTCAAATATATTTTCATTCTTCAGGGCTCTCTTCTTTAACTCAAAAAGTACAGCATCCTGTTTATCCGGAGAACGTTTGTTAAGATTTCGAATCATCTCAACCTGATAATCTTTTTCTTTTTTTGTAGCCCTGATCACATTTTCCGGCAAAATTGTAAGAGAACCTTCAGAAGATAAAAAAGTATTTACACCTATCAATGGCAAGTCTCCGTTATTTTTTAGTACTTCATAATGGAGAGATTCCATCTGTATCTGGCTCCGCTGATACATCATTTCCATAGCTCCAAGCACGCCACCTCTTTCAGAAATCCTGTCAAACTCACTTAAAACTGCTTCCTCCACAAGATCTGTAAGCTCCTGAATAATGAATGATCCCTGCAATGGATTCTGGTTTTTCGCAAGGCCCAATTCCTTATTAATAATCAGCTGTATGGCCATTGCCCTCCGTACAGATTCTTCAGTAGGTGTGGTAATTGCCTCATCGTAAGCATTGGTGTGCAATGAATTACAATTATCATAAATAGCGATCAATGCCTGCAAAGTTGTACGGATATCATTAAACTCTATTTCCTGTGCATGAAGTGACCTTCCTGAAGTCTGAATGTGGTATTTTAACTTCTGCGAGCGTTCATTGGCTCCATACCTGTATTTCATGGCTTTTGCCCAGATGATCCTGGCCACTCTTCCAATAACCGTATATTCAGGGTCCAGTCCGTTTGAAAAGAAAAATGAAAAATTCTGCGAAAACTCGTCAATGTTCATTCCCCTCGACAGATAATATTCAACATAGGTAAAACCATTTGCCAGGGTAAAGGCCAGCTGTGTTACGGGATTTGCTCCTGCTTCAGCAATGTGATAACCCGAAACCGAAACCGAATAGAAATTCCGGACATGGTTCCTGATAAAATATTCCTGCACATCACCCATTAACTTAAGTGCGAAATCAGTAGAAAAAATACAGGTATTCTGAGCCTGGTCTTCTTTTAAAATATCCGCCTGAACCGTACCCCTGACTTGTGAAATAGTCTCTGCTTTTATTTCTTGGTACACCTCTTCCGGCAACACCTGGTCACCTGTAATTCCAAGCAACATCAGGCCAAGGCCATCGTTTCCTTTTGGTAAATCTCCCTGGTATTCAGGTCTGGGTAATCCTGTTTTGGCATAATACTGTTTTATTTTTTCCTCTACCTCATTTTGCAGTCCGTTTCTTTTAATGTATAATTCACATTGCTGATCGATGGCAGCATTCAGAAAATACCCAACCATTATGGGGGCCGGGCCATTTATTGTCATGGAAACGGAAGTTTTAGGATCCATCAGATTAAACCCTGAGTATAATTTTTTAGCATCATCCAGACAGGAAATGGAAACTCCGGCATTCCCGATTTTTCCGTAAATATCAGGCCGGTCTTCAGGATCAGCACCATACAGTGTTACAGAATCAAAAGCTGTGGATAATCTCTGGGCAGGTTGGTTCCAGGAAAGATAATGAAACCGTTTATTGGTCCTTTCCGGACCGCCTTCCCCAGCGAACATCCGTGTAGGATCTTCATCTTCCCTCTTAAAAGGGTATCCACCGGCAGCAAAAGGAAACGATCCCGGAAAATTTTCCTTTAAATTCCAATTCAATATATCACCCCATGACCGGTAATTTGGAATGGCAATTTTTGGAATCCTAAGGTTAGAAAGGGATTCAGTTCCTGTCTCAATACTGATCTCTTTCCCCCGTACTTCGTAAGAAAACTTTTTCTTTCTATACTGTTTTACTCTGGAGGGCCAGGTTTTTAGAATCTGCAGATTTTCCTTTCCCAGCTCTTTTTCCTTCTCCCTTAACAAAGCCTGCAGTTCATGCGGAACAGGCCCTTTGCTGTTTTCTTCAATTAATTTTATGGTTTCCTTCAGATTATAAAGCTGCTCTGCAACTTCTGACTTATTTCTAGCCTGCTGATTGTAATTCCTGATCAAGTCCGTAATTTCAGATAAATACCGAACCTTACTTTCAGGGATAAGGCTTATGGTATCTGATGATTCGGGAAGATCTTCCCATTTCCCGGCTTCAAACCTGTCCCTGGATTTTATTTTCAGCTGCTCCATCAGAGCCAGATAAAAGCGGTCAGTACCCGCATCCCTGGAATTTGATGCCACGGTACCATAAACAGGCATTTCTTCCGGGTCTTTATCAAAAAGCATATGATTCCGCTGAAATTGTTTCTTCACATCGCGAATGGCATCCAGTGCTCCCCGTTTATCAAACTTATTTATAACTACCATATCAGCAAAATCCAGCATATCTATTTTCTCAAGCTGGGTAGCTGATCCATATTCGGGTGTCATCACATAAACCGAAAGATCACTCAGGTCAACGATCTCTGTATCGGACTGGCCAATACCAGAAGTTTCAACTATAACCAGGTCGAAACCAGAAGATTTAAGGATGCATAAAATATCGTGGATTGATTTTGAAAGGGCGAGGTGTGCCTGCCGGGTTGCCACGGACCGCATAAAGATGTTTGGAGAATATACGGCATTCATCCTGATCCTGTCACCAAGCAAAGCCCCGCCTGTCTTTCTTTTGGTAGGGTCAATGGACAGGATAGCCAATGTTTTATCTGAAAATTCAGAGCTAAACCTGCGTACAAACTCATCAACAAGTGAAGATTTCCCTGCCCCTCCCGTACCGGTAAAACCCAAAACAAAAGAAGGAACACTCTCACAGTTGGCATTTACTTCCTTAATGAATTTTTGAACGGCCCCGGCTTTGTTTTCAACCAGGGTTATCAACCTGCCTAATGTAGAATGATCATGAGGATCCGGCTTAACCGGTTCAGGAACCTTGATTTTTGCGAGTTCATAATCTGATTTTTCCAGAAGATCATTGATCATCCCCTGCAAACCCATGGAGCGCCCGTCATCTGGTGAATAAATGCGCGTAATTCCATATTTTTCAAGGGAATGAATCTCCTCAGGAAGAATTACACCTCCCCCGCCACCAAAAATTTTTATATGCGAAAATCCCTTTTTTCTGAGGAGGTCAAGCATGAATTTAAAAAACTCCATATGGCCTCCCTGGTAGGATGTAACAGCAATGGCATGCACATCCTCCTGAATGGCTGTTTCCACAATTTCATAAACAGACCGGTTATGCCCCAGATGAATGACCTCAACCCCGGCAGACTGAATGATCCGTCGCATAATATTTATGGATGCATCATGACCGTCAAACAGGGAAGTAGCAGTAACAATCCGTAAATGATTTTTTGGTTTATATGTCTTTGTCATAATATGTTTTCAAAATACCAAAAAAATGAGCAGCATTCATGTAAATAATCTTTTATAGATGCTTCGGGAAATCTAATGTTTCAGATACGCTCTTGAAATAACGATGTTCTGCACTTCCGAAGTTCCCTCATAAATCTGGGTGAGTTTTGCTTCCCGCATCAGCCTTTCCACATGATACTCTTTCACATAGCCATAGCCGCCAAATATCTGGACAGCTTCGGTAGTTACCCACATGGCAGCATCAGCAGCGTATTTTTTGGCCATGGCACTGGCAAGACTGTAAGACTTTTCCTGATCTTTCAGCCAGGCTGCTTTCAGTGTAAGCAATCTGGAATTTTCAATTTTCACTGCCATGTCAGCTATCTTAAAGGCGATGGCCTGATGATTGGCAATTTCCGTACCAAAGGCTTTTCTTTCTTTGGAATACTGGACTGCTCTTTCAAAGGCTCCCGCAGCTATCCCCACTGCCTGGGCGGCAATCCCAATCCGGCCACCATCAAGTGTCCGCATGGCAAATTTAAAACCAAAACCATCCTCCCCTATCCTATTTTCTTTGGGAACCTTTACATCGGTAAACATAACAGAATGCGTATCTGAACTCCTCATTCCCATTTTATTTTCATGTACCCCAACAGAAATACCGGGGGTATCTTTTTCCACAATAAAAGCATTAATCCCATGATGACGTTTCTCGGGATGTGTCTGAGCTATAACTAGATAGGTGGACGCTGTTCCTCCGGATGTAATCCAGTTTTTAGTACCATTCAGAATGTAATAGTCACCATCTTCAACTGCAGTTGTTCTTTGCATGGTGGCATCGGAACCTGCTTCCGGTTCTGAAAGGAGGAATGCCCCCGTCACTTCTCCTCTTGCCAGCGGCGGTATATATTTTTCTTTTTGAGCGTCTGATCCGTACTCTTCCAGTCCCCAGAGTACCAGAGAATTATTTACCGACATAATAACGCCTACAGCTGAATCCACTTTGGAAATTTCTTCCATAGCCAGTACATAAGAAACTGTATCCATGCCTCCCCCATCATATTTTGGCTCTGCCATCATTCCCATAAATCCAAGTTCAGCAAGGTTTTTTACATGTTCAGCAGGATATTCTGCGTTTTCATCCCTTTCAATGACATCTTTGATCAATTCGCGCTGTGCATAGTCCCTAGCAGCCTGTCTTATCATTTCCTGTTCTTCCGTATATTCAAAATTCATAATTTATTTATTTAAATTAATATTAGGTTTTCTTTTTCTAATCAAAATACTCATTTACCGGACCATAAGCGTGATAAAAACCCGTTAAAAGCACTTTATTCACATCTTCTGCAGAATTTGCCACTTTATCTTTCACGAGATTTAGCCCTATTTCTTTCGATTGAAGAGCATATTTTATTGCCAATTGTGCACCCGGTGTATTCAGGTTTTTCAATGCTGAGAAAATCGTCGTCAGAAGATTCTCTTTTTCCTGATCTCTGATAATTTCTTTCCAGGGTTTATAATTTTCAGGCAGCGGACCCAGAAATTCATTCACTTCACTTTTAATGGAATCCAAGTCCACATATTCTCCCTTCTCAAAATCATAAACACCTGTAATTCTTCCGGATTCATATTTAAGGAAACCATTTTTCTGGGAACCGTCAGGATTTTGTCCTCCCTTTATCCCTGCATCCACAAATCTGTCAAGCAAATCGCTATGCAAATCTTCCTTTTCAATATAAGGATTCATTACTTTTAAAATAAACTGTACCACATCATTCCCAACATAATCACAAAGTTGAAATATCCCCATCGGTCGGATCAGAAATTTCTGACTAACAGAATTTACCGCATATAAAGATTTCACAAATCCAAGGTCTGAAGTAAGCCGTTCGACTTCTGAAATGGCAAAAAGGGCATCCCGCATAAAATGGCCATTCCCGATAAAACCTGCCACATCATTGGAAGGAACAATCACCTTTCTCAGCCTTTTTGCAACCTGATGAGCAGTCTCTACCAATAAAGCATCCGTATTCTCTGTTGTGATCAGTTCCACCAAACGCTGAACAGCAGGCGGGTTATAAAAATGGAAACCCAGTACGCGTCCATTCAATCCGGCCTGCTCATCAATAAAATGAATGGGAATGGAAGATGTATTGGTAAAAAACCAGGGAAAAAGATTACTATTCTTATTTATCTCTGAAAGCAGCTTAATTTTCAGATCTTTATCTTCGCTTGCCGCTTCAAAAACCAGTGTAGATTTGGTAGCATCCATTAAATCTGTTGACGGGTGGATAATCCCCAGGACACCTTTCACATATTGCTCCGTCATTTCTTCCTCTGTCAAATTTGATTCTGAAAAATATTTTCTGATATTTTCCGGTTTTCTTTCTGCAGCTTTGCGGCTTTGCTTTTCGATATACTTTAAGATACCCTGCAAAGCCTCCGTAGAAATATCAATGGCATTTAGACTGAAATTCAGTTCGTTATTTTCAGGCTGTTTGCTCAGATCATACAATTCCTGCGACATGAGCAACAGGATCCCACTGCCCATTTTCCCGGCAGCGCCCAATACCGAAACATTTGATAATCTATTTGCATAATTCATTTTCATATTTTTAAAGGTAAGTTATTTATTCCATTCAGGTTTTCTTTTTTCCAAAAAGGCTCTCATACCTTCTGTTCCCTCATTTCCAAAGAGGGAGGCAAACTCATTTTTCTCTAGTTCAGAGCCGGCCAGCAAATTCAATTCCAGGCCATCCCTGGCCACTCTTTTCACTTTTTCCACTGCTAAAGGACCACGGGAGATAATTTTTTCTGCCAGGGTTCTGGCCTCATTCAGTAAATCTTCTGTCTCCACAACTTTCTGCACCAGTCCGATTCTCAGAGCTTCTTCTGCATTCATATAATCTCCGGTCATCAGATAGTATAGAGCATTTCCTAATCCCACTAACCGGGGCATTCGTTGAGTTCCTCCATATCCCGGGATAAGACCCAGACTCACCTCCGGCTGTCCGAATTTTGCTTTATTGCCGGCCAGACGAATATCACAGGCCATGGCCAGTTCACATCCTCCCCCTAAAGCATACCCGTTAACCGCAGCAATTACCGGAATTTCAAGTTGCTGTAACATCATAAACACTTCCTGGCCTGTTCGTGAAAATTTAAGTGCCTGATCAGGGTTCATTTCAACCATCTCAGCAATATCAGCACCCGCAACAAAAGCTTTTCCTTCCCCTGTGATGATCATTGCTTTTACATCGGAAGAAAGATTTGAAAGATAGTCTTTAAATTCCCTGAAAAATTCAGAGTTCAGTGCATTCATTGCATCAGGCCGGGATATTGTAACCAGACCGATCCCGTCTTTTTCAGAAATTTTAATAAGTGAATAAGGTTTCATTTAGTTTAATATTTTGTAATTGTAAAATCAGGTAAATGTTCATAAAGAACTGTCAAAATAATCAGTATCTAAAGTTATAAAAAAAATCAATGCTGAACGTTTCGAGATATGAATATTTATGCATTCTTAACATATTGAACATGGTTTTCAGGTAGATTATACCTAAACCAGACAAAAAACCGACACGGCTTCAGGTACAAACCATCATAAGAATGAGGCAAAAGAGCAAAGTTCGCTTATATTTGTATCTTGATTTTATTTTCAAACTATCTGGTACCGGATTTGCTTTCATTCAAACCCATACAAAAACATACGGATTCCCTGCTGATCATTATAATTTTACTGGCCGGCATATTACTCAGGTTTTACAGATTTGATCAGATTCCATTTACTCATGATGAATTCAGTGCTATTTTTAGAACTGATTTCTCAAGCCTCAAAGATCTGATAAATGAAGGTGTGAAACCCGACGGTCATCCTGCAGGCATCCAGGTATTTCTTTACTTTTGGACACAATGGTTCGGAACATCTGAATTCATTGTAAAACTTCCTTTCCTGATCCTTGGTACTCTGTCCATATACTTTGCATACCTGACCGGTTCAAAAATGTTTGGTAAAACTACCGGTCTGATCACAGCCGCATATATTTCCACACTTGAATATACGCTTATGTACAGTCAGATTGCCCGCCCGTACATCAGTGGTATGTTTTTCGGTTTGCTTCTGGTTTGGTTCTGGTATTCCTATATTCAAAACCCTTACAGAATGAAATGGCTCCCTTTAACAGGTTTTGTGGTAAGTGCCGTTTTATGTATGTACAATCACTATTTCAGTGCATTATTCGTAATTCTCGTTGGTTTTTCCGGATTCTTTTTTCTAAAAAGAAAAGCTTTGAGAAACTATCTTTTTACCGGTTTTGTCATTGCATTACTGTTCCTCCCCCACCTGAAAATCACACTCAGCCAGTTACAAAACGGAGGACTTTCAGGTTGGTTGGGTAAACCCGGATATGATTTCATCATAGAGTTTATTAAATACATCTTTCATTTTTCATGGATCCTTTTTTTGATTACGCTTTTCATTGCCAAAAAAGGCTTCAAGAGACCACCTGAACAACCAATGAAAAGAAAACTCACATGGGTAGTTTTATCCTGGTTTATTCTTTCTTTTCTGATTGGATTTATTTACTCAAGAAGTTTTTCACCTGTTCTCCAATATTCCGTATTGATCTTCTCCTTCCCCTTTTTATTAATGGGCCTGTTTTCAAGAGTTCAAATAAATTCTAAGCTGTCTAAAACGGCACTGGTGTTTTCAATTCTTATAATAAACCTTACCACCCTCATTACACTCCGGAAATATTTTCCTTTATTTTATCAATCACCTTATTATGAGATATTTTCTGAAATTGAGAAATTTGAAAAGGAGAATAATAAGGGAGAATCCTATACCGCCTTAATTGAAATGCAGGACAATATTCTTATGTACCAACTGGAAAGATCCGGGGTCCGGCACAAAAACAGGATCGTTTCCTTTACGGAAATTCAAAACCAGGATCTCTCCGATTATCTAAGATCCCATAAAAATGAAAATTTTCTTTATGGAAGTACTACGGGTGATCATCCTGAAAATTACACAATTTTATCCGATTTCTTTCCTGTCTTAAAAAAAGTGAAAAATTATTGTGGAGGAAATTTCTATCATTTCTCGTCAGTTCCGGGAGATTCATACAAAGATACCATCTTTCATTACCTGAATAATTTCGAAGATCTTCAGAAAGATGGGAGTAAATTTTATTCTGATTCCCTTGTGTTTAACGGGAAACATGCCTTCCATTTCACTACCGGGGAAGAATATGGTCCTGCATTCAGCGAACTGTTTAAAAATGTAATCCAAAAAAAGAATAACGTCCTGGACATTAAGGTAAAAGCAAAAACAGGAAAGAATTTCAAAGATGCCCTGCTTGTATTTTCTATAGAATCCGGAGGAGAAATCAGAGAATGGAAAGGTGAGAAGTTTAGTAAATACCAGCATTTAACCGATGAATGGTTTACTGTCTATCTTTCCATAAATGCTGCGGATATCTCAAAATCTATTCCTGAAAACGCAGTAATAAAAATCTATGTCTGGAACAGGGAAAAGCAGGATTTTTTAATAGATAATCTGGATATTTCTTCGAGAGAGGGAAATCCGGTTTATTACGGATTATGGAGAAATATTTATTAACTTTGTGAAAGAAAAGTTACAATATAAACTATGGATATTGCAGAAAGAAAACTCGATTTATTTAGAAGGATAGATAATCTTAAAGGCTCAGAACTTGAAAAAATATATCAGGAATTATTGTCCATTTTAAATACAAGTTCAAGTTACAGATTTACCAAATCTGAAAAGGAAGCAATTGACCAGGCACTGGCAACCAATGAGCAAGGACAAACTTATACTACAAAGGAATAATGGAAGAAGCAATGAAGAAAAATCCAAACCTAAAGTTTAAATGAGAAAAGTCTGAATATAAAATAGTTGATTCTAACTTGATTTGCTTCCTGATTATACTCTTCAAAATTATTTACCTCAAGATAAAAAAACCATTACCTAATTCAATTAACAGTTTTTGCCAGTATGGAGTATTCTTTTCAGGTTATGAGGATTTGAAACTGTAAGCTCTGAAAAATAATTAATTTTGAGAGTAATTTATTGCGAATGGATTTTAAATTAACATCAGATTTTCAACCTACCGGTGACCAGCCGGAAGCGATTCAGGAACTTGCTGAAGGGATCCGTTCCGGAACTCAATACCAGACACTTCTGGGAGTTACCGGTTCGGGTAAAACCTTTACTATTGCCAATGTAATTCAGGAAATTCAACGCCCGGTACTGGTGCTCAGTCATAATAAAACACTGGCAGCCCAGTTGTATGGTGAGTTCAAACAGTTTTTCCCTGAAAATCTGGTGGAGTATTTTGTTTCTTACTACGATTATTACCAGCCGGAGGCCTACATCCCGGTCACAAATACCTATATTGAAAAAGACCTTTCCATCAATGAGGAGATAGAAAAATTCCGCTTAAGCACCACCTCTGCCCTTCTTTCCGGAAGGAAAGATGTGATTGTGGTTTCCTCGGTCTCCTGTTTATATGGCATAGGTAATCCCGAAGATTTTCATAACAATACGATCCTTGTTAAAGTCGGCATGACATTTACCCGCAATCTTTTTTTGAGAAAGCTGGTAGATAGTCTGTATTCCAGGAATGAGGTCAGTTTCTCCAGGGGGACTTTCAGGGTCAGGGGTGATACGGTAGATATCTTTCTTGCCTATTCAGATTCTGCACTCCGGATTGTTTTCTGGGGGGATGAGATCGAAGAAATTGAATCTATCGACCCCTTAACCGGCAGAACCAAAGAATCCATGGAACAGGCGGTTATTTTTCCTGCGAACATTTTCGTTACTACCCGGCCACGGATCAATCAGGCACTATCATATATTGAAAGTGATATGTTCAAACAGGTAGAATACTATAAAGAGATTGGAAAACACCAGGAGGCCGTCCGGCTGGAGCAAAAAGTCCGGTACGACCTGGAAATGATCAAAGAGCTGGGTTATTGCAGTGGGATCGAAAATTACTCCCGCTATTTTGACGGCAGAGACCCCGGAACACGTCCGTTTTGCCTGCTGGATTATTTCCCGGACGACTTTTTGATGGTAATCGATGAAAGCCACGTGAGCATACCACAGATCAGAGCCATGTACGGCGGTGATCATTCCCGGAAACAGGTACTGGTGGAATACGGCTTCCGGCTTCCGGCGGCACTGGACAACCGGCCCCTGAAATTTGAGGAGTTTGAGTCTCTGACAGGACAAACCATTTATGTTAGCGCTACCCCTGCCGATTATGAACTGGAAAAATCGGAAGGGGTTATTGTGGAACAGGTGATCCGGCCCACAGGATTAATTGATCCTGCCATTCAGGTCAAACCCAGCCTGAATCAGATCGATGACCTGTTGAATGAGATTTATCTCAGAATTGACAAAAATGAAAGGATACTCGTTACCACACTCACAAAAAGAATGGCAGAAGAATTGTCTGCTTATCTGGTCAGGCTGAATATAAAATGCAGTTATATTCACTCGGATATTGATACGATTGACCGGATTGAGATCATGCAAAACCTGCGGGAAGGCACCATTGATGTGCTGGTTGGTATAAATCTTCTGAGGGAAGGACTTGACCTGCCGGAAGTCTCACTGGTTGCCATTCTGGATGCGGACAAGGAAGGCTTTCTGCGATCAGAAAGATCACTTACGCAAACAGCAGGCCGGGCAGCCCGGAACATAAACGGGAAAGTGATCATGTATGCGGATAAGATCACCCGGTCTATGCAAAGAACAATTGACGAGACCAACCGCAGGCGGGAAAAGCAGTTGAAATACAATGAAAAAATGGGGATCACCCCAAAACAGATTATAAAATCCACAAAATCCGTTCTGGCAGAGATGCAGAAAAAAACAGGAAAAAGAGCTTATGCCGAACCGGAGAAACCCGATGTTGCTGCCGATCCTGTTGTCCGTTACATGGACAATCTGGCACTGGAAAAGGCCATTGAAAAAGCAAAAAAATCAATGGAAAAAGCAGCCCAGAAGCTGGATTTTATTGAAGCGGCAAGATTCCGGGATGAGATGTATGAGCTGGAGAAGTTGCGGAAATCCTGAACCGGTTTCCCGGTTCATTGACAGGTTGTTCTTTATGTTAAAACCTGGGTAAAATGTCATTTCTATCCGACTACTGAGGGAGAGAAATCTTCTGCAATGAAACAGAGATCTGACTAATAACCAGGATTACAGCTATGAAACTTTTTATGAAAGACTTTAGGTATCCGGATTATAAATTCATTTCCATAATCTTTTCAAAAACCCTTTCCACGCTTATCTGATGCAAACATTCCAGTGTGCCAAGTTTACATGCCTTTTTATTGTGGCATGGATAACAATCAATAGCTGAAGTAATGTAAGGAAACCTTTCGGTATCTGCAGGGTTCCATTCCTTTGCACTAACCCCTCCATAGATGGTCAGAGTAGAAATATTCATGGCTACTCCCATATGCTTCGGACCTCCATCTCCGGTAACCAATAATGAACAGCTTTCAATAAAAGCTCCCATCTGGTTTAGTGTGGTTGGAGGTGTAAAAATAATTTTGTCATCAGGATCCCTGGATAACCTGATCTTTTCGATTTTACCCTGATCCTCCGGCCCCCAGATGATCAGGACCCTAAAATCCGTTTCATTTGCCAGTTTCTCCCCCAGTTTAATAAATTTCTCAGTTGGCCAGCGTTGAACGTCTGTGGTTGCCGAAATATTTAAACCAATGATCTTCCCCTTCAGTTGCTTTTCTTTCAGGAAGTTCCTGGTAAACTGTTCAGAACCGGCATCCGGTTTATAATAAAACTCATAATACGGATCTTCAATACCAAGAAAGCGTAGCATTTTCAGATTATTATCCACATTAAAAATTTCATGAATGGATTCATTCAGATCAATTCTTAAATTGTAGAAAAAATTTCTTGACTTTTGCAAGCCAATTCGGTACCTGGCCCAGGCAAACAAGTTTATCTGAGAAGTTCTGGGGTTATTCATTAAATCAATGCTGACATCAAACTTACGGAACAGCATTATAAAAAGGAATGCCAGTGGTTTCTTTTTATCATATGCAAGAACTTCATCGCAATAGGGATTATTCATTATCATTTCTGCAAATGGAGTGTTTACCACAACTGAAATATGGCAATCAGGGAATTTCTTTTTCAGAACATAAAAAAACGGAGTGGCCAGGATGGTATCACCCACCGGTTTCATTCTCAGGATAAGAAATTTGATCTTCTTTTTCTTCTGTATATAATGTTCAATGCTCATTTCTCTGCGGATAAAAAACCTCAAAGGCAAAAATATTAATCCTTTGGATAAAATGGAGTTATTCTTACAAATTAATGTTTCCCATGTCTAATAAAACACTTATTTTCGGAGATGATCAATTTTATTTATGCTTATTAATATACAGTATTATAAGAAATTAGCAGAATTCTATTAAAAGCTAAAATATTATTTATTGTAGAAGAGTAAATATAAATTCAGAATCGAAACACTTTTTTACAATAAGTAAATAAGTTGAATGATTTCCGCCTTGGGAAAAATGCGTTAAAAAAATCAATGAATGAAGCGTTAAGAAAGAAAATCTGT